>NZ_CP015079.1:4064085-4376707 GCF_001653335.1 Nocardioides dokdonensis FR1436
GCACCGCCGGCAGCTTGGCGGGGTCCATCGCGGCGATGTTGGCGTGCTCGTCGAGCAGCTGCTCCAGGCGCGCGATGTCGCCGTAGGTCTCCGCACGCGCCATCGGCGGGATGAGGTGGTCCACGATCGTGGCGTGCGCGCGGCGCTTGGCCTGGGCCCCCTCCCCCGGGTCGTTGACCAGGAACGGGTAGACCAGCGGCAGGCTGCCGATCGCGGCGTCGGTGGCGCAGGAGGCCGACAGCGCCGCGTTCTTGCCCGGGAGCCACTCCATCGACCCGTGCTTGCCCAGGTGCACCACCGCGTGCGCGCCGAACCCGCCGGACTCCTGCGACGCCTCGAGCCAGCGGTAGGCCGCGAGGTAGTGGTGGCTGGGGGCCAGGTCGGGGTCGTGGTAGATCGCGACCGGGTTCTCCCCGAAGCCCCGGGGCGGCTGGATCAGCAGCACCACGTTGCCCGCCGTGATGGTGGCGAGCACGATCTCACCGGCCGCGTTGGTGAACAGGGTGCCGGGCGCGCCGCCCCACGCGTCGGTGATCTGCGCGCGCAGGTCGGCGGGCAGGTCGGCGGTCCACGCGGCGTACTGCTCGGGGGTGATCCGCACGTGGGCGTCGCTGAGCTGGGCGTGGGTCAGCCACTCCTCGTCCTGCCCGCCGGCGGCGATCAGCGCATGGATCAGCGCGTCGCCGGCCTCGGTGTCGTCGCCCAGCTCGAGGCCCGGGATCTCCCCGGGGGCACCGAGGTCGTAGCCGGCGTCGCGCAGCCGGCGCAGCAGGCGGATGGTCGAGACCGGCGTGTCCAGGCCGACCGCGTTGCCGACCCGCGAGTGCTTGGTCGGGTAGGCCGAGAGCATCAGCGCGACCCTGCGCTGCGCGGGCGGCGTACGCCGCAGCCGGGCGTGGTTGACCGCGATCCGGGCGACCCGGTCGCACCGCTCGGCGTCGGCGACGTAGCGCGGCAGCCCCTCGGCGTCGATCTCCTTGAACGAGAACGGCGCGGTGATGATCCGTCCGTCGAACTCGGGGATCGCGATCTGGGTGGCGGAGTCGAGCGGGGTGACCCCGTCGTCGCTGGCCTCCCACTCGGCGCGGCTGCTGGTCAGGCACAGGCCCTGGAGGACGGGGATGTCGAGGGCGGCCATCCGCTCCACGTCCCAGGCCTCGTCGTGACCGCCGGCGCCGGCCGTCGCCGGGGTGCTGCCGCCGGCGGCGAGGACGGTGACCACGAGCGCGTCGAGGGTGCCCAGCGCGTCGTACAGGTCGTCGGAGGCCGCGCGCAGGGAGCCCGCGAAGATCGGGACGCCGACGGCCAGGCCGGTCGCGTCGACCGCGTCGGCCAGGGCGTGGGCGAAGGCGGTGTTCCCGCTGGCCTCGTGGGCGCGGTAGTAGAGGATGCCGACCCGCGGCAGGTCGCTGTCCACGTGCGGGCGGGCCCAGCCCCACTGGGGCAGGGCGGCCGGCGGCTCGAACCCCTCGCCGGTCAGCAGCACCGTGTCGGAGAGGAACGCGTGCAGCTGGGCGAGGTTGGCCGGGCCGCCCTCGGCGAGGTAGCGGTGGGCCTCCGCGGCGATGCCCATCGGCACCGAGGAGAGCTCCATCAGCTCGGCGCTGGGCTGCTGCTCGCCGCCCAGCACGACGGTCGGGACGCCCGTGGCAGCGACCCGGGTGAAGCCGGAGCACAGGTCCTGCGGCGAGCCCAGGACCCGTCCGACCACCAGGTCGCAGCCCTCGATGGTCTCGGCCATCGACTGGTGACCCGGCCGGGCCGGGTTGGCCACGACGTAGTCGGCCCCGCTGGCGCGGGCCGAGAGGAGGTCGGTGTCGGAGGTGGACAGCAGCGCGATGCGCACGCGTCGGGTCATCGTGTTTCTCCTCGGGGTTCTCGCCCCTGGTCGGCGGAGGTCCCGTGGCCAGTGTCTGGCTACACCCGCTGCTCTCGCAGCGGGCTCACAGTGGCGGAACCGCCCCGGACTTCGACATCGCTGCCGGCACCGGGTTCCTGGTCACCACGAGACGTGTGGGCGCAGCCTAACCTCATCGCGCCTCCCCGAGCGCCGGGTGCCCGCGCAGCACGCTGTTCCACCGCACGTGCGACGCGGGGCGGCGCGGGTGCGCCTCGACGTCGATGTCCACGCCGTAGACCTCGGCGACCAGGTCGGGGGTGAGCACCTCGGCCACCGGACCGGCGGCCCGCACCCGGCCGCCGTCGAGCACCACCACGTCGTCGCAGAAGCCCGCCGCCAGCTCGAGGTCGTGCAGCGCCGCCAGCGTGGTCAGCCCCCGTCCGCGCACCCGCTCGAGGAAGTCGAGCTGGTGGCCCAGGTCGAGGTGGTTGGTCGGCTCGTCGAGCAGCAGCAGCGCCGGCTGCTGCGCCAGCGCCCGGGCCAGCTGGGTGCGCTGCCGCTCGCCGCCCGAGAGCCGCGCCCAGTCGCAGTCGGCCAGGTGCTCGACCCGGGCCAGCGCCATCGCCTCGGCCACCGCGGCGGCGTCCTCGCCGCGCACCGGCCCGGAGCCCAGCCGCGAGCGGTACGGCGTCCGCCCGAGCTCGACGACCTGGCGCACGGTGAGCGCCAGGCCGGTCGCCGCGTGCTGCTCGACCAACGCCAGCCGGCGGGCCCGCTGCCGCGCGCGCATCCGGTGCACGTCGACACCGTCGAGGCGCACCGACCCGGCGTCGGGCCGGCGCAGTCCCGCCGCCACGTGCAGCAGCGTCGTCTTGCCCGACCCGTTGGGACCCAGCAGCCCGGTGACCCGTCCGGGCCGGCACTGCAGGGTGACCGTGTCCAGGACCGGCTGCTCGCGCTGTGGCGCCGACCAGCTGACGCCGAGGACCTCCAGCACCGGCGCGCTCATGCCGCCGCCGGGGTGCGTCGCAGCAGGTAGGCGAAGAACGGGGCACCGACGATCGCGGTGACGACCCCGATCGGGATCTCCTGGCCCGACACCCATGAACGGGCCAGGGTGTCGGCCCAGACCAGCAGGACGGCGCCGAGCAGGGCCGCGAGCGGCAGCAGCAGCCGGTGCTGGGGACCGGTCACGAACCGCACCACGTGCGGCACGACCAGACCCACGAAGCCGATGGCCCCCGAGAACGCCACCAGGCACGCGGTGACCAGCGCGGTGACGACCATCAGCAGCCAGCGCAGCCGGTCGACCTCGATGCCCAACGAGCGCGCCGAGGACTCCCCGAAGGCCAGTGCGTCGAGCTGGCCGGCCATGGTCATGAACAGCAGGGTCGAGACCACGGCTACCACGCTCACGCTCAGCGCCGTCCCCCAGCGCAGCCCGGCCACCGACCCCAGCGTCCAGCCCAGCACCCGACGCGCGGCGTCCGCGTCCCCGGCCATGATCACCACCATCGAGGTGTAGGCGGCACACACCTGCGCGGTGGCCACCCCGGCCAGGACGGTGCGTCCCGGGGACAGCGACCCGCCCGGCCCGGCGGCCAGGACCAGCACCAGCACGAGCGCCGCCAAGGCCCCCACGAACCCGGCCGCGGCCACGGCTGCGGAGCCGACCAGCCCGACGACCGAGACCCCGAGCACGATGACCGTGACGGCCCCGACGGCCGCGCCGCTGGAGATGCCCAGCAGGTAGGGGTCGGCCAGGTCGTTGCGGGTCAGTGCCTGCAGCACCGCACCGCAGCACGCGAGCGAGGCGCCGATCGCCGCGGCCCCCAGCACCCTCGGCATCCGCAGCTGCCAGACGATCTGGTCGTCGAGCAGGCTCACGTCCAACCCCTCGACGCCCAGGCCCTCGACACCGAGGCGGCGCACGACGACCTGGACGACCGTCGACAGCGGGACCGGCACCGCGCCGATGCCCAGGGCCACGGCCATGCTGAGCAGCAGCACGGCGCCCGCGCTCAGCAGGACGAGGGACGAGAGGGCCGGTCGGCCCCGGATCACGAGCCGGACAGCCTGGTCAGCCGGGCGGCCACCGAGCTCGCCCCGTCGACCAGGCGCACCCCCGGCGTCGACTCCGAGAACGGCACCCGGACGTAGCGCTGCTCGCGCACCGCACCGAGGGTGCTCAGCACCGGGTCCGACTCGAGGTAGGCGATCTTGTCCGCGGCGCTGGACCACGCGGCGTCGGCCAGCACGATCACGTCGGGGTCGGCCACGACGACCTTCTCCCAGCTGGCCTCGACCCAGCCGCCCGGCTGGTCGGCGAAGACGTTGGTCGCCCCGACCGCGTCCAGCACCAGCTGCGGGCCGCCGGCGCCGGCGCCGACGTACGGCGTCCTGTCACCGGAGTCGTACCAGAGCACGTCGAGGTCCGCACCGGCCTCGGCCGCCGCCAGGTCGGCCAGCTGCTGCTGCTGCTCGGCGCGCAGCCGCTCGGCTCGCTCGGGCACACCGAACGCGGCGGCGACGGCGTCCACCTCGTCCCAGACCGCCTCGAAGGAGGGGGCCGGACGCAGGTCGTCGTCCTCGCAGGCGAACGGCGACAGGTAGGCGGCGGTGCCGCTGCCCTCCAGCTCCTCGCGGCTGCCGGCGGCCCCGGCGTCGAACGCACTGACGTAGGCGCCGTAGACCAGGTCGGGCCCGGTGGCGAGCAGCTCCTCCCGGGTCGGGTACTGCGTCGAGAGCACCGGGACCGCGGCGTAGGCGTCGGCCCAGCGGCCGGCCACCGCGTCGTCGAGGTAGGCGGTGCCGACCAGCTGGTCCTCGACACCGAGCGCGAGGGCGACCTCGGTGGCGCCCTGGTTCATCGTGACGCCTCGTCGCACGGGGCTCTCGAGCGTGCTGGTGTGCCCGCAGCTGGTGATCTCGACCGGGAACCCGGGCGCGCCGGCCGGCGCGGCACCTGCGGGCGGCTCCGGCGCTCCGGCGCAGGCCGAGGCGCCCAGCAGCAGCACCAGGGCGACCGTGGCCGCGGACAGGGTGGACGGGGACGGGCGTGGCCTCATCGCGTTTCTCCTCGGGGTTCTCGCCCCTTGCTCGACGGAGGTCCCGTGGCCAGTGTCTGGCTACGCCCGCGGTGCTGCTGCGGGCTCACAGTGGCGGAACCGCCCCGGACTTGCACCGGGTTCCTGGTCACCACGAGACGTGTGTGGCGCAGCGTAGCCCCGTCGCGCCTAGGCTCGTCGCGGCAGGTCCACGCTCCGGTCGTCGGGACCGCCCGTCCGCACAGAGGAGAGAGTCTTGATCTTCATCACCGCCCGTTTCCGCATCCAGCCCGAGCACGCCGACAGCTGGCCCGAGATCTCGCGCGAGTTCACCGAGTCGACCCGTGCCGAGCCGGGCTGCCTGTGGTTCGACTGGGCCCGCGCGCTCGACGACAGCAACGAGTACTTCCTGACCGAGGCCTTCGCCGACGGTGAGGCCGGTGGGGCGCACGTGCAGTCCGAGCACTTCCAGAAGGCGACCCGCGAGCTGCCGGCGTACCTGGTCGAGACCCCCCGCATCGTCAGCACCGAGGTCGAGGGCACCGACTGGTCGGAGCTCGGCGAGATGCGCGTCGGCTGAGCGGCCGCCGACACCGGTGAGCACTCCCTTCGACCGGCTCGGTCCCGACCTGGTCACCACGGACCCCGACCTCGTCGCGTCCTACGCGCGCGACGAGTCGGCCCTGGGGGTGGGCAGCGGTCTGGTCGGCGGGGCCGGGCCGGTCGCCGTCGTGAGCCCCCGCAGCACCGCCGACGTGGCCGCGACGCTGGCCATCGCCCACGAGCACCGGGTGCCGGTGGTGGTGCGCGGCGCCGGCAGCGGGCTGTCCGGCGCCGCGACCGCCCCCGACGGCTCGGTCGTGCTGTCCACCCGGCGTCTCGCGCGCGTCCTCGAGATCGACCGCGGTGAACGGCTGGCCGTGGTCCAGCCCGGGGTCGTCACCGGCGACCTGCGCACCGCCGTGGCCGAGGTCGGCCTCTTCTACCCGCCCGATCCCGGCAGCGTGGCCTTCTCCACGATCGGCGGCAACGTCGCCACGAACGCCGGGGGCATGTGCTGCGTCAAGTACGGCGTCACCGGCGACTTCGTGCTCGGGCTGGAGGTGGTGCTCGCCGACGGCACGATCACGAGGACCGGCCGGCGCACCGCGAAGGGCGTGGCCGGCTACGACCTGACGGCGCTCCTGGTCGGCTCCGAGGGCACGCTCGGCGTGATCACCGAGATCACCCTGCGGCTGCTGCCCGCCCCCGGCCCGGCCCGCACGCTGGTCGCGACGTTCCCCGGCCTCGCCGCCGCCGGGGCCGCGGTCGCTGCGGTCGCGACCGCGGGACTGCCCCTGTCGATGCTCGAGGTGATGGACCGCACCACGCTCGACGCCGTGGACCGCCTGACCCGGATGGGCCTCGGCGAGGGCGGCACCCCCGCCGCGATGCTCCTCGCGCAGTGCGACGACCCGGCCGCGGCCCTCGTCCTCGAACGGATGGCGGTGCTGTGCGAGGCCGCCGGTGCCGTCGACGTCGTCAGCGCCGACGACGCCGCCGAGGGCGAGGCGCTGCTCGAGGCGCGGCGCCAGGCCCTCCCGGCGCTGGAGCAGCTCGGTGACTGGATCCTCGACGACGTCTGCGTGCCCCGGGGCCGCGTCGTCGAGCTCCTCGAGGGCGTCGAGCGCATCGCCGCCGCCGAGTCGCTGACCATCGGCGTCTTCGGCCATGCCGGGGACGGCAACATGCACCCGACGATCGTCCACGACGCGGCCGACCCCGCCTCGGTGGCCGCCGCTGCACGCGCCTTCGACGCGATCACGGCACTGGCCCTCGACCTCGGCGGGACCATCACCGGCGAGCACGGGGTGGGCCGGCTCAAGCGGGACTGGCTGGCCCGCGAGCTCGACCCGGGCGCGATGGCGCTGTCGCGCGCGCTCAAGGACGCGGTGGACCCGCGCGGCATCCTCAACCCCGGCTGCGTCCTGCCCGCCTGA
Source organism: Nocardioides dokdonensis FR1436 (assembly GCF_001653335.1). NCBI lineage: Bacteria > Bacillati > Actinomycetota > Actinomycetes > Propionibacteriales > Nocardioidaceae > Nocardioides > Nocardioides dokdonensis. The sequence goes on from NZ_CP015079.1 coordinate 4,070,952, forward strand.
GCGGTGCCCTCCGGGCCGGGATCCCGGAAATGGCGAGGACCCCCGGCCCGGCACTCTCGTGCCCGACCGGGGGTCCTCGCGATGGTGGAGCTGAGGGGACTCGAACCCCTGACCCTCTGCATGCCATGCAGATGCGCTACCAGCTGCGCCACAGCCCCATCCGTCTGCCTCATCCGTCTCCGGTGAGCGACCTGCGGAACATTAGCCGACGTCCCGCGACGATGCGAATTCGGGGTCAGCCGATGGTGCGGTGGTAGGCCTCGAGCCGCAGCTCGCCGTCCTCCGGGTGCTCCCGGAAGACCGCCCAGCCGCAGTTTCCGAGGCCGTGCAGGGTCCGGAACTGCTCCTCGGGCCAGCCCAGCAGCGCCCCCGTGGCCACCCGGATCGCTGCCCCGTGCGAGACCGCCAGCGCGGTTCCGCCCGCGGGGGTCGCGGCCAGCAGCTCACCGAGCGCCTCGGCCATCCGCATCCGCACCTCGGCGGCCTTCTCGGCCCCCGGCACCACGTCGTAGTGCCCGGCCCGGAAGGCCGTGAACTCCTCGGCGTCGAGGGCGCGGTACTCCTCGTGGGAGATCCCCTGCCGCTCGCCGAGGTGGAACTCGCGCAACCGCGCGTCGTACGTCGCCGAGGCCGGCGCGCGGCCCAGGGCGCGCAGCACCGGCGCCACGGTGGATCGGGCGCGGACCAGGTCGGAGCACCAGACGAGGTCGGGTGCGAGTGCCGCCACCACGGGGGCGGTGCGCTCGGCCTGGTCGCGACCGGTGTCGTCGAGGTCGACGTCGAGCTGGCCCTGGATGCGCCCGGTGCGGTTGGAGGCCGTCTGGCCGTGCCGCAGCAGGACCAGGGTGCGGCTCACCGCTGGTCGGTGACGTCGGCCGGGAGCTCGATCGCGGGGCAGTCGCGCCACAGCCGCTCGAGGGCGTAGAACTCGCGCTCCTCCTCGTGCTGGACGTGCACGACGATGTCGCCGTAATCGAGGAGCACCCAGCGTCCGTCGCGACCGCCCTCGCGGCGGATCGGCTTCGCGCCGATCTCGCGCAGCCCGTCCTCGACCGCCTCGACGACCGCCTTGACCTGGCGGTCGTTGGCGGCCGAGACCAGCAGGAAGGCGTCGGTGATGGCCAGCTGCTCGCTGACGTCGAAGGCGACGAGGTTCGTGCCGAGCTTGTCGCCGGCGGCGCGGGCGGCGGCGAGCACCAGCTCGGTCGCGTGGTCGGTGGCAGTCATGAGTCTCCGGGAAGTCGCTGGGTCAAGGGTTGGGACGGCGGTCGCGCCGGGTACAGGTCGTACTTGGCGATGTACTGCACGACACCGTCCGGGACGAGGTACCACACGGGCTCGCCGCGCTCCTTGCGCGCCCGACAGTCCGAGGACGAGATGGCCAGCGCAGGGATCTCCACCATCGTGACACGATCGGCGGGGATCGCCCGCAACGTCTCCTCGTCCATCTCGTAGCCGGGACGGGTGCAGCCGACGAACTGGGCGAGCTCGAAGAGCTCCTCGGCGTCGCGCCAGGTGAAGATGTCGGCCAGCGCGTCGGCGCCGGTGATGAAGTAGAGGTCGGCGTCGGGCAGCCGCTCCCGCAGGTCGCGCAGGGTGTCGATCGTGTACGTCCGGCCCGCGCGGTCGATGTCGACGCGGCTGACGTTGAACCGCGGGTTGGCCGCGGTGGCGATCACCGTCATCAGGTAGCGGTGCTCGGCCTCGGTGACCTTGCGGTCCGACTTCTGCCACGGGTCGCCGGTGGGGACGAAGACGACCTCGTCGAGGTCGAACCACGCCTGGACCTCGGATGCCGCCACGAGGTGGCCGTGGTGGATCGGGTCGAAGGTGCCACCCATGACGCCGACCCGGCGTCGACGCGTCATGAGACGGGACTCAGCTGTGCTCGCGCCCGTTGCCGAAGGCGGTGAGAGCGAGGAAGAGGGCCAGCATGATGCCGAGGACCAGGAGCCCGATGCCCCACGAGAGCACCTGGTTGATCTCGTGCTCCTCCTCGGAGGCCAGGACTACGAGGTTCTGCACGGTCTGCGCCACGATCATGGGCACAGACTAGCGGCACCGGGGCGCAGCGGCCGCACCGGTCACCGCACGTGGCCGTCACCGGTGACGACGTACTTGGTCGAGGTCATCTCGGGCAGGCCCATCGGCCCCCGTGCGTGCAGCTTCTGGGTGCTGATCCCGATCTCGGCGCCGAAGCCGAGCTCGCCGCCGTCGGTGAAGCGGGTGCTGGCGTTGACCAGCACGGCGGCGGCGTCCACCTCGGCCACGAACCGGCGGGCAGCGCCCTGGTCCTCGGTGAGGATCGCCTCGGTGTGCCCGCTGGAGTGGCGCCGGACGTGGTCGAGCGCGCCGTCGATCGAGCCCACGACCGCGACGGCCATGTCCAGCGAGAGGTACTCGGTGTCCCAGTCCTCCTCCGTGGCCGGCACGACGCCCGGGAGCGCGGCGGTGGCCGCGTCGCCGTGCACGCTGACCCCGGCCTCCTGCAGTGCCGAGACCACCCGGGGCAGGAAGGTCGCGGCCAGGTCGGCGTGCACCAGCAGCGTCTCGGCGGCGTTGCACACGCTGGGCCGGTGGGTCTTGGCGTTGAGGACGACGGCCAGGGCCTTGTCGAGGTCGGCCGCCCGGTCGACGTACACGTGGCAGTTGCCGACGCCGGTCTCGATCACCGGCACCGTCGACTCCTCCACGACGCTGCGGATCAGCCCGGCTCCCCCGCGCGGGATCAGCACGTCGATGTGGCCGCGGGCGCGCATCATCGCCCGCACGGTCTCGCGGGAGTCGGCCGGCACCATCTGCACCACGTCGGGGTCGAGACCGGCCGCCGCGACCGCGTCGCGCAGCACCTCGACGATCGCGGCGTTGCTGGCCGCGGCGCTGGAGGAGCCGCGCAGCAGCACCGCATTGCCGGACTTGAGGCAGATCCCGGCGGCGTCGGCGGTCACGTTGGGCCGGGCCTCGTAGATCATCCCGACCACACCGAACGGCACCCGCAGCTGGCGCATCTCCAGCCCGTTGGCCAGGGTGCTGCCGCGCACGACCTCCCCCACCGGGTCGGGCAGCCCGGCCACGTCGCGCAGGCCCTGGGCCATCGCCGCGAGCCGGTCGTGGGTCAGGCGCAGCCGGTCTACGATGCCCGCGGGGGTGCCACCCTCCTCGGCCCGCCGCACGTCCTCGGCGTTGGCGGCCAGCAGCGTCTCGGCGTGGGTGAGCAGCGCCTGGGCCATCGCCTCGAGGGCGGCGTCCTTGGTGGCGCGGTTGGCCAGCGCGAGGCCGCGGCCGGCGGCGCGGGCCCGGGTGGCCAGCTCGAGCACACCCTCGCTGCTGGTCTGGCTGCTGGTCAGCGACGTCATGGCGCGATCGTAGACGGCGGCGACAGTGCCACCGGACGCCTCCTAGGCTGCGGACATGCGGATCGTGCTGCTCGGTGACAGCCACCTCGACCGGGTCCGTCGCGACCTGCACCGACTGGCCCCCCGGCCCGGCGCCGAGGTGGTCAACGCCGCCGTCGGCGGCTCGTTCGCCTTCGAGCTCCTGGGCCAGGCCCACGGCGTGCACCTGCGCCCCGAGGACAGCGTGGTCGTCTCCGTCGGCACCAACGACGCGGCCCCGTGGAAGGCGGTGCCGCCCTACGAGTTCGAGGACAACCTGCGGGCCCTGCTCGACCACCTCGTCGGGCTCGACGGGACCGGTGTCGCCCGGCTGGTCTACCTCACCCCGCCGGGCGTCGACGAGGCCCGGCTCGGCGGTCCCGACGACCGCACCGCCGCCACCGTGGCGTCGTACGCCGCCGCCGGCGCCGCGCTGAGCCTCGCGGCCGGGGGGCGCGTCGTCGACGCCCACGCCCTCCTCGCCCCGCTCGGCCCCCGCGCCTTCCTCGACGACGGCGTGCACCTCACCGGCGCCGCCTACGACCTCCTGCTGCCCGCCCTCGCCGCCGCCCTGTCCTGACCCCACCCCGCCCGGCCCTCCACAGCCGGACGTCGGCGGGGGTTGGCGACCGTACGTCGCGGTCAGGCTCTGACCATGAGCCAGACGTGGGAGCCTGCCGTGCGCGCGACCCAGGCCCGGCAGCACGGCGTCGTCTCCCGCAGGCAGGTCCTGGCCGCTGGTGCTCGTGATGTCGACGTCGAGCGGCTCCTGCGCCGCCGCACCTGGGCTCGAGCGCTGCCGGGCGTGTACGTCGACCACACCGGACCTCTGAGCTGGGAGCAGCGGGCGTGGGCCGCCACCCTGCTGCACGACCCGGCGGCGCTGGCCGGCGCTTCCAGCCTGCGCGCCTTCGGGATTCGTACCGGCGCCGCAGAGGAGCGGGCCCCGATCGACCTCGTGGTCGCGCACGCACGTCGTGTGGACGACCCGCCCGGCGTACGCACCCGCCGGCTGCGCGACTTCGACGCGCAGGTCCAGTCGCACCTCTCACCTCCGCGGCAGCGGCTCGAGCCCGCCGTCCTGACCGTCGCCTCCTCAGCCCGGGACGACGATCGCGCCGTGGCCGTGCTCGCCGACGCCTGCCAACTGGGGCGCACCACCCCCGACCGGCTGTCGGCGGCGCTCGCGTCGATGACCCGGCTCCCGCGTCGGCGCCTGCTCGTCGACGTGGTCGCGGACGTCGCCGCCGGGACGATGTCGCCGCTTGAGCGCCGGTACCTGCGCGATGTCGAGCGCGCCCACGCCCTGCCTCCGGCGCAGCGACAGGTCCGAGCCGTCGCCGGCGGAGCCATCGTCTACCGCGACGTCGTGGTCGGTGACCACGGCGTTCTCATCGAGCTGGACGGTCGACTGGGCCACGAGCTCGCGGCGGACCGGTGGCGCGACCTCGAGCGCGACCTGGAGTCGCTGGCCTCGGGCGCGGTGACCTTGCGAGCCGGGTGGCGCCAGGTGCTGGAGCCGTGCCGCCTGGCTCGAGTGGTCGCGTCGGTGCTCGCCGCCCGCGGCTGGACCGGCAGCCTGCGAGCGTGCCCACGCTGCCGCAATGACGACAGGGGAGGATCTTCGGCACCTGGTGCCGAGGATCCTCCCCTGTCGGTGAGGTGAGCCGGACGCTCAGCCCTTGCGCTGGTTGATCTGCTCCGTGGCAGCCGGGAGCACGGCGTGGAGGTCGCCGACGACGCCGAAGTCCACGAGCTCGAAGATCGGGGCCTCCTCGTCCTTGTTGACCGCCACGATCGTCTTCGAGGTCTGCATGCCGGCGCGGTGCTGGATCGCACCGGAGATGCCGTTGGCCACGTAGAGCTGCGGCGAGACGGTCTTGCCGGTCTGGCCCACCTGGAAGGTGTGCGGCATCCAGCCGGAGTCGACGGCGGCGCGCGAGGCACCGACGGCGGCGCCGAGCGCGTCGGCCAGGCCCTCGATCGGGGTGAAGTCGCCACCGGTGCCACGACCGCCGGAGACCACGATCGCGGCCTCGGTCAGCTCGGGGCGACCCGAGGCCTGACGCGGCTGGGAGGCCACGATCTGGGCCTTCTTCGCCGAGTCGGAGATCGTCACGGCGAACTCCTCGACGGCGCCGGCACCGGCCTCCTCCACCGGGGAGGTGGAGTTCGGCTTGACGGTGATCAGCGGGGTGCCGTGGGTGACCTTGGCCTTGACGGTGAAGTTGCCGGCGAAGACCGACTGGGTGGTCACGCCACCGTCCTCGACGTCGACGGCGTCGGTGATCAGGCCGGAGCCGATCTTGATGGCCAGACGGGCGGCCACCTCCTTGCCCTCGTAGCCGGAGACGAAGAGCACCGCGGCGGGGCTGGTCTTCTCGACCAGCTGCTGCAGGGCCTCGGCCTTGGGGGCCACCAGGTAGCCCTTGATCTCGGCGTCGTCGATCACGTAGATCTTCTCGGCACCGAAGGCCTTCAGCTTCTCGGTCGCGGCGGAGGCCACGTCCGAGCCGCCGAAGAGGACGGCCGAGGGCTCCCCCAGGCGCTTGGCCAGGGCGAGGAGCTCGAGGGTGGGCTTGCGGATCGCGCCGTCGACGTGGTCGACGACAACCAGGACTTCAGACATCTCAGTCGCTCCTCAGATGAACTTCTTGGAGGCGAGGAACCCGGTGAGCGCCTCGGCGCCCGACCCGTCCTCGTCGGTGACGACCTCGCCGGCGGTACGCGGCGGGCGGGCGGTTGCCTCGTCGACCTGCGACCACGCGACCGAGAGGCCCACCTGGTCGGCGTCGACACCGATGTCGGCCAGCGACCAGGTCTCCATCGGCTTCTTCTTCGCCGCCATGATCCCCTTGAAGGAGGGGTAGCGGGCCTCGCCGGTCTGGTCGGTGACGGAGAGCACCAGCGGCATGGTCGCGCCGATGACCTCGGTGGCGGTGTCGCCGTCGCGCTTGACGCGGACCTGGTCACCCTGCGACTCGACGACCGAGGCGAAGGTCACCTGGGGCAGGTCGAGGCGCTCGGCGAGCATCGCCGGGACGACCGAGCCGGAGGCGTCGGTCGAGGCCATGCCGCACATGACCAGGTCGACCGGCTTCTCGGCGCCGGCCTTCTCGATCGCCTTGGCCAGGACCAGGGACGTCGCGAGGTAGTCGGAACCGGCGATGGCCTCGTCAGAGACGTGGATGCCCTTGTCGGCACCCATCTGCAGCGCCTTGCGCACCGCGTCGACGGCCTTCTCCGGGCCCACGCAGAGCGCGGTCACCTCGGTGTCGTCGCCGGACTTCTCCTTGAGCTGCAGGGCTTGTTCGATGGCGTACTCGTCGAGCTCGGACAGCAGACCGTCGACGCCGACGCGGTCGACGGTGAGGTCCTGTTCGAACTGACGGTCGGCGGTCGCGTCGGGCACGTACTTCACACAGACAACAATGTTCATGGGATCTGGCCCGGTGAGGGCCCCTCCTGTGGACTCGGTGGTGTCGGGGAGATTACCCGTGCGTAAGCGCTCGGCGGTACACCGTGCACGGTTGGGTATCTCACATGCGTGACAGCGGTGCTGTCACGGCCCTGCGGTGTCGCGTGCTCTGCTCAGGCGCAGGTCACGGCTTGATGACGCGTTCGAGCAGGCGGCCGATGACGAGGTAGGCCACCGCCCCGAGGCCCCAGTTGAACAGGGCGTTCTTCGTCTCGGCGTTCGAGCCGTCGAACTCGCGGATGCCGTTCTCGCGGGAGAACACCCCGAGGTCGACCCCGTCGGCGAGGTCGAGGACGAACTGCACGAGCCCGTTGTCCCGGTTGGCACCGATGGCGATCAGCAGCGCGCCGACCGCCAGCACCAGCGCCAGCAGCACGAAGACCGCCCAGACCACGGTCGCGATCCGCGTGCGCACGCCGGCGACGCTCGGCCCGGAGCGGGTGCTGGCCGGCTTCGCGGGCTTCGACGTGGTCGTCGTCCCCGTCTCCGACTCGTCAGCGACGGCCTTGCCGTCACGCTTGCCCAACCTGCCCAGTGCCACGTGCGTCTCCTTCGAGAGGGGGTACTCGCCTGCCGGCTCAGCTGCCCGAGAACTGAGCCTTGCCCGGTCCGTTCTCGACGAAGGATGACATACCGATGGTCCGGTCCTGCGTGGCGAACAGCGCGGCGAACTGCATCCGCTCGATCTCGAGCCCCGTGTCGAGGTCGACCTCGAGGCCCCGGTCGATGCACTCCTTGGCCGCGCGCACGGCGTACGTCGCCGCCCCGGCGAACTGTCGCGCCCAGGTGAGCGCCTCCTCGTAGACCGACTCGTCGGGCACGACCCGGTCGACCAGACCGATCGCCAGGGCCTCGTCGGCCTTCACGAAGCGACCGGTGAGGATGATGTCCTTGGCCTTGCTCGGACCGACCAGCCGCGCGAGCCGCTGGGTGCCGCCGGCGCCGGGGATGATGCCCAGCAGCACCTCGGGCTGGCCCATGACGGTGCGCTCCCCCGCCACCCGGACGTCCGCGGCGAGCGCGAGCTCGCAGCCGCCGCCCAGGGCGTAGCCGTTGACGGCCGCGACGACCGGCTTGGGGATGCGGGCCACGGCGGTGACGGCGGCCTGGAGCGGCCCGGAGCGCTTGACCATGTCGGTGTGCGACATGTCGGCCATCTCCTTGACGTCGTTGCCGGCGGCGAAGACGCGCTCACCACCGGTCAGCACGACCGCCTTGACGTCGTCGCGCTCCACGACCTCGGCGACCACGCGGACCAGCTCCTCCTGGACCTGGACGGAGATCGCGTTCATCTTCGGACGGTCCAGGCGGATGGTGGCCACACCGTCGGCCACCTCGAGACGCACGAACTCGGCTTGCTCAGCCACGGGGCACTACCTCTCTGGTCGGTAAAGACTGCTCGGCACGCGCAGCGTGCACCCGGCATCGTGCCACCGGCCGCCCCGGGCCTGGGAGACTGGTGCGTGTGACTCCTTCGACGTGGACCCACCTGGGCCAGACGGCTCGCGTGTGGCCCGGACGCAACTGGCCCCTCGGGGCCACCTGGTCCCCGGCCTCGACCAACTTCGCGGTCTACGCCCCCGCGGCGACCGGGGTCTGGGTGTGCCTGTTCGTCGAGGCCCCCGACGGTGAGGAGGTCGAGGAGCGCCACCAGCTCACCGAGCAGTCGCTGGGCATCTGGCACGGTGCGCTGCCCGACGTGCGCCCCGGGACGCCGTACGGCTTCCGCGTCGACGGGGCCTGGGCGCCCGACGAGGGGCTGCGCTTCAACCCCGCGAAGCTGCTGCTGGACCCCTACGCCCTGGCGGTCACCGGCGACCTGGTGCCCGAGCAGCCCGCCTTCGCCCACGTGCTCGGCTCCCCCGCGGTCCGCGACGACCACGACTCCGCGGCGCACGTGCCGCGCAGCGTCGTGGTGGACCCCGGCTTCGACTGGGAGGGAGACGCCCCGATGCGGCGCCGCTGGCGCGACACGGTCATCTACGAGGCGCACGTCAAGGGGCTCACCGCCCTGCACGACCGGGTGCCCGAGCACCTGCGCGGCACCTACGCCGGGCTCGCCGACCCGGCGGTGACCGACTACCTGCGCGACCTCGGGGTGACCGCGGTCGAGCTGTTGCCGGTGCACCAGTTCGTCTCCGAGCCGTCGCTGACCGAGCGCGGCGCCACCAACTACTGGGGCTACAACTCCATCGGCTACTTCGCCCCGCACGCCGCGTACTCGTCCTCGGGCGAGCACGGCCAGCAGGTGCGCGAGTTCAAGGAGATGGTCAAGGCACTGCACCGCGCCGGCCTCGAGGTCATCCTCGACGTCGTCTACAACCACACCGCCGAGGCGGGCCCCACCGGGCCGACGCTGAGCTTCCGCGGCCTCGACGACCGCGGCTTCTACAAGCGCGTGGAGCCGGCGGCCGACCCCGAGACCGGCGAGATGCGCTTCGACGACACCTACTGGGACGTCACCGGGTGCGGCAACACGGTCAACTCCAACAACCCCCTGGCGCTGCGGCTGATCCTCGACTCGCTGCGCTACTGGGTCACCGAGATGCACGTCGACGGATTCCGCTTCGACCTGATGTCGGCGCTGACCCGCACCGGCTACGACATCGACATGAACTCCGACCTGCTGGTGGCCATCGGCCAGGACCCGGTGCTGCGCCACGTCAAGCTGATCGCCGAGCCGTGGGACGCCTCCATGGACGGGTACCTCGTGGGGCGGATGCCGCCGCCGTGGGTGGAGTGGAACGACCAGTTCCGTGACGAGATCCGGGACTTCTGGCGCAACCACAACCGCGGCACGCACACCGTCGCGACCCGGCTGGCCGGCTCCTCGGACCTGTACGCCGACGACGGCCGCTCGGCGTACGCCTCGATCAACTTCGTCACCGCCCACGACGGCTTCACCCTGCGTGACCTGGTCAGCCACGAGCACAAGCACAACGAGGCCAACGGCGAGGGCAACCGCGACGGCACCGACAACAACCGCTCGTGGAACCACGGCGTCGAGGGCGAGAGCGACGACCCCGCGATCGTGGCGGTGCGGCGCCGCCAGGCCGCGAACATCATGGCGACCCTGTGCCTGTCCAACGGGGTGCCGATGATCACCGCGGGCGACGAGCGCGGGCGCACCCAGCGCGGCAACAACAACGCCTACTGCCAGGACAACGAGATCTCGTACGTCGACTGGCGCACCGACGACGCGTGGCTCGACGTCTACGAGGTGACGCGGACGGCGCTGGCGCTACGGCGCGCGCACCCGGCGCTGCGCCAGCGGCACTGGTTCGAGGGCCGCCCGACGATCCGCGGCGGACCCAAGGACCTCGCCTGGCTGCACCCGACCGGACGCGAGATGAGCCCCGAGGACTGGCACGACCCGGACCTGCGCACGATCGGCATGTTCGTCTCCGGGGCCCCGCTGCGCGCTCCCGGCCCGCACGGCGAGCAGCAGGTCGACGCCTCGTTCATGGTGTGGTTCAGCTCCGGCTGGCTGCCCCAGCGCGTCGAGCTCCCCGAGAACGACTGGGTGCAGCGCGGCGAGGTGGTGCTCTCCACCGACGCGCGGCTGCCGGTGGGGACGGTGGTCGGCGCCGGCGACGACCTCAGCGTGGGTCGACGCAGCGTCGTGGTCCTGCGCAGCACCGCTCCCTGAGCGACCCGACCTCAGAGGGGCAGCGCGACCACGCCGAGCTCGGCGTCGGAGGCCAGCAGGGCGTGCTTGGGCAGCACCCGCACGGTGTAGCCGAAGGCGCCGGAGTGGGTCAGCGAGACGTCGCCGTCGAAGCGGTGCCGCCCACCCTCGTAGGTCTCGGCCAGCGTCAGCTCGTCGTGGTCGTGGTCCAGGATGCGGTCCTCGGCGTCGGCGCGGCCGTGCACCAGCTGCACGGAGACGTCCTGCGGGTCCAGCCCGCCCAGGGCCACGAACGCCCGGGTCGTCAGGACCGCGCCCACCTCGGGGGCGTCGTTGACCCCGCTGCTCTCGACGTGCTCGACGCGCACGTCGGGCCAGGCCGCGAGGACGCGCCGCTTCCAGGCTGCGAGGTCGACGGCTCCGGCGTAGTCGCTGTTCAGCGCGCGGGCGTGGCCGGTGGCGGGGGCGTAGAGCTCGAGCACGTAGTCGCGGACCATGCGGGTGGCCAGCACCTTGGGCCCCAGCGACCTCAGGGTGTGGCGCAGCATCTCCACCCAGCCGGTGGGCACCCCGTCAGCGTCCACGTCGTAGAAGCGCGGCGCGACCTGGTTCTCCAGCAGGTCGTAGAGGGCGGAGGCCTCGAGGTCGTCGCGGCGGTCGGCGTCGTCGAGCCCGTCGGCCGAGGGGATCGCCCAGCCGTTGCGGCCGTCGTACCACTCGTCCCACCAGCCGTCGAGGATGGAGAGGTTCAGGCCGCCGTTGAGGGCCGCCTTCATGCCGGAGGTGCCGCACGCCTCGTAGGGGCGCAGCGGGTTGTTGAGCCAGACGTCGCAGCCGGGGTAGAGCGGCTGGGCCATCGCGATGTCGTAGTTGGGCAGGAAGACGATGCGGTGGCGCACCTCGGGGTCGTCGGCGAAGCGCACCATCTCCTGGATCAGGCGCTTGCCGCCGTCGTCGGCGGGGTGCGACTTGCCGGCGATCACCAGCTGCACGGGCCGCTCGGGGTGGAGCAGGAGGCGCTTGAGCCGATCGGGGTCGCGCAGCATCAGCGTGAGCCGCTTGTACGACGGCACCCGGCGCGCGAAGCCGATCGTGAGCACGTCGGGGTCCAGCGCCGAGTCGATCCAGCCCAGCTCGGCCGGGGCCGCGCCGCGCTCGGCCCAGGACCGGGCCAGGCGGGCCCGGGCGTCCTCGACCAGGCGCAGGCGCAGCGCGCGCTTGACCTCCCAGACCCGGGCGCCGGGCACGTCGTCGGCGGCGGCGAAGAACGCGCCGGTGTCGTCGGAGTCGGGGTCGGCACCCTCGGCGAGCCCGAAGACCTCGCGGGCCACCCACGTCGGGGCGTGCACGCCGTTGGTGATGGAGGTGATCGGCACCTCGGCCTCGTCGAAGGCGGGCCACAGGCCGCGGAACATGCCGCGCGAGACCTCACCGTGCAGCTGCGAGACGCCGTTGGCGCGCTGGGCGAGCCGGAAGCCCATCACCGCCATGTTGAAGACGGCGCCGTCGCCGCCCTCGTAGTCCTCCGCGCCGAGCGCGAGGATGCGCTCCACCGGGACGCCCGGGGTCGCGCCGCCCTCGCTGAAGTACTGCTCGACGAGGGTCCGCTCGAAGCGGTCGATGCCGGCCGGCACCGGGGTGTGGGTGGTGAAGACGGTGGAGGCGCGCCCGACCTCGAGCGCGGTGTCGAAGTCGAGGCCCGGGCCGCCGGCGGCGGCGGTCAGCTCGCGGATGCGCTCCAGGCCGAGGAAGCCGGCGTGGCCCTCGTTGGTGTGGAAGACCTCGGGCTCGGGGTGGCCGGTCAACCGCGAGAAGACCCGCAGCGCGCGGACCCCGCCGACGCCGAGCAGCAGCTCCTGGCGCAGGCGGTGCTCCGAGGTGCCGCCGTACAGGCGGTCGGTGACGTCGACGTAGTGCTCGGGGTTGCCCTCGACGTCGGTGTCGAGCATCAGCAGCGGCACGCGGCCCACCGAGGCGACCCAGATGCGGGCGAGCAGGTCGGGACCGCCGGGCATTGCGATGCTGATCGTCGCGGGCGCACCGCTCTCCTCGCGCAGCAGCGAGATCGGCAGCTCGTCTGGGTCGAGGACGGGGTAGGTCTCCTGCTGCCACCCGTCGCGGGACAGCGACTGGCGGAAGTAGCCGTGCCGGTAGAGCAGCCCGACGCCGATGATCGGGACGCCGAGGTCGCTGGCCGCCTTGAGGTGGTCGCCGGCGAGGATGCCGAGCCCACCGGAGTACTGCGGCAGCACCGCGGTGATGCCGAACTCCGGTGAGAAGTAGCCGATCGCGCGCGGGGCCGCTCCCCCGGCGGGGCCGGTCAGGGTGCCCTGGGCGGTGCGCTTCTGGTACCACCGGTCCCCGTCGACGTACGCCGCGAGGTCGGCGCGCGCCGCCTCGAGACGGGCCACGAAGCCCTCGTCGGCCGCCAGGGCCGCGAGGCGCTCACCGGCCACCGAGGCGAGCAGCCGCACCGGGTCGTGGCCGGTGGACTCCCACAGCTCGGCGTCGACCGCGGCGAAGACGTCCTGCGTCGGGGGGTGCCAGGACCAGCGCAGGTTGCCTGCGAGCTCGTTCAGGGCGCCCAGGGAGGCGGGGAGGACAGGACGGACGGTGAATCGTCGGATCGCTCGCACCCCCTGACGCTACCCCTCGTCTGGAACGATCCAAAACCATTGCCGCAGGGTCCGCCAGGTCACGAACCTGTCACGCACTCAGGTTTCTCGGTCCCGGCACATAACGGCGACCGGTCCCTGACGTTGAGCAGCCATGACCTCGAACCCCGAGCGCAGACGCCGCCGCAAGACGGCGGCCCTGGCCCTGGCGACCGCCACCCTGGTCTCCGGCCTCGCGCAGTTCCCCGCCCTCGCCCAGAACGCGACCGCTGCGGCCCCCGGCCGTGCCGCCGACGCCGTGACCACGCTCGGCGACTCCGTGCCCGGCCTGTCCGAGCTCGACGCCCGCGGCACCGCGGCGCCGAGCGCGGTGCAGGAGCGCCTCGCCGGCGCCCTGGGCACCGCGAGCCTGCGCTGGAACGACTTCGGCACCCCTGCCTCGATCCTGCCCACCTCGGGCGTGCTGGCGAAGGCCGCCTTCCCGGGCGGTGGCGCCGCCAACGCCGAGAAGTCGGCACGTGCGTGGCTCGAGGCGAACGCCGGGGTCTTCGGCCTGAGCGCCACCCAGATGCGCGGGCTCGAGCTCGTCAACGCCCAGGAGCTCGCGGCGTTCGACGGCGCCCCGCACCCCGGGTACGCCGTCCTCCTGCGTCAGCGCTTCGGCGACCTGACCCCTGCGCTGGGCAGCATGGTCACCGTCGGGATCGCCCGCGGGGAGGTCACCTACGTCTCCTCGTCGCTGGTGCCCACCAGCGCGTCCCTCGACGCCGGCGCCGCGAAGCTGAGCCCGCTGCAGGGCTGGGTCGCTGCCGCCCGCAACGTCGGCCGCAACCTCGACACCTCCACCGTCGCCAAGATCGTCGCGACCGCCACCGACGGCTGGACGACGCTGAGCGTGCCTGGCTTCGCCCAGCAGCAGCAGGTGCGCCTGCGGGCCCTGGCCCTGGCCGACGGCACGGTCCGACCGGTCCTGGAGGCCAACGTCGTCGACAACGACGCGGGCGTCGCCTTCGCCTACACCGTCATGGTCGACGCCGTGACCGGCAAGGTCCTGCACCGCGAGAACAAGGTCGAGCACGACCAGGTCAACGACGTCTTCACCGGCAGCTTCACCGGCGACTCGTGCGGCCCCAAGCACGACTTCGAGCTCACCGACGACAAGACGCGCACCATCAACGCGCTGGGGCTGAGCACGCCCGCCGACGACATCACCGTCAAGATCTTCGGCGCCTCGGGCCAGCTGCTGTTCACCCAGGACCTGCTGACCAGCCCCGAGCTGGCGACGTACTCCTCGGACGACCTGAAGGCCGGCGTCTACGCCGTGCAGGTGTGTCCCTTCGACAGCGCCGGTGCCGTCTCGGGCACCTACTCGCTGCTGCTGTCCACCAGCGACTCGGGAACCCCCTCCGCGGGTGGCGAGCTCTTCTCGCCGCAGTGGCGCTACTTCCCGGCGAACCCGTCGATGACCTCGGTGAACGACGAGTCCGTCCCGAAGAACTCCGTCATCGGGTGCTGGGTCGCGGGCCCCGACTGCACCCTGCCCACGGGGCCGCTGAAGAACATCGCCGCCACCTACCCGTGGGACGCGCTGGACGCGACCGGCACCACCACGGCGACCACCGTCGGCAACAACGCCAACACCCACGAGGCGTGGGCCAGCCCGCTGACCCCTGGCGGCCTCTTCCAGGCACCGGTGTCCCCGACGCGTGAGTACACCGCCGAGTTCACCGACGCGTGGAACAACTCCAAGTGCGACCCGACGCAGCTGCGCCCGGGCGGCAACGACATCGAGTTCTCGACGCAGAACCTCTTCGTCTCGCACAACCGGATGCACGACTACAGCTACTACCTCGGCTTCACCGAGTCGAACTACAACATGCAGCTCGACAACTTCGGTCGCGGCGGCGTCCCCGGCGACCAGGAGGTCGGCAACGTCCAGGCCGGCGCCCTCAGCGGCGGCCAGCCGTCGTTCCTTGGCCGCGACAACGCCAACCAGATCACCCTGCAGGACGGCGTGCCGGGCATCACCAACCAGTACCTCTTCCAGCCGATCGCCGGCGCCTTCTACGCCCCGTGCACCGATGGCGGGCTCGACATGGGCATCGTGGGTCACGAGTACACCCACGCCATCTCCAACCGCATGGTCGCCGGGCCCGACGAGGGCCTGACCTCCGAGCAGGGTGGTGCCATGGGCGAGTCGTGGGGCGACCTGGTGGCCGCGGAGTACCAGTTCAGCCACGGCTACGACAACGGTGGCAACGTCTGGGCCGTGGGCGTCTACGCCACCGGCAACAAGCGCGTGGCCATCCGTGACTACGCGATCAACAAGAACCCGCTGAACTACGGCAACTACGGCTTCGACACCACCGGTGCCGAGGTGCACGCCGACGGCGAGATCTGGAACGGCACCATGTGGTCGGTGCGCCAGGCGCTGGTCGCCAAGCACAACCGCGCCTACCCCTACCAGGACAAGCGCCTCCAGCTGCGCTGCGCCCAGGCCGCCGACGACGCGAGCCCGATCGCCCCGCAGTACTGCCCCGGCAACCGTCGCTGGGTCCAGCTGATGTTCGACAGCTTCCTGCTCCAGCAGGGCGCCACCTCGATGCTCGACGCCCGCGACGCCATGCTGGCCGCGGACCGGATGCGCTTCGGCGGCGAGGACACCCAGGTCATGTGGAAGGCCTTCGCCCAGCGCGGCATGGGCAAGAACGCGTCCACCCCGGACGCCGACTCCGACAAGGTCAAGGGCGGCTTCGCCTCCCCGCAGCAGCGCAACGGCACCGTCACCTTCAAGGCCTCGCGCGGCGCCGGCAAGATCTTCGTCGGTGAGTACCAGGCCCGGGTCACCCCCGTCGCCGACACCTCGCCGAAGTCGAGGCTCTCCGCCACGGCCACCTTCGTGCCCGGCACCTACAAGATGCTGTACACCTCCGGCAAGGGCGGCTTCAAGCGGTTCACGATGCGGGTCCGCGCCGGTGAGAAGAAGACGGTGCGCCTGACCAAGCAGAAGAACCTGGCCGCTGCGGCCAACGGCGCCAAGGTCATCGACGCGACCGCCGGTTCCCTCAACACCGCTCACCTCATCGACGGCAAGGAGGCCACCAACTGGGGCGCGGTGACCGAGACCAACGTCGACCAGTCCCGCCCCTACGTCTCCGTCGACCTGGCCAAGGGCACGCACACCATCCGACGGGTCCAGGTCAGCGCGCTGCTGACCCCGGCCCCGGCCTCGGACGACCCGGTGCCGCTCGCGGTCGACGAGGACCCGGCCTCGGGCTCGCGCTTCACCGCCCTGCGCCAGTTCGCGATCGAGGTCTGCACCTCCGGCTGCGACTCGGCCAAGGCGACCTGGAAGCGGGTCTACACCTCGCAGAAGGACGCCTTCCCGGCCGTGCGCCCCCGCCCGGTCGCACCGGACCAGATCCTGCGCTCCTTCAGGATCCAGCCGACCCGGGCCGCCGCGGTGCGTCTGGTCACCCTGCAGAACCAGTGCACCGGCACCCCCGGCTACGCCGGTGAGCAGGACAACGACCCGGCCAACGACACCGACTGCGCCACGGCGTCCGACCGCGGGACGATCGTGCACGCCTCGGAGCTGCAGGTCTTCGCCCGCTGATCCACCCCGTACGACCGCCGAGGGGCGGGTGGGCCGACCGGCCCACCCGCCCCTCGCCGTCGGCTCGGATCCCTCTCACCCCGGTGGCGGCTTGCAGCGCGGGAGGTGGGACGGAAGGGTGGAGCCATGGTCGGTCGCATCCCTGTCTTGGACGTCATGCCCTTGGTCGACCTCGGTCGACGGCCGGCGAAGGCCACCGTGGGTGAGCCCTTCCCGGTGACGGCCACCGTGTTCCGCGAGGGCCACGACAAGCTGTCGGCGGAGGTGGTGCTCACCGGGCCGGACGGTCGACGCGGCGATCCGGTCCGGATGCGCCCCCAGGACGGGCCTCCCGACCGGTACGTCGCCTGGGTGACGCCCGACCGCGAGGGCGCCTGGACGTTCGAGGTCCAGGCCTGGTCGGACCCGTTGGCCACCTGGCAGCACGACGCGGGGCTGAAGATCCCCGCCGGCGTCGACGTGGAGCTGATGTTCACCGAGGGCAGGCTGCTGCTCGAGCGGGTGCTCGCCGACCTGCCCGCGGGGGCCGCCGACGAGGCCGCGACGCTCCGTGCCGCCATCAAGGCGGCGCAGGACACCGCCCGTCCCGCCGAGGCCCGGCTGGCCGCGCTGCAGGACAGCGCCCTGACCACCGTCCTGGCCGACCACCCGATCCGCGAGCTGGTCACCGTCGAGGGCCCGTTCCCGGCGTACGCCGACCGCGAGCGCGCGCTCTTCGGCAGCTGGTACGAGTTCTTCCCGCGCTCCGAGGGCGCCACGCGCGACGAGAAGACCGGCGCGATCACCAGCGGCACCCTCCGCACCGCCGCGCAACGCCTCGACGCCGTGGCCGCGATGGGCTTCGACGTGATCTACCTGCCGCCGATCCACCCGATCGGCGAGGTCAACCGCAAGGGGCCCAACAACACCCTGACCCCGGGACCCGACGACACGGGCTCCCCCTGGGCCATCGGGTCGAAGGACGGCGGTCACGACGCGATCCACCCCGAGCTCGGCACCTTCGAGGACTTCGACGCGTTCGTGGCCCGTGCCGGCGAGCTCGGGCTCGAGGTGGCCCTCGACCTCGCGCTCCAGGCCGCCCCCGACCACCCGTGGGTCACCGAGCACCCGGACTTCTTCACCACCCGCGCCGACGGCTCGATCGCCTACGCCGAGAACCCGCCGAAGAAGTACCAGGACATCTACCCGGTCAACTTCGACAACGACCCCGAGGGCATCCGGCGCGAGGTGCTGCGCGTCGTGCGGCTGTGGATGTCGCACGGAGTGCGGATCTTCCGCGTCGACAACCCGCACACCAAGCCGGTCGAGTTCTGGGAGTGGCTGCTCGGCGAGGTCCGGCGCACCGATCCCGACGTGATCTTCCTGGCCGAGGCCTTCACCCGCCCGGCGATGATGCGTGGGCTCGGGGCCGTCGGCTTCCAGCAGAGCTACACCTACTTCACCTGGCGCACCGCGAAGTGGGAGATCGAGGAGTACCTCACCGAGCTCGCCACGGAGACCGCGCACCTGATGCGGCCCAACTTCTTCGTCAACACCCCCGACATCCTGCACGCCTACCTGCAGTACGGCGGCCCGGCGGCGTTCAAGGTCCGCGCCGCGCTGGCCGCCACCGGCTCCCCCACCTGGGGCGTCTACGCCGGCTACGAGCTCTACGAGCACGTGGCGGTCAAGCCCGGCAGCGAGGAGTACCTGGACTCGGAGAAGTTCCAGATCCGGATCCGCGACTGGGACGCCGCCGAGTCCGAGGGCCGCACCCTCGCGCCGTACCTCACCCGGCTCAACCAGATCCGCCGCCAGCACCGCGCGCTGCAGCTGCTGCGCACCGTGGTGGTGCACTCCAGCGACGACGAGAACGTGCTCGTCTTCAGCAAGCAGGCCGTGGCCGGCGACCCGACCAGCGACACCGTCGTCGTGGTCATCAACCTCGACCCGCACGCGACCCGCGAGACGACCGTGCACATCGACCTGCCCGCCCTGGGCATGGACTGGGGCGACACCTACGTCGTCCACGACGAGATCACCGGTGAGGACTGGAGCTGGGGCCAGCACAACTACGTGCGCCTCGACCCCCACCACGAACCCGCTCACGTGCTGAGCATCAGGAGGACTGCGTGACCGACGCCGACCCGACCACCGCCCAGGTGGCCCACGCCGATGGTCCACCCCTCGGCGACGACCCGGTCGTCGACGGTCACACCGACTCCGGCGTCGACGCCGACCACGCGGCCCACGCGACCCCGGACTGGTTCAAGTCCGCGGTCTTCTACGAGGTGCTGGTCCGGTCCTTCCGCGACTCCAACGGCGACGGCACCGGTGACTTCGCCGGCCTGGTCGAGAAGCTCGACTACCTCGAGTGGCTCGGCGTGGACTGCCTGTGGGTGCCGCCGTTCTTCCCGAGCCCGTTGCGCGACGGCGGGTACGACGTGGCCGACTACACCGGGGTGCTCCCGGCGATCGGCACCATGGAGGACTTCGAGCGCTTCCTGGGCGCGGCCCACGAGCGCGGCATCCGCGTGATCATCGACTTCGTCATGAACCACACCAGCGACCAGCACCCGTGGTTCCAGGCCAGCCGTTCCGACCCGGACGGTCCCTACGGCGACTTCTACGTCTGGTCCGACACCGACGACCTCTACCAGGACGCCCGGATCATCTTCGTCGACACCGAACCGTCGAACTGGACCTGGGACCCGGTGCGCCAGCAGTACTTCTGGCACCGGTTCTTCCACCACCAGCCCGACCTGAACTTCGACAACCCCGCGGTCCACGACGCGATGATCGAGGCGATGAAGGTCTGGCTCGACATGGGCCTGGACGGCTTCCGCCTCGATGCCGTGCCCTACCTCTACGAGCGACCGGGCACCGACGGGGAGAACCTCCCCGAGACCCACGAGTTCCTCCGCAAGGTGCGCCGGATCGTGGACGAGGAGTACCCCGGCCGGGTGCTCCTGTGCGAGGCCAACCAGTGGCCGCAGGACGTCGTGGAGTACTTCGGCGACTTCGAGTCCGGTGGCGACGAGTGCCACATGGCCTTCCACTTCCCGGTCATGCCGCGCATCTTCATGGCCGTGCGCCGCGAGTCGCGCTACCCGATCTCGGAGATCCTCGAGCAGACCCCGGAGATCCCGCGCAACTGTCAGTGGGGCATCTTCCTGCGCAACCACGACGAGCTGACCCTCGAGATGGTCACCGACGAGGACCGCGACTACATGTGGTCGGAGTACGCCAAGGACCCGCGGATGAAGGCCAACATCGGCATCCGTCGGCGCCTGGCGCCGCTGCTCGACAACGACACCAACCAGATCGAGCTGTTCAACGCGCTGCTGCTGAGCCTGCCCGGCTCCCCCGTCCTCTACTACGGCGACGAGATCGGGATGGGCGACAACATCTGGCTCGGCGACCGCGACGGGGTGCGCACCCCGATGCAGTGGACCTCCGACCGCAACGCCGGCTTCTCCTCAGCCAACCCCGGTCGGCTCGACCTGCCGGTGGTCCAGGACGCGATCTACGGCTACGAGTCGGTCAACGTCGAGGCGCAGATGGAGAACCCCTCCTCGCTGCTGCACTGGACGCGCCGCATGCTCCTGGCCCGCCGGCACCACCCCGCGTTCGGCCTCGGCGAGTTCCACGACCTGGGCGGCTCGAACTCCACGGTGCTGTCCTACGTGCGCGAGCACGTCGACGAGGACGGCCACGAGGACGTCATCCTCTGCGTCAACAACCTCTCGCGCTTCCCCCAGCCGGTCGAGCTCGACCTGCGCCGCTTCGAGGGCCGCCGCCCCATCGAGATCATCGGTGGGGTGCCGTTCCCCGAGATCGGCGAGCTGCCCTACCTGCTCACCCTGGCCGGCTACGGCTTCTACTGGTTCCGGCTCACCACGCCGGAGCACCACGAGGAGGGTCAGCTGCTGTGACCGACCCGACGAGCACGCCCGACCTGCCTGTCGCCCCCGACCGCGAGGTCTTCGTCGACTACCTGGGCCGCACCCGGTGGTTCGGCGGCAAGGGCCGCCCCTTCACCGTCAGCGACGTACGCCGCGTGGGCACGGTCCCGGGCGCGGTCGCGGACGGACCGGTGGTGCTGCTCTGCCTGGTGGAGGTGACCTACGACGACGTCGTGGCCGGCGCCGACGACCGCGTGGAGCACTACCAGGTGCCGCTGGCGCTCTACCCCGAGCCGCAGCAACGCATCGAGCACGCGCTGGTCGCCACCTGGCAGGACCCCGACCGCGGCCTGCTGCACGGCTACGACGCGCTGCACGACCGGGAGGCGATGGCCTGCTGGCTGCGCTCCTTCGACCGGGCCGCCGGCGAGGTCGGCGGCAACCTCGTCGACGGCGCCAGCTCGCTGGCCTTCCACCGGTTGGCGGGCCACGACCTGGACCTCGACACGCACTCGACGTTGTTCTCGGGCGAGCAGTCGAACTCCTCGGTCGCCTTCGGCGAGGACGCCCTGATGAAGGTGTTCCGCAAGGTCACGCCCGGGGTCAACCCGGACGTGCAGGTGCACGAGGTGCTGAGCCGGGTCGGCTCGACCGACGTGGCCGCGCTCTACGGCTGGGTGGACTGGGTCGACCCCGAGCAGCGCGAGGAGGGCACCGACCGGCCCGGGCCGGGCGGGGTGATGCAGCTGGCGATGCTGCAGCAGTTCCTGCGCACCGCCTCCGACGGCTGGGACCTCGCGCTCGCCAGCGTCCGCGACCTCTACCGCGAGCCCGACCTGCACGCCTCCGAGGCCGGCGGCGACTTCGCCGGCGAGGCCACCCGGCTGGGTCACACCCTGCGTGCGGTGCACGACCTGCTCGCGGAGCACTTCCCGACCGGCTCCGCGTCCGGAGCCGACCTGGCCGCCACGATGAGCGGCCGGCTCCCGGCGGCCCTCGCTGCCGCCCCCGGGCTGGAGGCGCACCGCGGCGCGCTCGAGGCGCTGTTCGAGCAGGTGCGGGCACTCGGCGAGGTGCCGGTCCAGCGGGTGCACGGCGACCTGCACCTGGGCCAGACCCTGCGCACCGCCCTGGGCTGGAAGATCGTCGACTTCGAGGGCGAGCCGGCCAAGCCGCTCCACGAGCGGCTCCTGCCCGACTCGCCCTGGCGCGACGTCGCCGGGATGCTGCGCTCCTTCGACTACGCCCCGCGCGTGGTCGAGCGGACCTGGGCCGAGGACGACCCCGACGGGGTCGAGCTGCGCACCCGCAAGGCCGCCGAGTGGGCCAACCGCAGCAAGAACCACTTCCTCGTCGCCTACGCCGGCGAACACATCAGCCCCGAGCACCGGACGCTGCTGCACGCCTACATCGCCGACAAGGCCGTCTACGAGACCGTCTACGAGACCCGCAACCGGCCGACCTGGGTGGACATCCCGCTCCGGGCCGTGGCCGAGATCGGAGCGTCATGACCCAGACTCCCCGCCCCGCCGTCCTCCCGGTCCCCCGCAACGAGCTCGACCAGCTCGTCCGCGGTGAGCACGGGCACCCGCACTCGCTGCTGGGCCCGCACCCCCACGACGGCGCCGTGACGGTGCGCGTCCTGCGTCCCCTGGCCTCCAGCGTCACCGTGACCGGCGAGTGGGGCGAGACCCCGCTCGACCACGAGCACGAGGGCGTGTGGGTCGGCGTGCTGCCGGTCGCCGAGGTGCCCGCCTACCAGCTCGCGGTCAGCTACGAGGGCGAGCCCTGGGACTCCGACGACCCCTACCGGTTCCTGCCCACGCTGGGCGAGATGGACCTGCACCTGATCAACGAGGGCCGCCACGAGCAGCTGTGGACGGTGCTGGGCGCGCACGTGCACCACTACGACGCGCCCGGCACGCCCGGCGGCGCTGTGAGCGGCACCTCCTTCGCGGTCTGGGCCCCCTCGGCCCGTGGGGTCCGGCTGAAGGCCGACTTCAACTCCTGGGACGGCCGTGCGCACCCGATGCGCCAGCTGGGCACCTCCGGGGTCTGGGAGCTCTTCGTGCCCGACGTGGGCGCGGGCACGTCGTACAAGTTCGCGGTGCTGGCCGCCGACGGGCATTGGCGTGACAAGGCCGACCCGATGGCCGCCTGGGCCGAGAAGCCGTCGAGCACCGCCTCGCGCGTCTTCGAGTCCTCCTACACCTGGGGCGACGAGGCGTGGATGACCGCGCGCGCCGCCCAGCAGCCGGTCACCTCCGCGATGAGCGTCTACGAGGTGCACCTGGCGTCGTGGAAGAAGAACCACGACGGGTCGATGTGGTCCTGGGAGCAGATGGCCGACGATCTCGTCGACTACGTGGTCGACCTCGGGTTCACCCACGTCGAGCTGATGCCGGTGATGCAGCACCCCTTCGGCGGCTCGTGGGGCTACCACGTGACGTCGTACTTCGCCCCCGACGCGCGCTTCGGGGACCCCGACGGGTTCCGGCTGCTCGTCGACCGGCTGCACCGGGCCGGTGTCGGCGTCATCCTCGACTGGGTGCCGGGGCACTTCGCCACCGACGAGTGGGCCCTGGCCCGCTTCGACGGCACCCCGCTCTACGAGGACCCGAACCCCCAGCGCGGCTGGCACAAGGAGTGGGGCAGCCACATCTTCAACTTCGGTCGGCGCGAGGTGCGCAACTTCCTCTACGCCAACGCCATCTACTGGTGCGAGGAGTTCCACGTCGACGGCCTGCGCGTCGACGGCGTCGCCTCGATGCTCTACCTCGACTACTCCCGCGAGGAGGGCGAGTGGACGCCCAACATCCACGGCGGTCGGGAGAACCTCGAGGCCGTGCAGTTCCTGCAGGAGATGAACGCCACCGTCTACCGCCGGGTCCCCGGCGTGGTCACCATCGCCGAGGAGTCGACCTCCTGGCCCGGCGTGACCCGCCCGACCTCCGAGGACGGTCTCGGGTTCGGCCTGAAGTGGAACATGGGCTGGATGCACGACTCGCTGGCCTACATGGCCAACGACCCGGTGCACCGCGCCCACCACCACGGGGAGATGACGTTCTCGCTGGTCTACGCGTGGTCGGAGAACTACTGCCTGCCGATCAGCCACGACGAGGTCGTGCACGGCAAGGGCTCCCTGCTGCGCAAGATGCCCGGGGACCGCTGGCAGCAGCTGGCCAACCTGCGCGCCTACCTGGCCTACATGTGGGCCCACCCGGGCAAGCAGCTGGTGTTCATGGGCGTCGAGCTCGGCCAGGAGTCGGAGTGGGCCGAGGCCCGCGAGCTCGACTGGTGGCTGCTGGACCACCCCGAGCACCGGGGCGTGCACAGCCTCGTGCGCGATCTCAACCGGACCTACGCCGACACCGCCGCGCTCTGGGCCCAGGACCACTCCCCGAGGGCTTCGTCTGGCTCGACGGCAACGACGCCGGGCGCAACACGTTCTCGTTCGTACGTCGGGCCGAGGGCGCACCCGACCTGGTCTGCGTCTCGAACTTCTCCGCGGTGCCGCACCACGGCTACCGGCTGGCGCTGCCGGCGACCGGGCAGTGGAACGAGGTGCTCAACACCGATGCCGAGGCCTACACCGGCTCCGGGGTGGGCAACTACGGGGCGGTCACCGCGGTCGAGGGCGAGCACGCCGGGCAGCCGGCCCACGCCGACATCTCGGTGCCGCCGCTGGCCACCGTGTGGTTCCGCAGGACCTGAGGCCCGCGCTCAGCGCTCCTCGACCAGGCGCAGCAGGTCGGCGACCACCCGGTCGCCGGCCCGCCCGGCGTCGAGCACCCGGACGTCGAGGCCGGTGACGAGCCGGTCGTAGTGCTCGCCCATGGTGAGCAGGACGTCGTCGCGCTGGTCGCCGGGCTTGCGGGCCGCTGCCGTCGCCGGGTCCACCCGCAGCAGCACGGCGAGGTCGGCCCGGGGGAAGCCACGGCGCAGCACCCACTCGGCGGCCGGGTGGTGGCCGTAGCGGATCCGCAGGTCCACCAGGGCGTCGAGCAACCAGCGGTCGCACACCACGTGCACACCGCTGCGCTGGAGCCCCCGCGCGCGGCGGGCGTTGCGGACGCCGGAGAGCGCCACCGCGACGACCCAGGCACCTTCGACGAGGCGCCGGCCGCCCGACGTCGTGGGCGCCGCGCCGGTGCGCGCAGGAGCGTGGTCGGGCCCGGCGTCGGCGGCGTCCTCGGCGTCCTCGGGCCGGTAGGGCTGGGAGACCGGACGCGAGCGGCCGGTCAGCCGACGGGCCAGCCGACCGACGGGCGCCAGCACGCCCAGGTCGCGTGCCAGCCGGGTCCAGTGCACCACCGCAGGCTCACCCCGGTCCTCCGCACGGTCGAGCAGGGCCAGGGCGGCGGTGGACTTCCCCGCTCCGTCCATGCCGCTGAGGGCCACCAGCAGGGCGCCCCCCGTCGGGGCGGCCCCCGGTGGGCGGGAGACCGGCTCACCGCGCAGCCGCCACCGCAGCGCCCGGCGTGCGTACGGCGACCCGGTGGCGGCCCGCGCCGCGTCGCGCAGCGGCAGCCGCTCCTGCTCGCGGTGCGGGCTGCCGGAGCTCGTGGCCCGCCGCGCCAGCCGGGCCAGCGCCGGGTCCTGCTCGTCGACGCGGGCCAGCACCTGCTCCGAGGTGTCCTCCACCAGCGCCGCGATGCGAGCAGCGCCTCGCGGCCAGGGCCAGCCCGCCACGGCCTCGGCCGCGTGCACCCGGAGGCGGTCGTCGGGAGCCGCGACGAGCAGCCCGAGCCGCCCGCGCTCCGCCCGCGCCAGCACCCCGGGCAGCGGGGGGTACATGGCCGGCCACGCATGCTCGAGCAGCACGTCGACCACCACGTCCTGGGCCGGCAGGCGTCGCCACAGGAACCGCCCCGGCCCCTGGGGCGCCGGTGCGAGACCGCGACCGCGCAGGACCCGGGACACCCGCGCCCCGCCCTCGGCGAGCACGACCACGTCGACGTCCGAGCCGCCGAGGCCCTCCCCCCTCCAGAGCAGGACGGCGTCCGGCGCGGCCGCTGCGAGGGCGCTCAGCACCTCGGCCGCGGCAGCCTCATCCATGGCGTCGCCGCATCGCCTGCTGCAGCCCGGCCGCCGCCAGGCGCGAAGCGGTGCCGCCCAGGGGCACGAGGACCCGTTCCATGGACCGGCGGTCGGGGTAGAGCCGCGCCGAGGGCGTGGTGGCGCGCCCACCGGCGCAGGAGTCGATCCACTGCAGCCGGGGATCGTCGTGGAAGGCCTCCAGCGCGGCGACCTCGAGCTGCACACCCGGAGAGCTGGACGCGAACCGCTCGTCGTAGGCCGTCTTGAGGTGGAAGACGCCCTCGCCCTCCACGACCGCGCACAGCGCGGCCGCCACGGTGGTCCGGCTGCCCAGCTCCCACATCTGGACGCGACCCCGACGGCCGGCGTCGAGCACGGTCTCCCGGAAGTGCGCGGCCCGCCGCGGGTCCGAGAGCAGGGCGGTGCCGGCCTCGCCCTTCCATCCCCCGGCCTCGAGGGCGAGGAACCGGTCGAGCGCGCCCATGAGGTCGTCCGCGGCCCGGTCGACGACCTCCACCGGTGCTTCCAGCTCGCGCTCCAGCCGACGACGGAACCGGCCGAGGCGACGACGCTGCGACGAGCTCATCCGGTCGTCGAGGTAGGTCGGCTCGGCTCGGCGCCGCACCACCGGGCGCGGGACCGAGCCCAGCACCAGGGGGCGCCGGCCCCGGCGACGGGCGGCGGCCTCGAGCGAGGCCCGCACCGGCCCGTCGGCGCCCAGCTGCTCGAAGGTCCACCACCACGCGCCCCGGTCGTGGAGCAGGTCCAGGGCCGCCGACCACGACCCCTCCGGGTCGTGGTCGCGCAGCAGCGGGGTGTCCAGGAACCCGTCGTCGTGACCCCAGGCCCGCACGGTCGGCACCGGGACACGGCGGTAGCGGCGGGCGCGGCGCACCGGCAGCGCGAGGTCGAGGGCCTCGCCGCGGCGGACGACGAGGAGGTGGTCCTGCTCCCCGCCGGCCAGGTGCCGGGCGGAGGCCAGCACCGCCCCGGGGGTGAAGAAGGGGTTGGGCTCCAGGGCTTCCTCGGCCAGCCGCTCCCAGGCGTGGAGGGTCTCCGGGTCGAGCGAGCACACCGCCAGCAGCTCGGCGCTCGGCTCACCCACGGCGCACCACCTTGTCGCGCAACAGCCGCAGCCCGGGGCCCGGGTCGCGCAGGTCGGCGTGCGGGTGCGCCGCGCCGGGGAGGTGGGCCACCGTGGACGCGACGTCGCGGACCAGCCCGCCCCGTCGCTCCAGCCGGGCGCGGGACAGGTCCTCGAAGAACGACTGGAAGCGCACCCCCACCCGCGCGGCGGGCACCGGTTCGACGACCTCACCCAGGGCCGTGCGACCCCACAGGTCCGGCAGCGGGACGCCGCTGGCCACCGCGAGCGCGAGGCTGCCGTAGAACCGCCCGTTGAGGTCGATCAGCCGCGGCCGGTCCCCGGGCACCGTGAGGAACTGCAGGTTCGCCAACCCCCACCACCCGAGCTCGTCCAGCAGCCGCTCGACCCCCGCCAGCAGGTCCACGTCGACCGGCACCGTCACCGCCCGGCAGCTGGTGCGCCGCCGCGAGAGCCGGGGGCTGCGCTGCTGGACCACGCCGAGCACGCGTCCGCCCCGGTCACGCACCAGCGAGAGGGCGCTCAGTCCCCCGTCCAGGGCCTCCTGGAGCAGCGGCACCCCGCCGCCGTCGGTCATGGCTCCGGCCGCCCGGGTGGCGTCCGCCGCGCTCGAGCAGACCTCCGCCAGCAGGTGTCGGGCCTCGCCGGCGCCGGCCGGGTCCCAGTGCAGTCGTGCCTTGACCACCACGGGGCCGTCGACCGCGGCGAGCGTCGACGCCGTGGCCTCCTCGGTGCGGGGCACCCCGAGTCCGACGCTCTCGGCGACCCGCACCAGCTCCAGCTTGTCGATGGCGCGCAGGACGTCGTCGTGCGCGCAGTGGGGCACCACGCAGCCGATGTCGGCGCGTCGGGCCGAGAGCAGCAGCACCTCGATGTCGTCGGCGCCGAACACCACGTCGTACCCGTGCTGCGCCACGAGCCCGGCCACCGCGTCGACCCAGGCGTCGGGAGCGACCTCGGCGGGGGGCACCTGGTGGCAGCGCCGGACCGCGCGCGAGGTGCGCGGACGCCCGCCCGCCGTGGCGACCCCGACC
Source organism: Nocardioides dokdonensis FR1436 (assembly GCF_001653335.1). Classification (NCBI taxonomy): domain Bacteria; kingdom Bacillati; phylum Actinomycetota; class Actinomycetes; order Propionibacteriales; family Nocardioidaceae; genus Nocardioides; species Nocardioides dokdonensis. The sequence goes on from NZ_CP015079.1 coordinate 4,098,726, forward strand.
TCCCACCCCGCGCGGGCAAGGCACCGGGCGGCGGCCAGCACGTGGGTGGCGCCGCCCTCCACGACCAGCGCCCGCCGGGGTGCACCGGCGGCGGGCGGGCTCGGGTCGGCAGCGGACACCCGATGATCGTGCCAGGGCGCAGACGTTCCGAGAACCCCCCGCTGGCTAGGGTGAGCGGGTGACCCGAGAGCAGCCCACCCTGACCGATGGCACGGTCACGCTGCGTCCCGGCGCGGCCGACCAGGACGCCTCGCTCCCCTTCGTCATCACCGTCGAGGACCACGAGGTCGGCACCCTCACCGTGGTGCGCAAGGACGACGCGACCGTCCGCTTGGAGGGCGGCCTCGAGGACTCCCAGCGGGGCCGCGGCTACGCCACCCGGGCGCTGCGGGTGCTGGTCGACTGGTCGCTCAGCGCCGAGCACGAGGGCGGCCTGGGCGTCAGCCGGGTCGAGGCACGGATCCCGGTCGACGCCGAGAGTGCCCTGCGGGTGGCCACCCGCGCCGGGCTGCGCCGCGAGGGTCTGGAGCGGATGGTGCCCGACGAGCGCACTACCGAGGGGTACGTCGTCCTCGCGCGGCTCGCGACCGACCCGCCGCTCAGCGAGCCCGGGGCCTTCCGGGCCCTGCTGAACTCCTTCCTGCCGCGCAAGCGGGCGATCAGCCAGATGCTCGTGCGCGACCACGACGGCCGGGTCCTGCTGTGCCAGCTGACCTACAAGGAGGACTGGGACCTGCCCGGTGGGGTCGTCGAGGTCGGCGAGTCACCGCAGGTCGCGGTGGCCCGCGAGGTCACCGAGGAGCTGGCTCTCGAGATCCCCGCCGGCCCCCTGGTCCTCACCGACTGGCTGCCCACCTGGGGCGGCTGGGACGACGCCCTGTGCCTGGTCTTCGACGGCGGCGTGCACGACGCCTCGATCACCGACGCGATCGTCAAGCAGGCCCGCGAGATCCGCTCCGCGGAGTTCTGCACGGTCGAGCAGGTCCGTGAACGGGCGGCCGACTTCACCGCCCGGCGCGTCGAGTCGGCGCTGGCCAATCTCGGCACCGGTGGTCCGGCGTACACCGAGAGCGGTCGCGGGTAGCCGGGGCAGGATCGGACAGTGTGGAGTCTGCGATGAACCTGGTTCACCCGGAGCTCCACACTCTCCGCCCAGGCGTTCGTGCTCGACGAGACGACCCGCACGGCTGCGCTGCTCGCGCCAGATCCGAGTGGAGGGGCGGTGCGTCAGCAACCGGATCGTGGCGCAGTTCGGTTGCCAGCCCACCGCTGGGCTCGGTCCCCGCGTGGGACCGTGCTCCCGCCGCCGGGCAGTGGCGGTGGTGCCCGTCCGGTCACGCGCCTCGCAGGGCGTCCCGGGGCACCGGCTCGCCCAGCACCTCGCGGGCGAGCAGCGTGGCGCCGACGACGGCGGCCGGCATCACCGCCACGGCACCGAACGGCACCAGGAAGCACAGCTGGGTGCTCATGCCGAAGCCGAGCACCGTCGAGCGGTGGGCCCGCAGCGCGTCGCGGCGGGCGTGCCGGTCCATGCCGCGCGCCTCCAGCGGACGGGCCAGCAGCTCACCGGCCAGCAGCCAGCCCGAGACGGCGAGACCGACCAGGGCGCCGACGACCGCGCCCACCAGGGGCAGCAGGCCGACCACGAAGACACCCACCGCGGTGAGCAGCCCGACGAGCACCAGGACCAGGGAGTCGGCGGCCGAGCGCCAGAACGACAGCCCCGACTCGGGCACCTCACCGCCCAGCATCGTCTCGGTCGCGCGCCAGATCCGCTCGTAGAACGGTTCCCCGACGGTGAGCGTCACCGCGGTGAAGCTCACCGAGGTCAGCACCAGGAACGCCACGACCAGCAGCACCCCGAGCCCCACGCGCAGCAGGGACCGCAGCGCGTCGGCCCAGTCGTCGGCGAACGGCGTGGCCCAGGTGACCAGCTCCGGGAGGTGGAGCAGCAGCGCGACCAGGGCGCCGAGCACGACCAGCAGCACCACCAGGGCCGGCACCATGCCGAGCAGCATCAGCCCCGGCCTCCGGCGCCACATCGCGAACCCGGCACCGACGTACGACGCCCCGCGGGCCGCTCCGCCCACGTCCGGCCCGCTCAGAACAGGGCCGAGGCGAGGTTCTGGCGACCGCGCAGCACCCGCTCGTCGTCGTTGCCGACGGCGGCGAAGAGCCCGAGCAGGTGCTCGCGTGCCGCGGTGCGGTCGTCGCCGCTGGTGCGCCGCACGAGGTCGACCAGCCGGTTGAAGGCGTCGTCGACGTGCCCTCCGGCGAGGTCGAGGTCCGCGCAGAGCGTCTGGGCAGCGACGTCGTCGGGGTTCGCGGCGGCCGCGGCCCGCGCGGCGTGCAGGTCGACGCCCTGGGTGCGCTGCATGACCTTGGCGATCGCGAGGCCGGCGGTGGCCTCGACGTCGGCCGGGTTGGCGTCCACGAGCTTCTGGTACTCCGCGACCGCGCGGTCGATGTCGCCCTCACCGAGCGCGTCCTGGGCGGCGGCGTAGCGCGGGTCGACCTGCTCCTCCGCGGCGCCCTCGCCGCCGGCCTCGCCCTGGCGGGGCTGGTGCCGGCCGGTCATGCCCTGGGTGGTGAGCTGCTGGACCACCTGGGTGAGCGCACCCCGCAGCTCCTCGAGCGGCACGACGTCCTGCAGCAGCGGCGCCGGGCGGCCCTCGAGCACCGCGACCACGTAGGGCAGCGTCTGGACCTGTACGGCCTGCGCGATCTGCGGGGCCGCGTCGACGTCGACGAGACCGACGAGGAACCGGCCCTCGAACTCGTCGGCGAGCGCGGCGAGGTCGTCGGCCATCTGCCCGCTCTCGGGCATCTGGGTGCGCGAGTAGAACGCCAGCAGCACGGGGGCGGTCATCGACGCCTCGATGGTGCTCTGGAAGTTCTGCTCGTCGACCTGCAGGACGTAGGCGCCGGTACCGGCCCCGGGGGCCCCAGCAGTGGGCCCAGCGGCGGGCCCTGAAGCGGGGCCGGCGCCCGGTGCGGGCTGGGCGGGGCGCTTGAGCGCGGAGAGGTCGATGGCGCCTGGACGGGAGAACGGCTGCTGCGTCATGTCACCAATGCTAGGGATCCTGGTCCACCCCTCGGGGACCGGTCCGCCACGGGGTCGACGTCACCGCCTCCGAGGCGCACAGTCGAGGACATGCTGCACGTGAAGGTGCTGGGTGAACGCAGCGCCCTCGACGACGTCACCGGAGAGGTGCGCACCCGCTCGACGCGCACCATCGCGCTCATCGCCTACCTCGCCCTGCACCCGGGCACCCCCCAGCCACGCACCCGGATCGCCGAGACGTTCTGGCCCGACTCCGAGCAGCAGCAGGCCCTGACGAACCTGCGGCGCGAGCTGCTGGAGCTGCGTCGGCTGCTCGACGGGGACGGTTCCCTCGTCGTGACCGGCACCGACCTGACCTGGACCGGCACCGGCGCGTGCCGCGTCGACCTCAGCGAGCACCTGGCCGCTCGTGAGCGCGCGGGCGGCTCGACCTCGAGCAACGCCGACGCCCTGCTCGTCCACGGCGAGCAGGCGCTGGCCGACTACGGCGGGGACCTGCTGCCCGGCCTCTACGACGACTGGGTCCTGGAGCAGCGTGCGGCCCTCGTCGACGGGGCGCGCGAGCTGTGCGCCCAGGTGGCCGCTGCCGCTGCGGCGGCCCAGCGCTGGGACCTCGCGGTCCGGGTCGCGCGACGGCGCATCGCCCTGGACCCGCTGGACGAGACCGCCTACCGCGAGCTGATGCGCCTGCAGGCCGCCCACGGGGACCGGGCCGGCGCCCTGAGCACCTACCACCGGTGCGCGGCCGTGCTCGAGGAGCAGCTGGGCGTGCCCCCGGACCCGGAGAGCCAGCGGCTGCGCGACGACCTGGTCGCGCCGGCCGACGACGACGACGCCCCCCGACCCGACCGTCCCCTCCGGCCGCCGCGGGTCACCGCCGGGCCGCCGCGCAGCGGCCTGGTGGCGCGCGGGCGCGAGCTGGAGTGGCTCGAGCGGGTCTACGCCGACGTCGAGCGGGGCGCGCTGCGCACGGTGCTGGTCACCGGCGAGCCCGGCGTCGGGAAGTCCCGTCTGGTCCGCGAGCTGCTGCACCGCGTGACGGCTCGCGGTGCGCGGGTCGCCACGGCGCACTGCTACGGCACCGCCGACCGGCTGCCGCTGGGGCCCGTCGCGGAGTGGCTGGGCGAGCCGGCGCTGAGCAGCTGGTCGGAGACCCTCCCACCGCGCTGGCGCACCGAGGTCGAGCGGCTGCTTCCCCGCGACGACGCCCAGCTGCGCTCCGCCGACACCCGGGGCGTCGTCGACGTCTGGCAGCGCCACCACTTCTTCCACGGCCTGTGCGAGGCCCTGCGCCCGCCCGGCCGGCCCGTGGTGCTGGTCCTGGAGAACCTGCAGTGGTGCGACCAGGAGACCCTCGAGCTGCTGACCTTCCTGCGCAGCCTCCAGCCCCGGCGCCCGGTGCTGGTGCTGCTGACCGCCCGCTCCCACGAGCTGACCGCCAGCCCCGCCCACACCGCGTGGGTACGCCGCGCCCGGGCGGTGGCCCCGGTGCGCGAGCTGGCCGTGCGTCCCCTCGGGCCGGACGGCAGCGCCGAGCTGCTGCACCGGCTCTCGCCGCGGATCGGGGCCGAGCAGGCCGCGCTGCTGCACGCCGCCTCCGGCGGATTCCCGCTGCACCTGGTCGAGGCGGTGCGCCGCGACCCCGACGGGGAGCGGCTCACCGCCGGGTCCCCGGACCTGATGGCGGTGCTGCGGGGCCGCTTCGAGGCGCTCGGTCCCGAGTGCCGCGCTGTCGTGGAGCTCGCCTCGGCCGTCGGGCGCGAGTTCCGCCTGGACCTGCTGTGCGCCGCCTCCGACCTGCCGCCGCAGGCCGTCGTCGGGGCCGTCGACGAGCTGTGGCGCCTGCGCATCCTGGCGGTCCAGCGCGACCGCTACGACTTCTCCCACGACCTGCTGCGCCGAGCGGCGTACGAGCAGCTCACGCCGCCGGCGCGGTGGCTGCTGCACCAGCGGCTGGCCACCGCCCTGGAGCAGCTGCACGCCCACGACCTGGACCCGGTGGCGGGACGCCTGGCCGACCAGTACGCCCGCGCCGGGTCGCCGGACCGGGCCTGCGACCTCTTCCACCGTGCGGCAGTGCTGGCCGACGACGTCTTCGCCTACTCCGACGCGGTCGAGCTGTTCGGCCGGTCGTTGGGCCTCCTGGCCGACCTGCCGCCGGGCGCGGGCCGCGACGCGCGCGAGATCCGCTCGCTCACCGGCCTGGCCCGCGCGCTCAACGCCTCGCGCGGCTACTCGGACCCCGACCTCGCCGACGCCCTGAGCCGCGTCGTCGCGCTCGCGGAGCAGGCCGCGATGGTCCCGACCACGGTCGATGCGCTCGTGGGCCTGTGGGCCGCCCGGTTCGTGCAGGGCGACATCCTCCGCGCCCACGAGATCGCCGTGAAGGCGCTGGCCCTGAGCGAGTCCGTGACCGACCCGGGAGCCGCACCCGACCTGTTGCGGGCGCAGGCGCACTTCGCCGGTGGGGGCTCCACGCTGTCGCTCGGCCGGCCCGCGGACTCGTTGGCCCACTTCGCCCGGGCCACGGCCCTGGGCGCCGACGACGCGTCCCTGAGCATCGGCAGCCACCCGGCCGTGCACGCCCTGGCCTGGTCGGCGCACGCGCACTGGTTGCTGGGCAGCCCGGACACCGCCCGCGAGTGCGCGGCGGAGGCCATCGCCCGGGCCCGCGCCCTGGCCCACCCGTACACGCTGACCATCACCCTCGGGTACGCCGCGCTGACCCACCAGCTGCTGGACCACCGGGCGGACCTGCAGGCCTGCGCCGACGAGCTCGAGGTGGTGAGCAGACGCCACGGGTTCGCCTACTACGCCGACTGGGGCGAGGTCCTGGCCGGGTGGAGCGCCGACGACGCCTCGAGCGCCCGACGCATGCAGGACGCGATCAGCCGGCTGCGCCACGTGGGGGCGTTCGCGCGGATGCCGTACTGGCTCTCCCTGCTGGCCGACCGCACGCCCGACCCCGACCGGGCCCTCGCGCTCCTCGACGCCGCCACGGTCAGCGCCCGCAGCCGCCACGACGTGTGGTGGCTGCCCGACGTGCTGCGTCGTCGGGCGGCGCTGCTGACGACCGCGTCCGCCGTTCCCCTGCTCGAGCAGGCCCGGGACCTGGCGCTCCAGCACGGCAGCGTCGCACTGCAGCGCCGCTGCGAACGGGACCTGGCCTCCCGGCGAACGCTCGCCGAACGGCACCGCTCCTAGCGTCGCTCGGGACGGGGTCCCCACCCCGCACCCACCCGGACCAGGAGCACACCATGACCATGACCGCACCCGCCACGGCCGCCCCGTGGGACGACCTGACCCCGCAGCTGCACGGGCCCCTCGTGCTGCCCACCGACACCGACTACGACGAGGTCCGGGCGGTGTACAACGGCATGATCGACCGCCACCCGGCGGCGATCGTGCGGTGCCGCGACGCCGTCGACGTCGTCGCCGCGCTCGGCTTCGCTCGCGAGCACGGCCTCGACGTCGCCATCCGCGGCGGCGGCCACAACGCGGGCGGGCTCGGGATGTGGGACGACGCGCTCGTGGTCGACCTGTCCCTGATGCGCGCGGTGCGGGTGGACCCCACCTCGTCCACCGTGCGCGTGGACGGCGGCTGCACCTGGCAGGACGTCGACCACGCCACCGTCGGGTTCGGGCTCGCCACCCCGGCCGGCTTCCTCAGCTCCACGGGCGTCGGCGGGCTGACGCTCGGCGGCGGGGTCGGCTACCTCAGCCGCCGCTACGGGCTCACCGTCGACAACCTGCTCTCCGCCGACGTGGTCCTGGCCGACGGCACCCTGGTCACCGCCGACGCCACCCACCACCCCGACCTGTTCTGGGCGCTGCGCGGCGGCGGTGGCAACTTCGGGGTCGTGACCTCCTTCGAGTTCCGGTGCCATCCCATCGGCGAGGGCGGTCAGGTCATCGGTGGCCCGGTGCTCTACGACATCGGGGACACCGCGGACGTGCTGCGGTGGTACCGCGAACTGCTGCCCTCGCTGCCCGAGGAGCTCAGCGGCTGGTTCGGCGTGATGACCATCCCGCCGGCACCCCCGTTCCCCGAGGAGCTGTGGGGGCGCAAGGCCTGCGGCATCGTCTGGTGCTACACCGGACCCCACGACCGCGCCGACGAGGTGCTCGACCCGGTGCGCAGCTTCGGGTCACCGCTCGTCGTCGGGATGCACGAGATGCCCTTCAACGTGCTGCAGTCGGCCTTCAACGCGCTCTACCCCGCAGGTCTGCAGTGGTACTGGCGCGCCGACATGTACGAGACGATCAGCGATGAGGCGATCGACGTGCACAGCCGCTTCGGGGAGTCGCTGCCCACCGGGCACTCGACGATGCACCTCTACCCGATCGACGGGGCCGCCGCCCGGGTCTCCCAGGACGCCACGGCCTTCTCCTACCGCGGCGGCGGCTGGGCCGGGGTGATGGTGGGGGTCAGTCCCGACCCCGTCGACAACGCTGCGATGACCGAGTGGGCCAAGAGCTACTGGTCCGAGCTGCACCCGACCTCGGCCGGCGGCGCCTACGTCAACTTCATGATGGACGAGGGCGAGGACCGGGTGCGGGCGGCCTACCGGGGCAACTACGCCCGGCTGACGCAGGTGAAGGCGGCCTACGACCCGACCAACTTCTTCCACGTCAACCAGAACATCAGGCCCGCCTGAGCAGGTGGGCGCGCCCCGAGCGCCCCGAGCGCCGGTTCAGTCCTGGCGCAGCAGCGTGTCGGCGGCGGCGTAGGGGTCGAGACGACCCAGCGCCACGTCGACCGCCAGGTCGTCGAGCTCGTGCCGCCCGCCCACGTCGTCCCAGCGGCGACGCAGGGCGGTGACGGCGATCGCCTCGACCTCCACCCGGGCCCGTCGTGTACGCCGACGCCCCAGCTCGCCGGTGCGCTGCGACCACTCGCGGTGCCGACCCAGCTCGGCGACGACCTCGTCGATGCCCTGGCCGGCCGAGGCCACGGTCTTGACGATCCCCGGGCGCCAGGCGTCCTCGGGCCGGTCGCCGAGGGCCAGCATCGAGCGCAGGTCCCGGCGGACCCGGTCGGCGCCCTCGCGGTCGGCCTTGTTGACGACGAACACGTCGCCGATCTCGAGGATCCCCGCCTTGGCGGCCTGGATGCCGTCGCCCATCCCGGGGGCGAGCAGCACCACGGTCGTGTCGGCGGCCGCCGCGACCTCGATCTCGCTCTGCCCGACGCCGACGGTCTCGACCAGCACGACGTCGTACCCGGCCGCGTCGAGCACCCGCACGGCCTGCGGGGTGCTCCACGCGAGGCCGCCGAGGTGGCCGCGCGAGGCCATGGAGCGGATGTAGACCCCCGGGTCGGAGGCGTGGTCCTGCATCCGGATGCGGTCGCCGAGCAGGGCGCCCCCGGAGAACGGGGAGGACGGGTCGACCGCGAGCACCCCGACGCTCTTGCCGGCCGCACGCAACGCACCCACCAGGGCGTTGGTCGAGGTCGACTTGCCCACGCCCGGCGAGCCGGTGATGCCCACCACCTGGGCGTGTCCGGTGTGGGGCGCCAGGGCGGCCATCACCTCACGCAGCAGCGGCGACTCGTCCTCGACCAGCGAGATCAGCCGGGCGACCGCCCGGACCTCGCCGGCGCGGGCGCGCTCGACGAGGTCCGGGACAGCGTGGTCAGCTCTTCGGGACACGGACGATCAGGGCGTCGCCCTGGCCGCCGCCACCGCAGAGCGCAGCGGCACCGACGCCGCCACCGCGGCGCTGGAGCTCCAGTGCCAGGTGCAGCACGACGCGCGCGCCCGACATGCCGACCGGGTGGCCCAGCGCGATCGCGCCGCCGTTGACGTTGACCTTGTCCTCGTCGAGGCCGAGGCTGCGGGCGGACTCGATGCCCACGGCCGCGAAGGCCTCGTTGAACTCGACCAGGTCGAGGTCGGCGGGCTCGATGCCCTCCTTGGCACACGCCTTGGCGGTGGCGTTGGCCGGCTGCATCTGCAGCGTCGAGTCGGGGCCGGCGACCATGCCGTGCGCGCCGATCTCGGCGAGCCAGGTCAGACCCAGCTCCTCGGCCTTGGCCTTGCTCATCACGACCACGGCGCAGGCGCCGTCGGAGATCTGCGAGGAGGACCCGGCGGTGATGGTGCCGTCCTTCGAGAAGGCAGGACGCAGCCTGCCCAGCGACTCGGTGGTCGTGTCGCCACGCACGCCCTCGTCCTGGGCGACGACGACGGGGTCGCCCTTGCGCTGCGGGATCTCGACCGGCACGACCTCGTCGTCGAAGACGCCGTTCTTCCACGCCTCGGCGGCGAGCTGGTGCGAGCGGGCGGAGAACGCGTCCTGCTCCTCGCGCGTCAGGCTGGTGCCCTTCGCGTTGCACTGCTCGGTCAGCACACCCATGGCCTCCTGGGTGGCCTGGTCGAAGAGTGCGTCGTAGGCCATCGAGTCGACCAGCGTGGTGTCCCCGTACTTGAAGCCCTCACGGGACTTCGGCAGCACGTGCGGGGCGTTGGTCATCGACTCCATGCCGCCAGCCACGATGACGTCGGCCTCGCCGGCGCGGATCATCTGGTCGGCGGTCGCGATGGCGTTGAGCCCGGACAGGCAGACCTTGTTGATCGTGATGGAGGGGACGCTCGCGGGCAGGCCGCCGAGCAGACCGGCGGTGCGGGCGGGGTTCTGGCCGGCACCGGCCAGGATCACCTGACCCATGATCAGGTAGTCGACCTGGTCGCCGGTGACGCCGGCCTTGGCCAGCGCGCCCTTGATGGCCACCCCGCCGAGGTCGGCCGCGGTCTGGGACTTCAGCCCGCCGAGAAGGCGGCCGATCGGGGTGCGGGCACCCGCGACGATGACGGTTCCGGACATGATTCCTCCAAGGACGACGACGGCTGGCGGGTCGGCGGGACGCGGACCACGGCCTCCAGCCGACGATACCGAGGAGTCACTTCGGTGGGTACCGGCCAGTGGGACACAGTGGTGAGGGACACGTCACAACCGGGCCGGGACCGTTGTCGCGGGACCACCCGACGTACGACCATGCTCGCCATGACCTCTTCTGCTGCCCCCGGACCCCTGGGTGTGCCCGGCCATCTGTTCACCGCCATCGACCACGTCGGCATGGCCGTGCCCGACCTCGACGTCGCGATCGCGTTCTACCGCGACACCTTCGGGATGACGCTGGCCCACGAGGAGGTCAACGAGGAGCAGGGCGTCCGCGAGGCGATGATGGCCGTGGGCGACTCGACCTCCTGCGTGCAGCTGCTGGCTCCGCTGTCCCCCGAGTCGACGATCGCGAAGTTCATCGACCGCAACGGCCCCGGCTGCCAGCAGATCGCCTACCGGGTCACCGACGTGGACGCCGTCAGCGCCACCCTGCGCGAGCGCGGCCTGCGGATGCTCTACGACGAGCCGCGCCGCGGCACCTCCGACAGCCGCATCAACTTCGTGCACCCCAAGGACGCCGGTGGGGTGCTCGTCGAGATCGTGGAGCCGGCTGCCCACCACTGAGCCGTGGGTCACACCGGGTCGACCCCGTGGTTACCCAACAGTAATGTTCGCGACCAGCACCACCCCCGAGCCAACCCCGACCCACCAGGAGCCGCAGTGCAGCACATCCTCGACGCGATCATGGCCGCCTCAGAAGATCCGCGGAGCACCGCCGCTGAGGACTTCGCGAACCTCGCCCTGCCCGAGTCCTACCGCGCCGTCACGGTGCACGAGGACGAGGTCGACATGTTCGAGGGCGTCGCCACCCGCGACAAGGACCCCCGCAAGTCGCTGCACGTCGAGGACGTGGCCCTGCCCGAGCTCGGTCCGGGCGAGGCCTACGTCGCGGTGATGGCCTCGGCGATCAACTACAACACCGTGTGGACCTCGATCTTCGAGCCCGTCTCGACCTTCGGCTTCCTCAAGCGCTACGGCCGGCTCTCCGAGCTGACCAAGCGCCACGACCTGCCCTACCACGTCGTCGGCTCCGACCTGGCCGGCGTCGTGCTCAAGACCGGCCCCGGCGTGACCAAGTGGCAGCCCGGCACCGAGGTCGTGGCGCACTGCCTCAGCGTCGAGCTCGAGGACGCCGAGGGCCACGACGACTCGATGATGGACCCGCAGCAGCGGATCTGGGGCTTCGAGACCAACTTCGGCGGCCTGGCACACATCGCGCTGGTGAAGTCCAACCAGCTGATGCCCAAGCCCGCCCACCTCACGTGGGAGGAGGCCGCCTCCCCCGGCCTGGTGAACTCCACCGCCTACCGCCAGCTGGTCTCCAAGAACGGCGGCAACATGAAGCAGGGCGACAACGTCCTGGTCTGGGGCGCCTCCGGTGGCCTCGGCGGCTTCGCCACGCAGTACGCCCTGAACGGCGGCGCGGTCCCGATCTGCGTCGTGTCGAACAACGAGAAGGCCGACATCGCCCGCTCGATGGGCGCCGAGCTGATCATCAACCGCTCGGAGGAGGGCTACAAGTTCTGGAAGGACGAGCACACCCAGGACCCCCAGGAGTGGAAGCGCCTCGGCGCCAAGATCCGCGAGCTCACCGGCGGTGAGGACATCGACATCGTCTTCGAGCACCCCGGCCGCGAGACCTTCGGTGCCTCGGTCTACGTCACCCGCAAGGGCGGCACCATCACCACCTGTGCCTCGACCACGGGCTACATGCACGAGTACGACAACCGCTACCTGTGGATGAACCTCAAGCGCATCGTCTCCAGCCACTTCGCCAACTACCGCGAGTCGTGGGAGGCCAACCGGCTGGTGGCGAAGGGCATGATCCACCCGACCCTGTCGCGCACCTACTCGATGGACGAGGTCGGCCAGGCCTCGCTCGACGTGCACCACAACCTGCACCAGGGCAAGGTCGGCGTGCTCTGCCTGGCCCCCGAGGAGGGTCTCGGAGTCCGGGACCACGAGCTGCGGGCGCAGCACCTCGACGCGATCAACCGCTTCCGCGGCGTCTGAGCGAGCCGCTCAGCGACGCACCAACGCCCCACCTGACGACCCGCCCGCGACCCCGCGGGCGGGTCGTCCGCGTCCAGGGCGGTGGTGGGGACATCTCACAGCGGGTTCTCAGGCCTTTCCGGGGGTGGCGGGGTGGGTTCTGGGGGCGTCATCCGCCAAGATGAGCACCGGGAGCACGCCGACTCGGGCGCGCCGTCATCTCGTTACTCCCACCAGTGCTGGAAGAAGGGTTTTCTCGATGAGCGACCAGGGCCTGTCCATCTTCGACGACGAGCCGGAGCGTCCCACGGGCGACGCCGACAAGACCCAGGTGATCCCGACGGTCGACACCACCCGGAGCAGCACCCCACCCACCGCTCCCCCGGCCGGGGCCGCGGCCGCGGCCAGCACCCCTCGGGGCGCTGCCGGCAGCGCTCCTGCTGCCGGCGGAGCCCCCCAGCGCCCCGCTCCGACCGGCGCCGCCACGAGCGCGGCCGGGGCCCCGCGCGTGGAGACCCCCACCTTCCCGACCGTGCGTCGGGGCGGCTACGACGCCGCCGCGGTCGACACCAAGGTCCGCCAGCTCGCCGGCGAGAAGGCCGGCCTGTCCGGCGCCCTGGCCGAGTCCGAGCGCCGGGTGCGCGACCTCGAGCGCGAGATGGCCGCCATCCGCACCGAGCTCGCCGAGGTCGAGCGGCCGTCGTACGCCGGTCTGGGCGGTCGGGCGAGCGCGATGCTGCGCCTGGCCGAGGAGGAGGCCGCCGAGATCCGCAGCACCGCCGAGCGCGACGCCGACGAGATCCAGGGCCAGGCCGCCCGCGACGCCCAGGCCATCCGCGCCGACGCCTCCCGCGAGGCCGAGGACATGCGGATGGTGCAGCTCAAGGAGCTCGAGGAGCACCGCACCCGCATCCTCGCCGACGCCGAGCAGGAGCTGGCGCTGGCCCGCAGCGAGGCCGCCGACCTGCTCGCCCGGGCCCGTCGCGAGTCCGACCAGCTGCGTCTCGCGGCGGACCAGGAGTCCACCGAGGTGCGCACCTCGGCGCAGCGCGCCGTCGAGCAGGCCCGGGCCGCCGCGGACCGCGAGGTCCAGGAGGCCCGCCGCACCCTCGCGGTGGAGAAGGAGCGGCTGGCCCGCGAGGCCACCGACCACCACCACTCCGCGATGGCCGAGACCCAGCGCCTGGTCGCCGAGGCCGAGCAGCGCGCCAGCGCCGCCGAGGAGCGCGCCGCCCAGGCGACCGCGCAGGCCACCCAGCACCGGGAGCAGGCCCAGAAGGAGGCCGAGGCACTCCTCGGCCGCGCTCGCCGGGAGGCCGAGCAGGTCGTGACCTCGGCGCGCACCCAGTCGGAGTCGATCAGCTCCACCGGCACCGCCGAGGCCGAGCGCGAGCTGGCCAAGGTGCGGGCCGAGGTGGAGCGGCTGCGCAAGCGCCGCGACGGCATCACCGCCCAGCTGGCCTCCCTGGCCGACCTGGTCAACGCCTTCGGCGACGACGACGAGCCCACCCCCGCCTCCCCGGCGGCCCCGGGCACGGCGACGCCGGACGAGACCGCACGTTGAGCGAGGCCACCGGGTCGGAGCAGGACGCGCCGCGGGCCCAGGAGACGACCGCACCCCCGTCCGACCACGACGGCCCGGACGGCGGGGACGACCACTACGGGCTCGGCACCACGGAGGACCTGGGCACCCCCGGTCCGCCACTGGACCACAAGGCGCCGTTCTACCTCGGGTTCTTCGGCGGCCTCGGCGCCCTGATCGCCTGGTGGCTGGGCACCACGCTGCTGTCGATCAGCAGCACCCTGATGCTCATCGTGGTCTCGATGTTCCTTGCTGCGGGACTGGCCCCCTCGGTGGACTTCCTGGTGCGCCGCGGGCTCAAGCGCTCGATGGCCGTGCTCGCGGTGATCGTCACCTTCCTCGCCGCGGTCGCGCTGTTCGCGGTGGCGATCGTCCCGGTCATCTCCGACCAGGTCGCCGCGATCACCGACAACGCGCCCGGGTGGCTGGACCAGCTGCAGCAGAACGAGCGCGTCCAGAAGCTCAACGACGACTACCAGGTGGTCGACAAGGTCCGGGACTACGTCCAGGGCGGCGACTTCGTGAGCAGCCTGTTCGGCGGCGCGGTCGGCATCGGGCTGGCGGTGCTCGGCGCCTTCTTCAACGCCTTCATCATCCTGGTCCTGACGCTGTACTTCCTCGCCTCCATGCAGTCGACCAAGACCGCGCTGTACCAGCTCGCGCCGGCCTCGCGCCGGGACCGCGTGACCAAGCTCGGCAACCGCATCCTGTCCGGCGTGGGCGGCTACGTGTCCGGGGCGTTCCTGGTCGCGCTCAGCGCCGGCATCACCTCGCTGATCTTCCTCTTCGTCGTGGGCCTGGGCGAGTACGCCGTGGCCCTCGCGTTCGTGGTGGCGCTGCTCGACGTGATCCCGATGATCGGGGCCACGATCGGCGCCGTCATCGTGACGGCGATCGGCTTCGCCACCGACGTCCACGTCGGGATCGCGTGCATCATCTTCTACGTGGTCTACCAGCAGCTCGAGAACTACGTGATCTACCCGAAGGTGATGTCCCGGTCGGTCGACCTGCCTGGCGCCGTCATCGTGATCGCGGCCCTCGTCGGTGCCGCGCTCCTCGGTGTCGTCGGCGCCCTGCTGGCCATCCCCACCGCGGCCGCGATCCTGACCCTGATCCGCGAGGTCTTCGTGCGCCGCCAGGACACCGCCTGACGCTGGTGGCCAGGCGGCTCAGGCGCCCGGGTAGATCCGGAACCCGTGCATGCGGGTGTGGCTGAACGACTCGTACAGCCCGTCCGCGCCGTCGGTGACCAGGTCCATCCGCACCGTCCCCGTGGCCTGGAACACCGCGACCACCAGCAGGCGCGCGATCCCGCGGCCGCGGTGTTCGTGGTCCACCGCCACGAAGCTGAGGTGCGACTGCAGCACCCCGTCGCCGAGCGCCTGGGCCCACCCGACGAGCCGGCCCGCACTCTGCGCGACGTACGCCGCGGAGCCGGGCGCCGTGCAGACCCGGTGCACCACCTCGGCGTCGGCCAGCGACGGCCACTGCACGCTCGTCGACAACCGCGCGATCGCCTCGGCGTCGGAGCGGTCGACGTCGTCGTAGGGACGGATCTCGACGGTCGCCATGGCAGCAGCGTAGGCAGCTATGCTCGAGGTCTACTCGCTGCCTGACCCGAGGAGACGCCTTGATCTTCGCCCTCCTTGCCGCGGGCACAGCGCCGGGCGCCCTCCTGCTGAAGCGTTGGTACTCCCGAGGGGACTCGCTGTCGACCTACAGCGACGCGCAGTGGACCGACATCCGAAGCAAGCGGTTGAACGCGCCACGCAACGGCCCGGGGTAGGCGCCACCGCAGGTCGCTCACCAGCGCAGGTGGTCGGGGAACCCGGTCCACCGGAGGTCGGCCGGCAGGTGGGCCATGTCGTTGGAGGCCATGACCGTCGGGGGACCCTCGAGCTCGTACCTGATGACCGTCAGGCCGGCGTGGCACTGGATCGGGGGCCACCATCGCCAGCTCGGAGCGTCGAGGGCGTGTCGGACCAGCCACCCGATGGCGAAGGCATGGGTGATGACGACCTCGACAGGCTCGCGACCGTCCACGGCAGGACCAGCCAGGAGGTCGATGGCCCCTGACCCGAGAGCCGCCCCCTGGGACATCTCCTCCTCGGTGACGTCGGCAAGAGACGCGTAGACGACGTCAGCCCAGGCGTCGGGCACCTCGTCGCGGCCGGGAACGTGCGGCACGTAGTCGCCCGCCTCGTCGAGCTCGAACAGGGAGGGAGGATGCTCGAACTGGTCAGCCACGACCAGTGCCGTCCCTTCCGCTCGCGGGAGCGGCCCGTGCGTGATGCGGCCTAGCGGCAGGTGCGCGAGTCGTCGGCCCAGGTGCTCGGCTTGTCGTGTACCTGACGAGGTCAGGCCCGCCCCGTCCTCATCGGGCTCGGCATGACGCGCCAGGTAGAGCAGTCGTGTGCACTCGCCAGGCATGCCCTGCATCCAAGCACGAGCCTGTCGCGGAGCCCGGCTGCTGCGGAAGGCTGCCAGGACGAGGGGCGGTTCGCTGGGCGCGCTCGGCCCACACGGGAGTGGGCGCGGTGACGTCTGGAGGGCCGTGTGCATTCCCAGACCGCGCGCACATCGTTCCGCAGCCCGGGGCGCGTCTCGTGTCGGTGGATGGGTGCGAGCTGCGTCATGAGGCGATGCTGCCAACGGCCTCCGACATGTCCGGACCTTCTCCACAAGACTCGAACTGGTGTTCGACAACTGGTCCCGGCGGTGGGAGAATAGGGCCATGACGCTGCTGCAGCACCCCACCGCCGACCGGGCCGACGCCCCGGCGACCGGGGTGCGTGCGAGCAGCAGTGCGGGCCCTGACACAGCCGGCGTGCTGGCCGGGGTGCTGGCCGCCCGGAAGGCCATGGCCACCGCCCGGACCACGCGCCTGGAGGCCACCCCCGAGGGCGACCTCGCACCCCTGCTGCAACAGCTCTCCGCCCTCGAGGCCGAAGCCGCCGCCCTGACCGGGCAGGTCCTCGCCGAGGCCGAACGACGCCACGTCGCCGACCACGCCGCCGCCACCGGCACCGACGCCTGGGCCGCCGCCCTGACCGGGGAGACCCGCGAGGTGCACGCCGGCGGGGTCCGCATCGCCGCCCTGCTCGGCGAGAAGTACCACCACGCCCGCACCGCCTACGCCACCGGCGCCATCACCACCCGCCAGGTCCGCATCATCGTCAACGCCGCCGAACAAGCACCCCCCGAGACCACTCCCGAGCAGCTCGCCATCGCCGAGGAGATCCTGGTCAACAAGGCCACCGGTGTCGGCACCCGTTCGGGGCGCCCCATGAACGCCAAACGACTGCGCCAAGCAGCCCGACGGATGCTCGAGGTCGTCGACCGCGACCTCGCCGACCGCCACGAAGCCATCATGCTCGGGCGTGAATCCCGCCGCGCCAAGCACGAGACCTACCTCGCCCTGCACGACAACGGCGACGGCACCTACTCCGGCAAGTTCACGATCCCCGAGCTCCACGGCTCCCTGCTGCGCACCGCCCTCGAGACCCTCTCCGCACCACGACGACTCAACAAGGCCCGCACCGGCCCCGACGGGGAACACCTCTCCGGCCACGACCCCTCCGCCCCCACCGGAGAAGGCCACGGCCTCTCCGGCTGGGAGCTCGCAGGCCACGCCCTGTGCGAGCTCATCGAGCACCTGCCCACCGACGGCTGGACCGGCGCCAACGCCATCACCCTGCTGGTCACCATGACCGCCGACGACCTCACCCGCGACCTCGCCGCCACCGGCGACCTCGACCCCAACACCTGGCCCGACTGGAAAGGCCCAGCCGAGACCGGCACCGCCCGACTCGACACCGGCACCCGCACCGCCGCCGGCGACCTGCGCCGCCTCGCCTGCGAAGCAGGACTCGTCCCCGCCATCCTCAACTCGGAGTCAGTGCCACTCGACCTCGGCCGCACCAAGAGGCTCCACACCCACCACCAACGCAAAGCACTCGCCCTGACCCACGACACCTGCGCCATCGACACCTGCCAGAGACCCTTCGCCTGGACCGAGATCCACCACCTCATCCCCTGGTCCCACCACGGCGACACCGACCTCGACCTCGCCATCCCCCTCTGCTCCTGGCACCACCACCGCACCCACGACCCCACCTGGCAGCTACGACACCACCCCGACCGCGGCTGGGAGCTCACCCGCCGGCGCCGTTGAGCGGCGCCCGCTCAGGTGACGACGCGCTCGGGACGAGAGGCGCGCGGCTCGCCGAGCTTGACCACGACCACTCCGATCAGCACGAGCACGCCGCCCAGCAGCTGGATGGCGCGGGGCAGCTCGTCGAGGAGGATCCAGGCGAAGACGACGGCGGCGAGCACCTCCGTCAGCGCGACGAAGGAGGCCAACCGCGAGCCGAGGCGACGGCCGGCGGCGATCCCGCTGGTGTAGGACAGGCCGGCGGTCACCAGACCGAGCAGCAGCACCGGGACCCACCAGGCGACGCTGCCCACGGCGTACGTCGCCGGTGCGCTCGCCGCGGTCATCGGCATCAGCCCGACGAGACCCAGCAGGCCGAGCACCACGGCGCCGACCACCAGGCCACCGGCGGCCAGCGCGAAGGGCGGCAGACCGTTGTCCTCGTCGGCCGAGATCACGAAGTACGTCGCCGCACCGATCATGGCGCCGAGGCCCCAGGCCACCCCGGGCAGGCTGATGTCGGCACCGGAGACCACGTCGAGCACCAGCACCAGACCGGCAGCGGCGATCGCCGCGCCCATCAGCGTCACCGCGCCCGGGCGCTGGCCGTGGCGCAGCCACAGCCAGACCACGACGGCGGCAGGCGCGGTGTACTCGATCAGCAGGGCCGGACCGACCTGCATGTACTGCACGGCCGAGAAGTAGCAGAACTGGGCGCCGGCGACGGCCAGCACCCCGTAGGTGACGACCAGCGCCGCGTTGCGACGCAGCAGGCCCCAGCGCCCGCGCAACGACACCAGGCCCAGCGGGAGGACGACGACGGCCGCGATGGCCACCCGGATCAGCACCGTCGCGCCCGGGCTCCACCCGGTGTCGAGCAGGCCACGCGCCAGCGCCCCGGAGAGCCCGAAGGACAGCGCCGAGACCAGCGCGAAGGCCAGCCCGGGCACGAGCCGGGACACGGCCGCCTCCGGCGTCGGGGCGTCATGGGTCAACGTCGTCATGAGTGATGACACTAGAGATCGTTTGGTAACCTGTCAACGTGGTTTTCGCTCATGACACCGAGATGTCCCTGCAGTCGGCCGTGGTCCTGGTCAACTCCGCCGTCGAGCCGGACACGCTGACGCGGGTCAGCGACCTCGACGAGTTCTTCGCCAGCTACGAGTACAGCGGTCGCCACGAGCGCACCCGAGCCGAGCTCGACGAGGTGCGCGCGCTGCGCCCGGTGCTGCGTGAGCTGATGCTCGCCGAGCGCGACACGGCCGTCGAGATGGTCAACGCCATGCTCGCCGAGGCCCAGGCCGTCCCCCGCCTCGTGCGCCACGAGCCCTACGACTGGCACATCCACGCCTGTGACCCCGACGCCGACCTCGTGACGCGGCTGCGGGTCGAGACCGCGATGGCGATGATCGACGTCATCCGCACCGACGAGATGTCGCGCCTGGGCGTGTGCGCCGACGACGACTGCGACGGCCTCGTGCTGGACCTCTCCCGCAACCGGTCCCGTCGGTTCTGCTCGACCACGTGCGGCAACCGCAACGCGGTCGCCGCCTACCGGGCCCGGCAGAGCGACACCGCGTAACTCCAGTGGCTGCAGGGACGTTGAGGAGGCAGTCCCCACGAAAGGCTCCTCCATGACGCCCCCGCGCCACCGCCTGCTCGCGCTCACCAGCGCCGCAGTCCTCACGCTCTCCGTCCTCGGCCCCACCGGCGCCGCAGCCGAGAGCTCCACCCCCGACACCACGAGCACGACGCCGAGCACGGCGACCGGCGCCGTGGAGCGCCTCGCCGCCACCCGCCCCGGCCTGGGTCGACTCGCTGCCACGCCCGTCGTGGCCCGGCGCGAGCGGGCGATCGTCACCTTCGGCGCCGTCCCCTCCCCCGCCCAGGTCGCGCAGCTGCGTGCGCTGGGCCTGGTCGTGCAGCCGATGAGCCGGCTCCCGCTGGCCCTGGTCGAAGGCCCGCGCAGCGCGCTCCTGGCCAGCGTCGTGGACGGCATCGGCCTCGACGTCTACCCCGACGAGCAGCTGAGCTACCACGACACCGCCTCGAGCGACGTCGTCTCCTCCAGCCCGAAGGCCGCGGCCGCCCTGCGCCGCAAGGGCCTCACGGGCAAGGGCGTCACGGTCGGGATCGTCGACTCCGGCTGCGACGGCACCCACCCCGACCTGACCCAGCGGATGGCCTACAACACGATCCTGGTCAGCCCCGAGTACGCCAACGCCGGCACCGACCCGATGCTGGTCGTGCCGACCACCGGCTCGCCGTACGACAACACCGACCTCGGCAGCGGCCACGGCACCCACGTCGCAGGCATCGTCGCCGCCGACGGCAGCACCGGCGCCGAGCACATCGGTGTCGCCCCCGACGCGAAGCTCGCCTGCTTCGCCATCGGCGCGGTCATCACCACCACCGCAGTCGTCACCGCCTACGACCACATGCTGGCCGACGACGACCTGTTCGACATCGACGTCATCAACAACTCCTGGGGCAACAGCTTCCGCCAGTACGACCCTGCGGACCCGGTCAACGTCGCGACGAAGGCCGTCACGAAGCGTGGCGCGGTCGTCGTCTTCTCCGCCGGCAACTCCGGCAGCGACGACGCCGAGGCCAGCGTCTCCCCCTTCAACCAGGCCCCCTGGGTGATCTCGGTGGCCGCGAGCGACCTCGACCGCAAGCGCGGCGACTTCTCGTCCAACGGGCTCGAGCACGACAACCTCCGCGCCGTGCCGATCGGCCCGGACGGGCACACGGTCGTCCGGGGTGACCGGTTCGGCTCCACCTCGCCCGACCTGACCGCCCCGGGCGTGCAGATCTCCTCGTCGTGCGACAGCACCGGCAGCGTGATCGGCCCCTGCCCGCAGGGCGGCAACGCCTCCGCCTCGGGCACCTCGATGTCCTCGCCCCACATCGCCGGCGTCGCGGCCGTGCTGGTGCAGGCCAACCCGCGCCTGACCCCGCGCCAGGTGCAGGACGCGCTCAAGGCCACCGCCACCCGCGTGACCGGCGACGCCGGGACCGTCTTGTCCTACCAGGTCGGCTACGGCCACGTGAACCTCGACCAGGCCGTGCGCCTGGTCCAGGGCAGGTCGGGCAAGCGCCTCTCGCGCGCCATCTCCAAGCGGATGCGTGCCGCGGATCGTCGCCTGGCCCGTGAGGACGCCTGGAGCGTGCGCCGCAGCGACGTGTGGCAGGACGACGCACCCGTGCTGACGCTCGGCGGGTCGTACTCCGAGACCCACGACGTGCGGGTCGGACGGCGCACCGACGCGCTCAAGGTCGCGCTGGTCTACCCGACCCCGGGCACGGCGGCGAACCTCGCGCTCTACACCGCCACCGTGCGCGACGCCGACGGCGAGCAGGTCGCCCGGACCACGACCGAGATCGGTTACAGCACCGGCAGCGCGTCCGCGCTCGTCGAGGGACTGGCCCCGGGGCGCTACACCGTCGAGGTCAGCGGTGACTACTCCGTCTCCGACCCCGACACGATCGACAGCGACTCCGTCAACGGCCGGGTCGTGTTCCTCCAGGTCGCCCAGCTGCGCAAGCGCCGCTGACCCTCCTCCTGCCCCGAAGAGGGTTCCATTCGGGGCAGGAGGTGCCACACTGGCGATCAACCCAGGGGGTCTGACCATGCGCGTACTCGTCGTGGACGACGATCCGGACCTGTCGATGCTGATGGCACTCGTGCTCTCCCACCAGGGCGGGCACGCCGTCGACACCGCCGGGGACGGCGTGGAGGCTCTCGAGCGCCTCGACGACGCGGAGTACGACCTCGTGGTGCTCGACTGGAACATGCCCCGCCTCGACGGTCTCGGCCTGTGCGCCGCCATCCGCAGCGACCAGGACCGGAGCGACCTGCCCCTGCTGATGGTGACCGCCCTCCCGGACCACGCCCGGGCGCGGGCATCAGGCATCGACCAGGTGCTCGGCAAGCCGTTCAGCAACTCGGCCCTGGTCGACGCCGTCGACGGCCTGCTGGGCCGGCGGGCCTGCGGGCGCTGAGCGCGACCTAGAAGTCGAAGAGGTCGCCGAACCCGTCGCCGCCCTCGCCCGCACCGTCACCCGCACCGTCGCCCGGCCCGCCGCCGAAGCCGTCGAAGCCCATGCCGCCGAACAGCAGACCGGCGAACATCCAGTCCATCGGCGTGAAGCGGCCGTAGTAGCCCTGGGCGTAGGGCTGGTAGGCGCGACCGCCCTGCCAGTAGGGCACCCGACGCGTGCCGACGAGGACCTGGCGCACGTCGGGCTCGGCGCCGGACGAGACGCGCTCGGCGTCCAGCGCGCACGCCGGGACGTCGCGCTGCGTGCCCCCGGGCGGCGTGTAGGGGACCTCGCTCGTGGACGGCCCGTGCCGCGGGTCGAAGAAGCAGGGCGGGCGACGGGTCGGCAGCGCCTCGCCGTGCACCCGGGCCTGGACGCACGCCACCGCGTACCGGCCGTCCTCGAGGATCTCGGTCACGTTCCTGACCTCCTCGGGGCTGCGCAGCGCCGCAGCTGCCTGCTTGGCCGCCTCGTAGGCGTCCAGAGCACGCTGGTAGTCGGCGCGAGCACCGGCGTCGAGGGGACGCCCGGCCATCTCGTGGTCGAGGTCCTGCAGCTCGGTCCCGAGCGCGGTCACGTCCTCGAAGACCAACCGGTGCACCGGCTCCAGCTCGAGCTCCCGTGCCTGCGACGAGCGCCGCTGGCCACGCTGGACGACGACCACCAGCAGTGCCGCGCCGGCGGCGAGGGCCAGCAGGACGAGCACCACGTCGATCATGACGTCATCCTACGGATCTCGCCGCCCCGCGCGGCGGGCTCAGCGGGCGCTGTAGTCGCGGAACCCGCGCTTGGTCTTGCGGCCCAGGTAACCGGCCGTGACCAGGTGCTCCAGCAGCGGGGCCGGGGCGAAGCCGGGCTCGCGGAACTCCAGGTACAGCTCGCGCTGGATCGCCAGCGACACGTCGTTGCCGACCACGTCGAGGAGCTCGAAGGGACCCATCGGCAGTGCGCAGCCCTGCTTCATGGCGGTGTCGATGTCGTCGGCCGTTGCGTAGTGCGCCTCGAGCATCTTGACCGCGTCGTTGAGGTAGGGGAACAGCAGCGCGTTGACGATGAAGCCGGCCCGGTCGGCGCACGAGACGGCCACCTTGCCGACCTTGGCGCACAGGGCGAGAGTGGTCTCCGCGACCGCGTCGTCGGTGGCCACGGTCGAGACGACCTCGACCAGCTTCATGATCGTGGCCGGGTTGAAGAAGTGCATGCCGATGACGTCCTGGGGACGGTTGGTCACCCGGGCCATCTCGATGATCGGCAGCGAGGACGTGGTGGTGGCCAGGATGGCCCCCGGCTTGCAGATCTCGTCGAGGTTCTCGAAGAGGGTGGTCTTGATCGCCAGGTCCTCGGCGATGGCCTCGACGACGAGGTCCACCACGGCGAGGTCGTCCATGCTGGTGGTGCCGGTGACGCGGCCCAGCACCTCGGTCTTCTGCTCCTCGGTGGCGCGGCCGCGCTGGATCTGCTTGTCGAAGTTCTTGGTGATGGCGGCGCGCACGCCCTGCACCTTGGCCTCCGCCCGGCCCACGCAGACCACGTCGTATCCGGCCTTGGCGAAGACCTCGACGATGCCGGCTGCCATGGTGCCGGTGCCGACGACGCCGACGCTGCGGATGTCGTGGCGCAGCTGAGCGGCCTCGTCGGCCGACGGGGTCGCGGCGTCGGGCACCACGGTCGAGCTGTCCGGGGCCTCGTAGGTGTAGAAGCCGCGGCCGGTCTTGCGGCCCAGCAGGCCCGCGGTGACCATCTGCTTGAGGATCGGCGTCGGCGCGTGCAGCCGGTCGCGCCCCTGGCGGTACATCGTCTCGAGGATCTCGTACGCCGTGTCGAGACCGATCAGGTCGAGCAGCGCCAGCGGGCCCATCGGGTAGCCGCACCCGAAGCGCATCGCGGCGTCGATGTCCTCGCGCGAGGCGTACTTGCCCTCGAACATCGAGGCGGCGTGGTTGAGGTAGCCGAAGAGCAGGGTGTTGGCGATGAAGCCGGCCTTGTCGCCGCAGACCACCGGGCTCTTGCCCAGGCGGGCGAGCAGCGCCTGCACGTCGGCCAGGACCGTGGGGTCGGTGACGACGGTGCGCACGACCTCGACCAGGCGCTGCACGGGGGCGGGGTTGAAGAAGTGGATGCCGACGACGCGGCCGGGGTGCGAGGTCGCGGTGGACAGCTCGGTCACCGACAGCGACGAGGTGTTGGTGGCCAGGATCGTGCGGGGGTCGACGATCGCGTCGAGCCGGCGGAAGATCTGCTGCTTGGTGGCCACGGACTCGACGACTGCCTCGATCACCAGGTCGGCCGCCGCCAGGTCCTCGAGCGACGTGGTGGTGCTGATGCGGCCGAGCAGCTCGGCGGCCTCGTCCTCGCTGACCTTGCCCCGGGTCACGGCACGGCCGGTGGAGGCCTCGAGGTGGCGGCGACCGCGAGCGACACCGTCGTCGTCGAGCTCGACACCGACCACCGAGAACCCGTGGCGGGCGAAGACCTCCGCGATGCCGGCACCCATCGTGCCGAGGCCGACGACCCCGATCGTGGTGAAGTCGCGCGAGGTCTCGGAGGTGTCGGCGGTCTCAGGGGAGGTCGTCATGAGCGGCATCATGGCACGCAGAGGCCGGTCGCACCGTGGCGTAGTTCACTCGCGAGTAACGTGATGCCGGACACACCCGCTCAACGGTGGCCGAGGGGCAGCGCCATCACCACCCGCTCCCCCGCCTCGTCCAGGCCCCGTGAGCGCTCCCGGTCCCGCAGCTCGCCCAGCACCCCGCGCGGCTCGACGACCTCGAACCCGATGCGGGCGTAGAACGGAGCGTTCCAGGGCACGTCGCGGTAGGTGCACAACGTCAGCCGGTCGAAGCCGTCCCACCTCGCCTCCTCGGCTGCGGCGCGCACCAGGCGCGCCCCGAGGCCTCGCCGACCGTGCTCGGGCAGCACCGACACCTGCTCGAGGTGGGCGATCCGGTCGTGGCCGTCCTCGAGCACCAGCACGTGCGCGAAGCCCACGACCTCCCGGTCCGACGTCGCCACCAGGAGGTGCCCGGGCTCGGCCGCACGCTCGGCCCCCGACGGGGCCGGCGCCGACAGGGCGGCCGAGAGCTCCCCGAGGTGCTCGCGGAAGAGCACTCCGCCGGCCTCCTCGACCGCCGCCAGGTGGCGCAGGTCCGAGGGCCGGACCGGGCGTACGACGTCGGCCGCGCGCCCGCGGCTCAGGTCGTGGCCCGCTCGTCGACGGGCACCTCGGTGATCGAGCCGTCGCGACGACCCTCGCGCCACTTCACGACCTCCTCCTTCACCTTGGGCAGCAGCAGGTAGCAGCCCAGCAGGTTGAAGATCGCGCACACGAACAGCATCCCGTCGGCGAAGCTGAGCACCGACCCGAGGTTGACGACCGCACCCAGGGCAGTGAAGACGCAGAAGATGATCTTGAACGCGTTCTCCTTGCCGCGGCTGCGGCCCACGAGCGTGGTCCAGGCCTTGAGCGTGTAGTAGCTCCAGGTGATGAGCGTGGAGAAGGCGAACAGCGCCACGGCGAGCGCCAGCACGTTGTCGAAGCCGGGCAGGAAGGAGTCGAAGGAGCGCGACGTGAGCACGACACCGGTGTCGCTGGTCACCGACTCGCCGTCTGCGGCCCTGGCGAGCAGGTCGTTGTAGAGCGGGACGTCGGCGATGACGATGGTCAGCGCGGTCGCCGTGCAGACGACGACGGTGTCGATGAAGGGCTCGAGCATCGCCACGAAGCCCTCGGAGACGGGGTGCCTGGTCTTCACCGCGGAGTGCACGATCGGCGCCGAGCCGACGCCGGCCTCGTTGGAGAACGCCGCACGCTGGAAGCCGACGATCAGCACGCCGAGCGCGCCACCGGTCACGCCCTCCGGGTTGAACGCGCTGGAGATGATCGTCCCGATCGCGTCGGGGATCTGCGTGACGTTGCCGAAGATCACCAGCAGGCAGGCGCCGATGTAGAGGACGCCCATGATCGGCACCAGCTTGGAGGTCACCCGGGCGATCGAGCGGACGCCGCCGAGGATGACCAGACCCACCAGGGAGGCGAGCACGATGCCGAAGATCAGCGCCGCCCCGTCGGAGGCCAGCCAGCCGTCCTCACCGCCGGTGATCTCGACCGCCTGGGCGTAGGTCTGGTTGGACTGGAAGGCGTTCCCGCCCAGGGCGCCGAACAGGATGAGCGCCACCGCGAAGATGCTCACGCCGATCTTGCTGGCCACGGCACCGAAGCGCTCGAAGGCCACCGGCAGGTACTTGAACGGCCCGCCGGTGACGGTGCCGTCCTCGTGCACCTCGCGGTAGCGCACCCCGAGCGTGCACTCCACGAACTTGGTGCACATGCCGAGCAGGCCCGCGAGGATCATCCAGAGCGTCGCGCCCGGGCCGCCGACCGTCACGGCGACGGCCACACCGGCGATGTTGCCGAGCCCGACGGTCCCGGACACCGCCGACGACAGGGCTTGGAAGTGGGTGACCTCGCCCGGGTCGCTGGCCCGGGAGAACTTGCCGCGCACCAGGTCCCAGGCGGTGCCCATGGAGGTGAACTGGATGCCTCGGAAGTAGATCGTGAAGACGGTGGCCGCGGCCACCAGCCAGAACACGATCAGCGGGAAGGAGTAGTCCCCGAGGGGGACGTTCCAGAAGATCACGTCCGTCACGGCGGTCGCGATGGGCTCGAAGGCGTTGTTGATCGCCTCCTCCACCCCACCCAGGAAACCGTCGGACTCCGCCGCGAGCGGGATCAGCAAGTTCGTCATAAAACTCCACCCAACCTGACCAGACGTGTGAGCGCAATCACCTTCGCTGCCCGGATCCGGCCCGATCCCGGTCGAGAGGTAGATTCCCCACCCGTGAGACTCGTCGTTGCCCGCTGCCAGGTCGACTACGCCGGTCGGCTCACCGCGCACCTGCCGATGGCGACCCGGGTGCTGATGATCAAGGCCGACGGCTCCGTGCTGGTGCACTCCGACGGCGGCTCCTACAAGCCGCTGAACTGGATGTCGCCGCCGTGCACCCTGGCCGAGGGCACCGACGCCGACGGCACCGCCGAGTGGGTGGTGACCTCGACCAAGACCGGCGACAGCCTGCGCATCCTCATCGAGGAGGTGCTCAGCGACTCCGCCCACGACCTCGGGATCGACCCGGGCCTGGTCAAGGACGGCGTCGAGAAGCACCTGCAGGAGCTGCTGGCCGAGCACCCGGCCACGCTCGACGAGGGCCTGACGCTGGTCCGTCGGGAGTTCCCCACCGCGATCGGGCCGGTGGACCTGATGTGCCGCGACTCCGAGGGACGCAGCGTCGCGGTGGAGATCAAGCGCCGTGGCGAGATCGACGGCGTCGAGCAGCTGACCCGTTACCTCGAGCTGCTCAACCGCGACCCCCTGCTGGCACCGGTCCGCGGGATCTTCGCCGCGCAGGCGATCAAGCCGCAGGCGCGCGTGCTGGCCACCGACCGCGGCATCGCGTGCGCCGTGGTCGACTACGACGCCCTGCGCGGCATGGACGACGTCGAGGCACGACTGTTCTGACCGGCGCGCCCGATCGGGACCGTTCGTTGTGCGTAGGGTCACGCGCGTGCTGATCTTCCACATCGCGACCGCCGCCGACTGGGCCGCTGCCCGCAGCAGCGGCTCGTACACGACCTCGACGCGGGGACGGACCCTCGACGAGGAGGGCTTCATCCACGCGGCGCGCGCCGAGCAGTGGCGCGGTGTGCACGCGCGCTACTACGCCCAGGCGAGCGAGCCGCTGCTCCTGCTGGAGATCGACACCGACCGTCTGACCAGCCGGGTCGTGCAGGAGCCGGCCACCGCTGGCGGTGACGAGCTCTTCCCGCACATCTACGGCCCGGTCGAGCCGAGCGCGGTCCTGCGCGCGGTGCCTCTCGAGGAGGCGCTGGGCGCCACGTCGTTCAGCGCCCTCTTCCTGCGCGAGGTGATGCGCAACGCGATGCTCGGGATGATGGTGCTGCTGCTCGCCGCCCTAGGCGCCGTGCTGCTGGACGACGCCCTGGGCGGGTGGGGCGTGCTGGTCGGCGCCCTGGCCGGCGCCGGCGCCGGCGTGCTGGTCATCCTGGCCCTGAGCCGGCGCGTCGCCCGTACCTGACCGCCGGCCTCCCGGCGCCGCTCAGTGCGTGGCCAGCCGGCCGAAGGTCGGCGGCAGGCAGACCCGGCACGGCTGCAGGGGGCTGCCCGCGACGTCGGTCAGCGGCACCAGGTGCGCCTCGGCCCGTGCCTCCGGGAGCGAGCACTCGACGCGGTGGTAGGACTCGCTGCCCGCCACGACGTAGGAGTCGATGCCGGCGCCGACGGCCCCGGCATCGGCGCCCTGGCGCTCGATGGCCAGCGCGACCCGCTCCACGGCCGCCTCGAGGCGTGCCATGTCGGTGCGGAAGTTCTGCACGAGGATCATGGCCGCGCCGATGATGACGACCGCGGTGCCGACGATGCCGCCGGAGATGAGGAACGGGAACTGCGCGGGCACGTAATCGGTGCTGGCGGCACCGTTCCACCCGAAGAAGATGACGAGGAAGCCGAGCAGGCACAGGAGCACTCCGAGCTGCCCGCCGAGACGACCGAGGTTGTTCTGCATGGTGACTCCTAAGCTCCGAGGTAGGCCTCACGGAGGTTGACGTTGCGGATCTGCTCCCCCACGGCGGTGTGGAGCACGGTGCCCTTCTCCATGATCAGGGCGCGGTCGGCGAAGGGCAGGGCCCCCGCGTTCTGCTCGACCATGAGGACGGTGGTGCCCCCGTCGCGGATGCGCGAGGTGACCTCCCAGACGGTCCGGGCCAGGGCCGGGCTGAGTCCCAGCGACGCCTCGTCGATGAGCAGCAGCCGCGGACGCGACATCAGGGCCCGCCCCACGGCCAGCATCTGCTGCTCGCCGCCCGAGAGGGTGCCGGCCAGCTGGTCCTGGCGCTCGACGAGCCGGGGGAAGTAGTCGAAGACCAGGTCGTGCTGCTCGCGCACGGCGCGGGGGCTGCGCCGCCGGCTCCAGGCGCCCAGCCGCAGGTTCTGGCGCACGGTGAGCCGCGGGAAGACCCTCCGCCCCTCTGGGCACAGCGAGATCCCCTGCTTGACCCGGGCGGAGGGCGAGCGCCGGCCCAGCGACCTGCCGTCCAGGCGCACCTCCCCCGACTGCGGGCGAAGCAGGCCGGCGATCGTGTTGACGGTGGTCGACTTGCCTGCCCCGTTGAGGCCGAGCAGCACGCACACCTCGCCCTCCTCGACGTCGAAGTCGATCGCGTGGAGCACCGGGTGCGGGCCGTAGCCCACCACCAGCCCACGCACCTCCAGCAGGCTCATCGCTCCCCTCCCACGCGCGGCAGGACCAGCGTCGACTCCGCGAGCGGCTCGGGCTCGGACTCGGGCTCGGGATCGATGCCCAGGTAGGCCCGGGCGACCTCGGGGTGACGTCGTACGTCGTCGGGCTTGCCCTCGGCCAGCACCTCGCCGAAGTTCAGGCAGTAGACGTAGTCGGAGACCCGGGTCACCAGCGGGACGTGGTGGTCGATCATCACGATGCTCAGCCCGAACTCCTTGCGCAGCTCCAGCAGCGTGTCGCCCAGGGCCAGCGCCTCCTCGGGACCCATGCCGGAACCCGGCTCGTCGAGCAGCAGCAGGTCGGGGTCGGTGGCCAGGACAGCGGCGATCTCCACCTTCTTGAGCACGCCGTAGGGCAGGTCCGCGACCCGTTCGCGGCTCACGTGGCGCAGGTCGAGCAGGTCGAGGATCAGCTGGCTGCGCTCGGAGAGGCGCCGCTCCTCGGTGAACGTGCTCGGTCCGCCGGCGATGCCCGCCCACGGGTCGTACGAGACCTGCAGGTGCTGGGCCGTGGCCAGGTTCTCCGCGACGCTGGCGTTCTTGACCAGGCCGACGTTCTGGAAGGTGCGACCGATCCCCAGCGCGGTGCGTCGGTGCACCGCCATCTCGGTGATGTCGGTGCCGCGGTAGCGCACCCGGCCGGCGGTCGGGGAGTAGAAGCCGGTGATGCAGTTGAACAGGGTGGTCTTGCCGGCCCCGTTCGGTCCGATGATGCCGACGATCTCCCACTCCCCCGCCCGCAGGCTCACGTCGTTGAGGGCGGTGATGCCGCCGAAGCGGATCGTCAGGTGGTCGATCTCAAGCACGGACATCGGTGACCTCCACGTCGTTGACCCCGCCGGCGTGCCGGTCGAAGCGGTGGCCGGTGAGCCAGAGGCGGATCGGGGCGATCTGCTGCCCGATCCCGCCGGGGTAGAGGGTGAGGGTCAGGACCAGCAGGATCGGTCCCACGACCAGCGAGACGAACTCCGTGGGCAGGCCCAGCAGCCCCTCGAAGAACCCCTCGAGACCGAACATGCTGACCAGCGCGCCCTCCTCGAGGAGCGCGAAGAACACCGCGCCGAGCACCACCCCGACCCGGTTGCGCAGTCCGCCGACCACGGTCATCAGCACGAAGAGCAGCGCCAGGCGGAAGTCGAAGGAGCTGGGCACGATCACCTCGTCGTGGTGGGCGACCAGGGCACCCGCCACCCCGGCGAAGAGGCCGGAGACGGCGAAGGCGACCAGGATGTAGGCCCGCACGTTGATGCCGTACGACGCCGCCACCCGCGGGTTCTCGCGCAGCGCCGCCATCGCCCGGCCGGCCTTCGACGACGTCAGCCGCCAGTCCAGCCACAGCACCACGGCCAGGAAGCCCAGGCACAGGTAGTAGTAGCGGTAGCCGCTGGTGAAGAAGTCCGGTCGCGGGGCCGGCTTGCCGCCCTCGCCACCGGTCAGCGACGAGAGACCGAAGAGGGTCTCCTGGGCGAAGGAGCCGTAGGCCAGCGTCACCAGGGCGAAGTACAGCCCCGTCAGGCGCAGCGACACCGCACCCAGGAGCACCGCCTGGACGGCCCCGAAAGCGGCGGCGACCCCGACCGCGAGGAAGAAGCTCAGCTGGAGATCGGTGACGATGTAGGCGGAGGCGAAGGCGCCCACCCCGACGAAGGCCTGGTGGCCCAGCGAGATCTGCCCGCAGTAGCCGAGCAGCACGTTGAGCGACAGCGCCCCGATCGCGTAGATGGCCGCGAGCGAGGCCACGTCGACGTCGGTGACGCCGACCTCGAAGGGCGAGAGCACGTTCGTCGGGATCCCGAGCACGACCCAGGCCAGGACCGCCCACACCAGTCCGCGGGCGATCCAGCCCCCGCGGCCGGGACGGAAGTGCGCAGGCTGCCCCTCGGGCTGCTCCCCGGGCACCGCCGGCAGCACGGTCGTCGCGTCGCTCATGCCGCAGCCGCCGTCCGGGGCACGAAGATGCCCTGGGGACGCACCATCAGCACCACGAGGAGGAAGCCGAACAGCAGCATCGCCCGGGCCCCGGGGATCTCGATCATCATCGACAGGGTCCCCATCTGCTCGACCACGCCGACCGTCAGGCCGCCGGCGACGGCGCCGGGCATGCTGCGCATGCCGGCGAGCACCGCGGCCATGAATCCCGGCAGCAGCGCACGGCCGGCCCCGAAGCTCAGGAAGCCGGCGGTGAAGGTCAGGTTCGGGCCGGACAGGATGCCGGCGAGCCCACCGAGCAGGGCGGCCATCGCCCAGGTGAGCATCGAGACGCGGCGCACGCTGATCCCGACGAGCTCGGCCGCGGTCGGTTCCTGCTGGGCCGCCTGGATGGTCAGCCCGGCGGGCGAGCGGAAGAACAGCGCCAGCGTGACCGAGGCGACGACCAGCACCCCGAGGGTGATCAGCTGCTGCACGGTCACCGGCGCCCCGATCACCGGCACCAGGAAGAACGAGTCCACGATCCGCGGCATCGTCATGATCAGGGTGTCGTTGAACTGCCAGAACTGGATCCCGATCGCCGCCAGCGCCACTCCCGCGGTGCCCACCAGCACGGTGACCCGTGAGGCGTTGCGCAGCGGGTGCACGACCAGGCGCTCGGTGAGCAGTCCCATCGCGACAGCGACGCCGAGGCCGAACGCGATCGCCCAGGTGTAGCTCCAGCCCCACAGCGTCAGGGCGGCGTACGCCGCGAACAGCCCGGTGGTGCCGAACTCCGCCTGGGCGAAGTTGAAGACCCCGGAGGCGCGGAAGACCAGCACGATCCCCAGCGCCACCAGCGCGTAGACGCAGCCCTGCAGCAGACCGGTGACGATCGCGACGGCGATCTCCTGCCCGAGCCCGCTCACGGCCGCTCGTTGCGCCGGACGGTGACGAACTCGTTCTTGTTGCAGTCGGCCCTGAGCAGGTGCATCGCGGTGCCGCCGTAACGGCTGGAGAAGCTGGTCGGCGGGAAGACGCCCGGATTGAAGTTCTTGACCCGGGCGATGGTGGCCATGAACGACTCGCGGGTCAGGTCCTTGCCGGTCGCCTTGAGCATCGCGCCGACCATCTGCTCGAGACCGTAGATCGCCGCCCCGATGTCGTCCGGGCTGGCGTTGTTCTTCTGCTGGTAGGCCGAGACGAACGCCTTGTCCTGGCGCATCACGTCCATGCCCGGCATGGGCGAGTAGAACATCGCGCCGGACACGTTCGGGCAGCCGACCTGCGCGACGATGTTGAGGCCGTTGCTGAGGCCGGGACCGATGAAGGTCACCGAGCACGCCATCGACTTCAGCACGTTCAGGAACGAGCTCGGGCTGGCGTTCCAGAGCACCACCTTGGCGCCGCTCTGGCAGATCGACGTGCCGACCGCAGGAGCGTCACTGGTGGTGTTCTTCGGGATCCGCCGGGAGAGCACGAGGTTGCTGCCCGCGACGGCCTTGATCTGGCTGTCGGAAGCGTTGTAGAAGCTGTCGAGGCTGTCGTTGTCCGCGACGATCACGGCAGCCTTCTGGCCGCCGAACTGCGTCTTGACCAGGCGGGCCAGCAGCGGGACCTGCTGCTCGTAGGCCAGCGACAGCGCGAAGTAGGTGCCCAGGTTGCTCAACGGGCCGAGCCCGGGTCGGGTCTGGTGCACACCGCCCGAGAGGTAGGGCACCTTCGCGGCGGCCGCGTACCGGGCGCACGCGTCGATCTGGTCGGCGCCTGCGCCACCGATCAGGAGGAAGACCTCCTCCTGCTCGACCATGGTCTTGCAGACCGAGCGGGCGCGGTTCGGGTCGAAGCCGTCGTCCTCGAAGAGCACCTCGACCTTGCGACCGTTGATGCCGCCGGCGCGGTTGACGGAGTCGAAGTAGACGCCGACCGCCCGCTCGAACGACGCTTGCGGGATGGCCGCGGCGCCGGTGACCGGCGCGTGCACGCCGATCTTGATGGTCGAGGACGTCACCCCGGTGGCGTCGCCGCCGGAGCTGCTGCCCCCATCGGTGCCGCCCGAGCCCTCCGAGCCGCCGCTGCCGTCCTCACCGCCACCGGAGCCCGAGCCGGGGCCGGAGCCGGAGCCGGAGCCCGAGCCGGAGCCGGAGCCGGAGCCGCCGAGGCCGCCACCGCCCGAGCCGGAGCCACCGAACGCGTCGCCACCACCGGCTCCTCCGCCGCCACCGAAGTCGTCACCGCCGGTGCCGGGCGCGCCGAAGGCGCCGCCGGCACCCTGCTGGACCTGACCCCCGGCGTAGACGGCGCTGACGCCCGCCTTCTGCCCGCACCCGGTCGCGGCGAGCGCCAGCACGAGACCGAGGGCGGCCACGTGCCGTCCGGCCATCCGGCCGGTGTTGCGTCGCGTCCTCATCGGACCACCTTCAGGGCGCCGAGACCGCGGGAGTCGCGCAACCGGTCGAGTGCCCGGCTCACCCCTCGTCGGTTGGCCGCCGGGTCGGGTCGCCCGGCGGGGCCGAGCGCCAGCATCATCAGGTAGGCCAGGGCGAGCACGAAGGGCAGCAGCACGACCACGCCGCGCGGCAGCCCGGAGTACCAGGCGATGTTCGCGGCGACCGGGACCGCGCCGGCCTCGATCGAGCCGTCCGCGCCGTCACCACCGCCGCCCGCGCCGGCGTCGGGAGAGGAGCCGGCCGGGGCGCCCAGGGCGGAGCCGTCGGTGGAGGTGTCGTCGAAGCCGCCGAGGCCGTCGAGGCCGTCGCCGCCGCCGCCGGAGCCGCCACCGAGCGCACCACCGGACGTGCCGCCGCTGGTGGACCCGCCCTCGGTCCCGTCGGTCCCGTCCGTCCCGTCCGTGCCGGCGCCGTCGGTGCCGTCGGTGCCCTCGGGGGCCGTCGTCCGCACGACGAGGCCGACCCCGTCGTCCTGGAAGCCGGTGAAGGCCACGTCGAAGGACTCCGGCGCCTCGGCCTTCTCCACCAGGACGATGCCGCGCGAGCCGACGAAGTCGGTGTCCGTCCATCCGGAGGCCACGGCGGTGAGGTCGAAGCTCCAGCGCCCCTGGTCGTCACGCACGCCCGCAGCCTCGGCGCGGTCGCAGTCGTAGGTGGGGCGGTTCTTCCACGCAGCCCCCTGGCCGTCGGCCCAGAAGAGCTCGGTCACCGGGCAGGCGACCACGCTGGCCACCTCGCCCCCGAGCGCTGCCGCGGGTGCACCGGACTCCTGCAGCACCATCTCGAAGCGGTCGATGCTCGAGCCGGGCTCCGCCTCGAGGGCGAACTCCACGGCCGAGACCTTCAGGGCCTCGCCCAGCACGGCTGCGACCGGCATCGAGCCGGCCGGGGTGGTGGGTGCGGGCGGCTGCGGTGCCGCGACCACGCCGGTGTCCGGCGGCGGCTCGTTGGCGACGTACCACCACCCGGACTTCACGACCGAGGCTCCCTGCATCCGGCCCGGCTCCAGGTCGGACCGGGCCGTCCTCTCGTCGCCGGCTCCGGCCCGGCTCGGGTCGGTGGGCCCGTCCGCCAGGGCGGCGCCGGGCAGGACGGTGATCATCAGGGCGGGCAGGACCGGCAGCACGAGCCGCGACAGGGACACGGTCTTCTCCAGGGGTGGGGACGGTCGGGGGACCTAGGTGGAAGCAGAACGACCCTTCACCGTGGAAGGTCACGTACGTCACACCGGAACGGCCGACTACGGGCGCCGTGGTCTAGACGACGACGCCCTCCGGGGCAGCCCGTGGGCGGGCGCGGGTCCGGACGACCCCTCGGACGTAACCTGCGTCACGGCCCGATCGTTCGCGTGGAGTCACCACCCCCCGAAAGGACCCCCATGCCTCGGACCTCCCCGCGAGCCCGCACCCGATCTCCACTCCCGCTCGCCCTGGCGGTCGCCCTCGGCCTGGGGGTGGCCGGCGTGGGCC
The DNA here is from genome assembly GCF_001653335.1 of Nocardioides dokdonensis FR1436. Lineage (NCBI taxonomy): Bacteria > Bacillati > Actinomycetota > Actinomycetes > Propionibacteriales > Nocardioidaceae > Nocardioides > Nocardioides dokdonensis. Next base: position 4,133,607 of record NZ_CP015079.1, read on the forward strand.
TCGGCCTCGGCGCATCCCCGGCCGCCGCCCACGAGGAGCGTCCGGCGGTCTTCCCCGACGGCACCTCCGAGGTCCCGCGCTTCCTCGGCTACGACAACCCGCGGCGTCGGGTGGTATGTGCCGACGAGAGTCCGCGCGAGGTGCGCCGGATGCGCCCCGGGACGCTCAAGCGCGCGAACAAGCGCCTGCTCCAGGAGTGTCGCTACTCCTCCATCCAGGCAGCGATCAACAGCATCTCGCGCCGTGGCACCTCGATCTACGTGCTGCCCGGCTCCTACGACGAGACCCGGTGGGGCAAGGACGACCGCAGCCGCTACTGCTCGCACCTGGCCACCGACTCCGACGACCCGCTGCTGGCCGCTGAGTACATCGGCAGCCTCTCCTCCCCCGACTCGGGCGCCTCGGCCCCCGCGGACGACGGCACCTCCGACCCGATCGCCCTGTCGTACGCCGACCAGCGGCGCTGCTCGGGCAACCTCAACCTGATCTCGGTCTTCGGTGACCGCACCCCCGGCGACGACTCGATCGCCTGCGACAGCAAGTTCTGCGGGACCCAGCTGGTCGGGACCGGGGCCGACGCGCACGACGTCCTCGTGGACAACCGCTTCCGCAAGCTCAACGCGCTGCGCGTCGACCGGGCCGGCGGCTTCTACCTGCGCCGGATGACCTTCGAGCAGGCCGAGTTCAACGCGATCTACGTCCTGGAGACCGACGGCTTCGTCATCGACGACATCGTGGCGCGCGCCAACGACGAGTACGGCATCCTCGCCTTCGCCAGCGACCACGGCCTGATCAAGAACTCCGAGGCCTACTTCAACGGCGACTCGGGCATCTACCCCGGCTCCGGCGCGGACATCAACGCCGACAACGAGAACTTCGAGCCGACCCGCTACGCCATAGAGATCAAGCGCAACTCCAGCCACGACAACACGCTGGGCTACTCGGGCACGGCCGGCAACTCGATCTACGCCCACCACAACGACTTCTTCAACAACGCGACCGGCATCGCCACCGACTCGCTGTTCCCCGGCCACCCGGGCCTGCCCCAGGACCACGCGCGGTGGAGCCGCAACCGGATCTTCTCGAACAACTCCAACTACTACACCGAGTTCGTCGACACCGGCGTGTGCGCCAAGCCGATGCCCGAGCGCGGGTACGCCGAGGGCACCGTGTGCCCCGTCGTGCCGACCCCCGTCGGCACCGGCGTGCTGATCGCCGGCGGCAACTTCAACTCCACCGACCACAACTGGATCTACGACAACTGGCGGCACGGCACGATGCAGTTCTGGGTGCCCGCGGTGCTGCGCGACGAGTTCGACCCCACCAAGCAGCTCGACACGAGCAACCACAACCGCACCTTCGCCAACCACATGGGCACCACCCCCGCCGGTCGGGTGCTGGAGAACGGCTCGGACCACTGGTGGGACGACCAGGGGCTCGGCAACTGCTGGGAGGACAACGAGTACGCCGACGGCCGGCAGGACGACAACTTCGTCGTGCCCCCGCTGCCGTGCGACCAGGGCGGGTCCGTGCTGGTGCCGGGACTGACCGTCAAGGACGCCGGCTTCCTCAGCTGCAGCCAGTACGACCGCAACGACCCGACCTGGCGCCACCCCCCGCAGTGCAACTGGTTCGACAGCCCGACGCGGCCCGGGTCCGCTCGAGCGGCGGCCGTCACCTCCGGCACCGCCGCGGGCGACAGCGGTGCTCCCTCGCTGCTGCTCGCGCCGCTCACCGGGCTCGGCCTGCTGCTCCTGGCGCGACGCCGGCCGCGACCGGCCCGCCGCGCGTCGTGAGCGTCGTACGCCGTCCGCGACGGTGGGGGCGGGTGGGTGCGGCCGCGCTGGTGGTCGCACTGCTGCTCGGCGCCCTCACCGCCGCCGCGGTGGCGCGGGGCGGACCCCGGCTGAGCACCTCGGGCCCGGTCGACGTCGCCGGGACCGAGGCCACCGGCACCTTCACGGTGGCTGAGCGCACGGTGCGCCAGGTCCGCTACGCCGACCAGGGAACGCTGCGCTACACCTTCGTCCTGCACAACGACGGCCGACTGCCCGTCGAGGTCGCCGGCCTCGCCGACGAGCAGCCGTCCTCGCGCCTCTTCACGCCGGTCGACCTCGTCGCCGCGGACGACGGCGTGACCGTGGTGCCGGGAGGCGGACAGCTTGAGGTGACGCTCTCGCTGCTGATGAGCGGCTGCGAGACCCTCTCGGCGCGGGCCGGCGCGTTCGTCACCGAGGTGGTCCTGCGCACCCGGACCGCCGGCGCCTTCGCCGACGACGTGTCGGTGCTGCTGCCCGAGGAGCTGCACACCGGATCGCCGCGCGAGGCCTTCTGCCCGGAGTCGACGGCGTCCTCACGCCCGCCGGGGTGATCACGGGCCCGTGTCGGGACCCGGCCGCGACACGGGCGACCGCTCGACGTCGCCCATCTCACATACCGATGGTTTGTGGCTGGCCTCTTTATTGACATACGTTCAACGACATGACGTCGACCCTGCGCACCCTGCTCGCCGGACTGGTCGTCGGAGCGCTCACCGGCGCGCTGGTCGGAGCCGTGGCCGGACAGGCCGTGGCCGGGCCGGCCGGCGAGCAGCGCGTGATCTCCCGCCAGGTCGCCTTCGACCTGGTCAACACCAACGACACCGACCTCCTGTGCGTGCCCGACGGCCAGGACTACACCGTCACCGCGCGGCTGGTCGGCCCCCGGGGCGACGTGCTGGGCCTCGACGGCGCCAACCGCATCAACGTCCTGGTCCACGATGCCGGCACCGGCGGCTGGTTCTGGGGCCTCGACTCCCCCCGTCGCTTCGACTACGCCCGCAAGCTGGCCCAGCGCGGCGAGACCTCGCTGGTGCTCACGCGGCTGGGCTACGACCAGAACGCCCTCGACTCGGGCCGCGACACCTGCCTCGGCGCGCAGGCCACGATGCTGCACCAGGTCGTCCAGCACCTGAAGTCCGGCAACTTCCGCTTCACCGGCCCGGTGGGCACCACGACGCCGGCTGCCGGTCACGTGGTCGTCCACGGCCACGGGCTCGGCGCCGCCGTCGCCCAGCTCGAGGCCTCGACCTTCGACGACGTCGAGGGTCTGGTCCTCATGTCGTGGACCGACAACCGGTTCTCGCAGCGTGCGGTCCAGGAGTCCCTCCGCCAGGGCGTGACCTGCCTCGGCGCCGACTACGTGGGCTTCGGCGAGACCCGCCGGGACTTCCGCGAGCTCCTGTTCGCCTCCGCGCCGGCGCGGGTCCAGCGCACCGCCGTCCGCCAGCGCAACGACGTCCCCTGCGGCGACGTCCTCAGCCTCGCGGGCATGGTCACCAGCCTCGCGCTCGACACCGGCTCCATCGAGGCTCCCGCGCTGCTCCTCTTCGGCGCGGACGACGCACGGATCCGCGACGGTGCCGCCGAGGAGCAGGCCGGCCGCTTCCGGTCCAGCTCCGCTGTGCGCACCCGCACCTTCCCCGGCACCGGCAGCGCGCTGCCCCTCGAGCAGCGGGCCCCTCAGGTCCGCCGCGAGGTGCTCTCCTTCCTCAGCACCCTGCGCCTGAGCTGACCCACCGCCGTTCGAGCGTCGTCCCCGTCGGTCGAGCGGCGTACGGCGACCGGTCAGCTCACCGGGCCTCGACGACGCTCCTCGCTGGCGCTCGTCACTGCTCGACCACCAGCGCAGATCAGTCCAGGTCGTGGGCGGCGCGGATGACGTCGACGATGCCGCCCATGATCTCGGTGAGCCCGAAGTCCTTGGGCGTGTAGACCGCCGCGACCCCCTGCTCCTTGAGCCGTCGGGCGTCGGAGTCGGGGATGATCCCGCCGACGATGACGGGGACGTCCGCGGCGCCGGCGTCGCGCAGACCCTGGAGCACGGCCGGCACCAGCTCCATGTGCGACCCGGACAGGATCGAGAGCCCGACGCAGTGCACGTCCTCGGCCACGGCCGCGGAGACGATCTGCTCGGGGGTGAGGCGGATGCCCTGGTAGACGACCTCGAACCCTGCGTCGCGGGCCCGCACCGCGACCTGCTCGGCCCCGTTGGAGTGACCGTCGAGGCCGGGCTTGCCGACCAGCAGGCGGAGCCGGCCGCCGAGCTCCTCCCCTGTGGCCCGCACCCGCTCGCGCACGGCGGTGATCTCGGCGCCTGCGCCGGCGACGCCCACGGCTCCGGAGACACCGGTGGGCGCCCGGAACTCTCCGAAGACCTCGCGCAGGGTGCCGGCCCACTCACCGGTCGTCGCACCGGCACGGGCCGCGACCAGGGTCGCTGCCATCAGGTTCTCGCTGCCCTTGGCGGCCTCGGCCAGCGCCGCCAGGGCGTCGACGACCTGCTGCTCGTCGCGCTGGGCCTTCCACTCGGTGACCGAGTCGCGTGCCGACTGCTCGGCCCGGGGGTCGGCCATCATGATCGCCCCGTCGACGTCCGCGGTCAGCGGGGACGGCTCGGTGGTCTCGTACTTGTTGACCCCGACGATGATCTCCTGGCCGGACTCGATGCGGGCCCGGCGGGCGGCATGGGCCGAGACGAGCTCCTCCTTCATGTAGCCGGACTCCACCGCCGCGATCGCCCCGCCCATGGCCTGCACCCGGTCGATCTCGGCCCTGGCGCCCTCGACCAGCTCGGCGACCTTCGCCGCGATCACGGTCGAGCCGTCGAAGATGTCCTCGTACTCCAGCAGGTCGGACTCGAAGGCCAGCACCTGCTGCAGCCGCAGCGACCACTGCTGGTCCCAGGGACGCGGCAGACCGAGGGCCTCGTTCCAGGCGGGCAGCTGCACGGCGCGCGCCCGGGCGTTCTTCGACAGCGTCACGCCCAGCATCTCGAGCACGATGCGCTGGACGTTGTTCTCGGGCTGGGCCTCGGTGAGCCCGAGCGAGTTGACCTGGACGCCGTAGCGGAAGCGCCGCATCTTGGGGTCCTGGACGCCGTAGCGCTCCCGGGTGATCTCGTCCCAGAGCTCGACGAAGGCCCGCATCTTGCAGGTCTCCTCGACGAAGCGCACGCCGGCGTTGACGAAGAACGAGATGCGTCCGACGACCTTCTCGAAGTCATCCTCGGCGACCTGCCCGGAGGCCTTGACCTGGTCGAGGACCGCGATCGCGGTGCACAGTGCGTAGGCGAGCTCCTGGGTGGGCGTCGCGCCCGCCTCCTGCAGGTGGTAGCTGCAGATGTTGATGGGGTTCCACTTCGGGATCTGGTGGACCGTGTAGGCGATCATGTCGCTGATCAGGCGAAGCGAGTGCTCGGGCGGGAACACGTAGGTGCCCCGCGAGAGGTACTCCTTGATGATGTCGTTCTGGGTGGTGCCGGCCAGCTGCGCGGCGACCTCCTCAGCGGTGAGGTCGGGGTTCTGCTCCTCGGCCACCACCTGGTACATCGCCAGCATCCACATGGCGGTGGCGTTGATCGTCATCGAGGTGTTCATCGAGGTCAGCGGGATGTCGTCGAAGAGGTGGCGCATCTCCCCCAGGTGCGGCACCGGGACGCCCACCTTGCCGACCTCGCCGGTCGACATCACCGAGTCGGGGTCGTAGCCGGTCTGCGTCGGCAGGTCGAAGGCCACCGACAGCCCGGTCTGGCCCTTCGACAGGTTGTTGCGGTACAGCTCGTTCGACGCCTGGGCGGTCGAGTGGCCGGCGTAGGTGCGCATCACCCACGGGCGGTCCTTCTCGGGACGATCGACCAGGGGGCGCTCCATCTCCGTCATGCACAGAGGGTAGAACGGTTCCTACGCGCTGGTAACCGGTGGACGTGTGGTCTATCCGACACCGGGGCGTCGGACCTGGGTCAGGCCGGCACCGCGGCGCGGTCCAGGTCGACCACCCGGATCAGGTGCGAGAGGTGCAGCAGCCGTCGTACGGCGGGGCCGCAGCCGCGCAGCGTCAGGTGCCGTCCCTCGAGGTCGGCGCTGCGGCTGGCCACGGCCAGCACCTTCAGCGCGGTGAGGTCGACGACCTCGACCGCGGTCAGGTCGACCACGACGTGGTCGTGGGCGCCCAGGTGGTCGTAGACGGCCGCCCGGACCTCGGTGGTGCTGCGCACGTCGAAGTCGCCGTGCAGCCGCACGACGGCTCCCTCGGTGGTGATCTGCATGTGGTCCTCCCGTGCGTCCCGCTGCCCGATCTCCCGATAGACCGGGGCGCTCCGACGTCGTCCTCACCCACCATGACGCGTCAGCGGCCCGGAAGGTTGCACCGATCGGACACTTTTCGTCACGTGTCGTCGTGCTGGCTACCCTTCGTCCATGGTCAACCTGACGCGCATCTACACCCGGACCGGCGACGCCGGTGAGACCCGACTCGGCGACATGAGCGTCACCACGAAGACCGACACCCGGCTCCAGGCCTACGCCGACGTCGACGAGGCCAACGCCCAGCTCGGGCTCGCTGTGGCCCAGGGCGACTTCGAGGACGACGTCGTGAAGGTGCTCGTCCACGTGCAGAACGACCTCTTCGACGTGGGTGCGGACTTCTGCACCCCGATCGTCGCGGACCCCGAGTACCCGCCACTGCGGATCACCCAGGACTACGTCGACCGCCTCGAGGGCTGGTGCGACCACTACAACGAGCACCTGGAGAAGCTGCGCTCCTTCATCCTGTCCGGCGGCACCGTGGGCGGGGCCCAGCTGCACGTCGCGCGCACCGTCGTACGTCGTGCGGAGCGGTCGGCCTGGTCGGCGCACGCCGAGCACGGCGAGACGATGAACCCGCTGGCCATCACCTACCTCAACCGGCTCTCGGACCTGGTCTTCATCCTGGCCCGCTACACGAACCGTGAGCAGGGCGACGTGCTGTGGGTGCCCGGCGGGTCGCGCTGACGCCGGCGGCTGCCGGCACCATCAGCACGGCCACCACGAGCAGCACCTCGAGGGTGCCGACCCGGTCGGCGAGCCGACCGAGCAGGGGTGGTCCCGCGAGGAACGCCCCGTAGCCGATGGTGGCGACCACCGAGACCCGCAGCGCAGCACCCTCCGGGTCGTCGGCGGCGGCGCTCATGCCCACCGGGAAGCCCAACGACGCCCCGAGGCCCCACACCAGGATCCCGACGGCCACCAGCGGCAGCGACGCCCCCAGCACCGTGAGCAGCACCCCGGCCCCTGCGAGCGCCGTGCTGGCCCACAGGACCGGCGCGCGTCCCCACCGGTCCAGGAGCACCGGGCCCACCAGCCGTCCGGTGGTCATGGCCACGACGAAGAGCCCGAAGCCGGCCACGCCGACCCAGTGCTGGACCCCGTAGCCGTCGATCAGCGCGAGCGAGAGCCAGTCGTTGGCGGTGCCCTCGACCATCGCGAAGGCCATCACCATCACCCCGATCGCGAGCGTGCGCGGCTCGGTCCACGGCGAGGCGCGGCGGACGGGCCCGTCCTCCCCCGACCCGGCCCCGTCCACGGGTCGGCGGGTGGGCAGGTAGCGGGCGCCGCTGCGCCAGGCGAGGACCAGGGCCAGGCCACTCACGACGAGCAGGTGGGCCAGCAGCGGCACCCCCGCGGCCAGGACCGCCACCCCGACGCCGGCGCCGATGATCGAACCCAGGCTCCACCCGGCGTGGAACCGCGGCATGATCGTGCGGGCCAGGCGCCGCTCCACCTCGGCCGCCTCCACGTTCATGGCCACGTCCCACACGCCCGTCCCGGCACCGTGCACGAACAGCCCGAGGGTGGTCAGGGGCAGCGATCCGAGAGTCGCGCCGGCGGCGGCGACGCCGAGACCGCAGGTGTCGAGCCCGGCCCCCAGCCGCACCGTGCGCGCCGCGCCGGCGCGGGCGATCACGTGACCGGTGGTGGGCAGGGCCAGCATCGAACCGACGGCCACCGCCAGCAGCAGCAGGCCCAGGGCGGTGTTGCTCAGCGCGAGCCGCTCGCGCAGGTCCGGCAGGCGCGCGACCAGGGAGGCGAAGACCAGCCCGTTCAGCACGAAGGTCCATGCCACGGCGTGGCGGGCGTCCTGCAGGGCGTCCCGCGACCGACCGGTCACCGAGCCGCTCCCGACCTCAGCGCGAGCCGGGCATCTCAGCGCCCGGCGGACGCGCCTCGAGCCAGGACTGGAACCCCGTGAGGGAGCTGGTGCCCATCGCCAGCTCGACGATGCCGTCGTCGCTGCGACACACGATCACCACGTGGTCGGGGAAGAGCGCGGACTGCTCCGGGCCCTCGGGCGCCCGACGCTCCTCGTAGGTCAGCTCGGTGCGCTGCCAGCAGCGCTTGGCGCGCGGGGACAGGGAGAAGATGCGGAACCACTCCAGCTGCTCGCCGGAGTAGCGGCCGATGCCGAGAAGCCAACCGCGTCCGGCCCTGTCGGACCGGACGCGGTGGCTGAGCTCGAAGGTGCCGCCGTCACGGGCGATCACCCGGCGACGCACGACGAGGGCGAGGCCGTAGAGGAGCACGAGGACCAGGAGCACACCGGCTGCATCGAGCAGCCACTGCCACACCGGCATCCACGTCCCCCTGCCCAAGTCCCGACCGTGCTGAGGGCATCACCCTAGCGGCACGGTCGGGACCTCGGACGGTCGGGTCAGCCGGCCTTCTCGACCGCACGGATACGGGCGGAGGCACGACGGATCTCGACCTCACGCTCGTCCCCGGTGGGCAGGCCCTCGGCTGCCGCGAGGGCAGCCTTGGCCTCGTCGATGTGGATCTCCTCGGCCAGCAGGGCGTGCTGGCTGAGGATCGAGACCCGGTCATCAGCGACCGAGATGAACCCACCGTCGACCACGGCGTGCACGATCCCGTCCTCGGCTGCGATCTCCACCTCGGCGTCGATCAGCAGCGACAGCAGCGGGGCGTGACCCGCCAGCACGCCGATGTCGCCCTCGGTCGTACGGGCGATGACCATCGACGCCGCGCCGGACCACACGGTCCGGTGCGCCGCGACGAGCTCGACGTGCAGCCCGGTGCCGACGTCGCGTGCCATCAGAGGGACTTCTGGATCTCGGCCCACTTCTGCTCGACGTCGTCCAGACCGCCGCACATGAAGAAGGCCTGCTCGGCCACGTGGTCGTACTCGCCGGCCGCGATCTTGTTGAACGCCTCGATGGTGTCGGCCACCGGCACGGTCGAACCCTCGATGCCGGTGAACTGCTTGGCCACGTAGGTGTTCTGCGACAGGAACCGCTGGATGCGGCGGGCGCGGGACACGATGACCTTGTCCTCCTCCGACAGCTCGTCGACACCGAGGATCGCGATGATGTCCTGGAGCTCCTTGTTGCGCTGCAGGATCTGCTTGACGCGGATCGCGCAGTCGTAGTGCTCCTTGCCGATGTACTGCGGGTCGAGGATCCGCGACGTCGAGGTCAGCGGGTCCACGGCCGGGTAGATGCCCAGCGACGCGATCTCGCGGGACAGCTCGGTGGTCGCGTCCAGGTGGGCGAACGTGGTCGCCGGAGCCGGGTCGGTGTAGTCGTCGGCCGGCACGTAGATCGCCTGCATCGAGGTGATGGAGTGACCACGCGTCGAGGTGATGCGCTCCTGGAGCACACCCATCTCGTCAGCCAGGTTGGGCTGGTAGCCCACCGCGGAGGGCATGCGGCCCAGCAGGGTGGAGACCTCGGAACCGGCCTGGGTGAACCGGAAGATGTTGTCGATGAAGAGCAGCACGTCCTGGTTCTGCACGTCGCGGAAGTACTCCGCCATCGTCAGCGCGGACAGCGCGACGCGCAGGCGGGTGCCCGGCGGCTCGTCCATCTGGCCGAACACCAGGGCGGTCTGCCCCAGCACGCCGGCCTCTTCCATCTCGACGATGAGGTCGTTGCCCTCACGGGTGCGCTCACCGACACCGGCGAACACCGACACACCGCCGTGGTTCTTGGCGACGCGGGCGATCATCTCCTGGATCAGCACGGTCTTGCCGACCCCGGCACCACCGAACAGACCGATCTTGCCGCCGGTCACGTAGGGGGTCAGCAGGTCGATGACCTTGATGCCGGTCTCGAACATCTCGGTCTTCGACTCGAGCTGGTCGAAGGCGGGCGCCTTGCGGTGGATGCCCCAGCGCTCGTGCTCGCCGAGGGTCTCGCCCTCGTTGAGGTTCAGCACGTCGCCCGTGGCGTTGAACACCCGGCCGAGCGTGACGTCACCGACGGGGACCATGATCGGCTCCCCGGTGTCGGTGACCTGGCCACCGCGCACCAGCCCGTCGGTCGGCTTGAGCGAGATGGCGCGAACCATCCCGTCGCCGATGTGCTGGGCCACCTCGAGGGGCAGCACCGTGGTCTGGCCGTCGAGAACGATCTCGGCGGTCAGCTTGTTGTAGATCTCCGGCATGTTGTCGACGGGGAACTCCACGTCGACGACCGGGCCGATGACGCGGGCGATGCGGCCCACGCTGGCGCCGCCGGCCTGGGTGGTCTCTTCAAGAGTTGCAGTCATGTTTGTGTCTCACTCCACTTATTCGGCACCGGCGTTGGCGTCGGCGAGCGCGTTGACGCCACCCACGATCTCGCTGATTTCCTGAGTAATGCCGGCTTGGCGGGCCTGGTTGGCGATGCGGGTGTACTTCTTGATCAGCTCTTCGGCGTTGTCCGTCGCGGACTTCATCGCCTTCTGGCGTGCGGCGAGCTCGGAAGCCGCCGACTGCAGGAGGCAGAAGAAGATGCGGGACTGGACGTACTGCGGCAGCAGTCCGTCGAGCACCGCCTCCGGTGAGGGCTCGAACTCGTAGAGGGGCAACAGCTCGGACTCCTCGGGAGCCTCCGTGCCCTCCACGACCTCCAGCGGCAGCAGTCGCACCGCCGTCGGCTCCTGGGTGAGCATCGAGACGAAGCGCGTGTAGACGACGTGGACCTCGTCCGCGTCACCCTCCTCGCCCTGCTCGCGCAGGAACCGCTCGATGAGGGTCTCCCCCACCTCGACCGCGACGTCGTACGACGGCTGGTCGGAGAATCCCGTCCAGGCCTGCTCGACCGGGCGCTCGCGGAACTTGTAGTAGGCCACGCCCTTGCGACCGCAGATGAAGGTGTCGATCTCCTTGCCCTCGTCGCGCAGTCGCTCGGCGAGGCGCTCGGCCTCCTTGAGCACGCTCGAGGAGTAGGCCCCGGCCAGACCACGGTCGCTGGTGACGATGAGGACGGCGGCCCGCTTGGGGTTCTCCTCCTCCTTCGTCAACGGGTGGTCGACGTTCGCGAACGTCGCCACCGCCGACACGGCCCGGGTCAGCTCGCGGGCGTAGGGCGCTGCCGCCTGGGCCCGCTGCTGCGCCTTGATGATCCGGGACGCAGCAATGAGCTCCATGGCGCGGGTGATCTTCTTCATCGACTGCGTCGACTTGATCCTCGCGCGGTACTCACGCAGCGATACGGCCATGGTCAGCCCCGCTTCTGCTTGACGATCTGCTCCTGGCCGAGCTCGTCGTCCTCGAGCGCACCGGCGTCGGCCTCGTGGCCGACCTTGACGGAACCGCCGTCAGAGGTCTCGAACTGGTCCAGGAAGGAGTCGTACGCGCTGGCCACGCCGTCCTCGTCCTCGAACTTCTTCGACTCGCGGATGCCGGCCAGGAGACCGTCGTGCGAGCGGTGGAGGTAGTCGAGGAACTCCTGCTCGAAGCGCAGGACGTCGCCGACGGGGACGCGGTCGAGACGACCACTGGTGCCCAGCCACAGCGAGACCGTCATGTCCTCGAGGGGGTAGGGCGAGTAGGCCGACTGCTTGAGCAGCGCCATCAGGCGCTGGCCGCGGTCGAGCTGCTGGCGCGAGGCCGCGTCGAGGTCGGAGGCGAACATCGCGAACGCCTCCATCGCGCGGAACTGGGCCAGGTCGACCTTGAGCGAACCGGTGACGGCCTTCATCGCCTTGGTCATGGCCGCGCCACCCACACGCGAGACCGACACACCGACGTCGATGGCCGGGCGCTGGTTGGCGGCGAACAGGTCCGACTGCAGGAAGATCTGGCCGTCGGTGATCGAGATGACGTTGGTCGGGATGAACGCCGAGACGTCGTTGGCCTTGGTCTCGATGATCGGCAGGCCGGTCATCGAGCCCGCGCCCAGCTCGTCGGAGAGCTTCGCGCACCGCTCGAGCAGCCTGCTGTGCAGGTAGAAGACGTCACCGGGGTAGGCCTCGCGGCCCGGCGGGCGACGCAGCAGCAGCGACACGGCACGGTAGGCCTCGGCCTGCTTGGTCAGGTCGTCGAACACGATGAGGACGTGCTTGCCGTCGTACATCCACTGCTGGCCGATGGCCGAGCCGGTGTACGGGGCGAGGTACTTGAAGCCCGCGCTGTCCGAGGCGGGCGAGGCGACGATGGTGGTGTACTCCAGCGCGCCGGCCTCCTCGAGGGCGCCACGCACCGAGGCGATGGTCGAGCCCTTCTGACCGATCGCGACGTAGATGCAGCGGACCTGCTTCGACGGGTCGCCCGACTCCCAGTTCTGCTTCTGGTTGATGATCGTGTCGATGGCGATCGTGGTCTTGCCGGTCGCGCGGTCACCGATGATCAGCTGGCGCTGGCCGCGCCCGATCGGGGTCAGGGCGTCGATCGCCTTGATGCCGGTCGCCATCGGCTCGTGCACCGACTTGCGGTCCATGACCGTCGGCGCCTGCAGCTCCAGGGCACGACGCCCGGAGGCCTCGATGTCGCCCAGGCCGTCGATCGGCGTACCGAGCGGGTCGATGACGCGACCGAGGAAGTTGTCCCCGACCGGCACCGAGAGGATCTCGCCGGTGCGGCGCACGGGCTGACCCTCCTCGATCCCGTCGAAGTCACCGAGGATGACGACGCCGATCTCACGGGTGTCGAGGTTCAGGGCCAGGCCACGGGTGCCGTCCTCGAACTCCAGCAGCTCGTTGGCCATGGCCGAGGGCAGCCCGCTGACGCGGGCGATGCCGTCACCGGCGGAGGCGACGTGGCCGACCTCTTCGCGGCTCGCCGCGTCGGGCTGGTAGTCGGCGACGTACTTGGCGAGCGCGTCACGGATCTCGTCCGGACGGATGGAGAGCTCCGTCATCTTGGTGCCTTCTCTCTTGGGTCTCTACGAAGTCGGGTGGATGCGGTCGGTCAGCCGGCGAGGCGGCGGCGGGCGTCGTCGAGGCGGCTCGAGACCGTCCCGTCGATGACGTCGTCGCCGATCTCGACCCGGATGCCGCCGATCACGGCGGGGTCGACGACCAGATTGAGGTGGACCGGGCGGCCGTACTGGCGCGACAGCGCGTCGGCCAGGCGGGCGCGCTCGTCCGCGGACAGCTCGCGGGCGGCCCGGACCGTCGCGACGCCCTCGTTCTGCACGGCGGCGACGACCTTCTGGTACTCGGCGAGCGCCACGCTGACCGTGCGGTAGGTGCCGGCCAGCGACTGCTTGACCAGCCGGACGGTGGACGGCAGCGCCTTGGCGGCGAGCAGGTCGTCGACCAGACGCGCCTTGTCGGCGTGCGACCGGGCCGGGTCGGAGAGCGCGTCGCGCAGCGACGGCTGCTCCTTGACGACCTGGCTGAACGCGAACAGCTCGTCGGCCAGGCGCTCGGCCTCCCCGACAGCGGCACGCACCAGCGCCACGACGCTGAGGTGCTCGAGAGCATCAGCGAGGTCGCGCGGGGCCCGCCAGCGGCGACCCACGGCCGCACGCAGGAGTCCGAGAGCCTGCTCCGACACCTTGCCGCCGAAGACCTCGCCGACGACGCCGGTCTTGGCCTCGGCAGCGACCGAGCCGTCGGTGGCGAAACGGCGCAGCGCGCCCTCACCGCGCAGGCTGGTGGCGACCGAGAAGAGGTCCCCACTGACCTGGGTGGCGACGTCCGGCGAGCCGGAGACCAGGGTCTCCAGCTCACCGATCAGCGTGGCGACGGCGTCGGCCGAGGCTCCGCGGAAGTCCGAGGTCATCTCAGTTGACCCCCGGCGTCCCGGTCTCGAGGTCGGCGAGGAAGCGCTCGACGACGCGGCTCTGGCGAGCGTCGTCCTCCAGGCTCTCGCCGACGATCCGACCGGCGAGGCCGGTCGCCAGGGCGCCTACCTCGGCACGCAGCGAGGTGATCGCCTGCTGGCGCTCCGCCTCGATCTGCGTCTTGCCGTGGTCGACGATGCGGGTGGCTTCGGACTGCGCCTGCTCCCGCATCTCGGCGATGATGGTCGCCCCCTGCTCGCGCGCCTCCTCACGGATGCGCGCCGCCTCGTGGCGGGCGTCGGCGAGCTGCTTCTCCAGCTCGGCCATCTTGGCGTCGGCCTCGGCCTGCTTGGTCTCGGCAGCGGCCAGCCCACCCTCGATCGCGTGGGTGCGCTCGGCGAACGTCGCCTCGAAGCCCGGCACGACGAACTTCTTGATGAGCACGACGAGGATGCCGAAGACGACGAGGGCGAGCACCATCTCGACCGGGTGCGGCACGAGGGGGTTGAGCTCACCTCCGGCGGCTCGGACGGTGGCAGTCTCCATGAAGAGTCCTTCTACGAGGTCAGCGTTGCAGGCCGAGAGGGATCAGATGACGAACGCGAGGGCGATGCCGATGATGGCCAGCGCCTCGGCGAGGGCGAAGCCCAGGATGGCGATCGGCTGGAGGCGACCCTGCGCCTCGGGCTGGCGAGCCACACCGTTGATGTAGGCGGCGAAGATGAGACCGATGGCAAGACCCGGACCGACAGTCGCGAGACCGTAACCGAGCATGTTGAGAGAGCCGTCCACGGCTTCTTCCTTTCGTTGGGCCCGCTGTGGGCCGGTGGGGATCTGGGATGTTCGTGGTGGTGCGGGTGGTGCAGGACGACCCCGGAGGGCCGCCGGATCAGTGCTCGTCCGCCAGCGCGCTGGAGATGTACATCGCGGTGAGGAGGACGAAGACGTAGGCCTGGAGGAACATCACCAGCACCTCGAGGAAGGTGATGAGGATGAACATCACCCAGGCGACGGGGCCGACGAGCTGCGTGAGGCCGGAGGTCTCGAACAGCAGGTACTCGCCGCCCAGGGCGAAGAGGATCAGCAGCATGTGGCCCGCGAACATGTTCGCGAACAGACGCAGGGCCAGCGTGACCGGCCGCACCAGGATGTTGGAGAAGAACTCCAGCGGGATCAGCAGGATCAGGATCGGGCCCCGGACACCGGCGGGCACGGTCTGCAGCTTGAAGTAGCCGCCGACACCGTGGCGGCGCATGCCGGCGACGTTGTAGACGACCCAGCTCAGCAGCGCCAGGGCGTAGGCCATGCCGACGCGGGAGAACGTCGGGAACTGGATGCCCGGGATGATCCCCATCAGGTTGTTGGCCAGGAGGAAGAAGAAGAGCGCGACCAGGTAGGGCACGAACGGCAGGAAGTCCTTGCTGCCGATGGTGTCGCGGGCCAGCGAGTTGCGCACGAAGCCGTAGCTGACCTCGCCGGCGTACTGGGCGCGGCCGGGGACCATCGCGCGCTTGCGGATCGAGTAGGCCAGCAGGCCGAAGACCAGCGCAGCGGCCAGCACCAGCTGAAGCATCGGCTTGGTGACGCCGAGGTACATGGTCTCGCCGAGGAACTGGAAGGTCTTGTCCGCACCGATCGGCGGCAGGTTGAAGTCGCCAGGCCCCGGGGGGATGAACCCTTCGGTCCGGATGGCGCTCATCGCGGTGGCACTCACGCTGTCTCCTGTGTCTGCCGCATTCTCAACTGGGCCGGCTGAGTCAACTGGTCGGGGTTCAACTGGTCTGGGAGGGGGGTACGGGTGGTGCCTCGTCCGGGGGGCGGAAGGCCTTCCAGGTGAGGAAGATACCCATGGCCGCGCCCGCGACGATCCCGATGGCCACCAGGAACGTGGTGCCCAACCAGTGGTCGAGCCCCCAGCCGATCAACCCGTACAGCGCGACACCGGTGGTGACGTAGCTGAATGCGCGCCACGGGTCCCCACCAGGGGCAGGGACGTCGCCCGCAGGGGGTCTCGGCTGAGCCATCGCGTCCCGGACAATAGCAGTGTCCACGGCTCATCACGCACCCGCCTCGTGACGCCGGGCGTCAGGCAGGTCGTAGGCGAGCGTGCGCAGCCGGGCGGTGAACCGGACCTGGGCGGCCAACCAGACCAGCGTGCAGGCGATGACGCCGCCCGCCAGCCAGGTGCGGTCCACGGAGCGGTCGATCGCGGCGCTGTCGTTGAGCACCGTGAGGGCCAGCGCCAGCGCCAGCACCTGGAGGAAGTAGGTCATCAGGGCCACCATCAGCGCTGCCGAGGGCATCGCCCCCGCGACCGCGTTGACCGCGAAGGCCCCGAAGGCGAAGACCGCGAGGGCCAGGCCCGAGCCCACGGCCACGCCGGCGGCGGCGTCGGAGCCGCCCGTCAGCGCGGCCACGACCACCAGGACCAGGCCGACCGCCGACACCACGACCACTGCACCGAGCAGCGGCGCCACCGGGGTGCGGCGGTTCGCGTGCGTCGTGTCGGTCGTCATGACGGCGGCCGTTTCTGTGGAGGGCAGATGGTGCTGCGGGCCGCTCAGCGGCGTTCGCAACGCTCGTGAAAACTATCACAAGGTCCCGGGGCGGCATCAAGTTGATCGATCCAACCCCCCGCACGAGCGGTCACTTCTGCACCCTCGACCGGTCACTTCCGCACCCAGCCGTCGTACTGCGGGGGTCCAGGTGACCGGTCGGTGGTGCAGAAGTGACTGGTCGGTGGGTCACAACTGACTGGTCGTCGGGTGGGGTTCGACGTGGCCGGGGCGGTGCAGCTTCGGCAGGACGAACGTGGCCGTCACCGTGGTGACCAGGCCCGCGCCGAGCAGCACCACCACCCAGGGTCCGGAGTAGAGGCTCGCCAGGACGGTGCCGAAGGCCACCAGCGCCGCCCAGAGCCACATGATCATCACCGCACGGCGCTGCGAGTGCCCGATCTCGAGCAGGCGGTGGTGCAGGTGCTGCTTGTCCGGGGCGAAGGGCGAGCGGCCGGCCCGGGTGCGGCGCACGACCGCCAGCACGAGGTCGAGCAGTGGCACCACCAGGATGGTGATCGGGAGCAGCAGCGGCAGCAGCGTCGGCGCCAGGCTGGCCTGGGCCCCCGCCCCGCCCTGGGCGATCTCGCTGCCCGCGAACTGGCCGGTCAGCGTCACCGCGCTGGCCGAGAGCACCAGCCCGATGAGCATCGACCCGGAGTCCCCCATGAACAGCCGCGCTGGATTGATGTTGTGCGGCAGGAACCCCACACAGGCTCCGGCGAGGGCGACCGCCAGCAGCGCTGCCGTGGTGGCGCGCGAGGTGTTGTTGAGGCTGGTGAGCTGGTAGCAGAAGACGAAGAAGGCCAGGGCGCCCACCCCGACGACCCCGGCCGCCAGCCCGTCGAGCCCGTCGACGAAGTTGACGGCGTTGATGGTCGCCACGACCAGGAACCCGGTCAGCAGCGCCCGTTGGGCGGGGTCCAGCGAGAAGACGGTCCCGTCGGGGCCGGTGAAGAAGTAGAACTGCACGCCGAAGGCCACCAGGAAGCCCGCGGCGAGCAGCTGCCCGCCGAGCTTGGTGAGCGCGTCGAGCTCGAAGAGGTCGTCGAGGACCCCCACCGCGCAGATCATCGCGCCCGCGATGATCACCACGCCGGCGTCGCGGAACACGAAGGGACCGCTCAGCGACAGGAACGGCAGCTCGCGGGCCACCAGGTAGGCGGCCACCAGTCCCCCGAGCATCGCCAGGCCGCCGAGGTAGGGGATCGGCTCGGCGTGCACGTCGCGGTCGCGCACCCGGGCCACCGCACCGGTGCGCAGCGCGACCTCGCGGGCGATGACCGTCAGCAGGTAGGTGACCGCCGCAGCCACCAGGAAGACCAGGATGTACTCGCGCACCGTCCCTGTCCGCTCAGTCCTCGAGCGTGAGCGTCGCGCCGAGCGGCTCCAGGACGGCGTTGAGCTGCTCGAGGGACAGCGGCCCGACCCGCAGCACCCGGCCCTGCGAACCGGTCACGTCCACGATCGTCGAGGCCAGCGCTCCCCCGTCGTCCTGCGGGCTCGGACCGGCGTCGATGATGACGTCGACGGCCTCGCCGAGCATCTCCTCGGCCGCGTCGGCGTCGGTGGCGGCCGGCATGCCGGTGCGGTTCGCCGAGCTCACCGCGAGCGGCCCGGTGCGCTCGAGGAGCGCGCGGGTGACCTCGTGGTCGGGCATCCGCACCGCCACGGTCCCGCGGGTGTCCCCGAGGTCCCACTGCAGCGACGTCTGCTGGTGGCACACGATCGTGAGCGGGCCCGGCCAGAACGCCTCGACCAGGGCCCGGGCGTAGCCGGGCACCCGCACCGCGAGCGCGTCGAGCGTCGTCGCCGCGCTCACCAGGACAGGGGGCGGCATGTCACGACCGCGACCCTTGGCGGCGAGCAGCGCCCGCACGGCCTCCGGGTCGAAGGCGTCCGCGCCGATGCCGTAGACCGTGTCGGTGGGCAGCACCACCAGGCCACCGCGCTGGACCGCCAGGCTCGCCGCCTCCAGTGCCTTCTCGCGCTCGTCCGGCGTGGTCGTCCTGTGCCGCTCCATGGCGCTCATCGTGCCAGTCGCGCCGTCACGAAGCGTGCACGCCCTGCCAGGTCGCGGTGGTCGCGCACCTCGCGCCAGCGCCCGGTCGCGCTCAGCACGCCCGGAGCCGAGGCGCCCTGGACATCGGCGTGCTCGGCGCCGAGCACCCCCTCGGGTCGCAGCAGCAGGGCGGCACGGCGCTCCAGGACCCGCCAGGCGTCGAGCCCGTCCTGCCCGGAGAAGAGGGCCAGGTGCGGGTCGTGGTCGCGCGCCTCGGCCGACACCGACTCCCACGCCTCGAGCGGCACGTACGGCGGGTTGCACACCACGACGTCGACGCTGCCCAGCAGCTCGTCGAGCTCGGTGGCCATGTCGCCCAGGCGCAGGTCGACGCCGGTGCCCGCGAGGTTGCGCTCGGCCCAGGCGTGCGCGGCGGGGTCGACCTCCACGGCGTGCACGCGCGCGTGCGGCACCTCGTGGGCCACCGCCTTGGCCACCGCTCCGGATCCGGTGCACAGGTCGACGACGACCGGCTCCTCGAGGCCGCCGGCCTGCTCGACCGCCCACCCGGCCAGCAGCTCGGTCTCGGGACGCGGCACGAACACGCCCGGCCCCACGGCCAGCTCGACGTGGCGGAACCACGCGACGCCGGTCAGGTGCTGCAGCGGCTCCCGGGCGGCGCGGCGCCGCACCAGTGCGTCGTACGCCGCCAGCGCGGTCGGGTCCACGTCGTCGACGAGCACCAGTCGGCCGCGCTCGGTGCCGAGGACGTGGGCCAGCAGCTCGGCCGCGTCGTGCTCCGGGCTGGCCACCCCGGCCGCGGACAGCTGGTCCACGGCTGCGGTCAGGACGGCACGTCGCGCGGTCACTCAGTCCTCCAGGGCGGCCAGGCGCGCCGCCATGTCGGCGTCGACGCACGACTGCAGCACCGGCTCCAGGTCACCGTCGAGCACCTGGTCGAGGTTGTAGGACTTGTAGCCCGTCCGGTGGTCGGAGATCCGGTTCTCCGGGTAGTTGTAGGTGCGGATCCGCTCGGAGCGGTCCACGGTGCGGATCTGGCTGCGCCGCGCGTCGCTGGCCTCGGCGGCAGCCGCCTCCTCGGCGACGGCCAGCAGCCGCGAGCGCAGGATGCGCATGGCCTGCTCCTTGTTCTGCAGCTGGCTCTTCTCGTTCTGGCAGCTGGCCACGATGCCCGAGGGGACGTGGGTGATCCGGACCGCGGAGTCGGTGGTGTTCACGCTCTGACCGCCGGGACCGCTGGAGCGGAAGACGTCGATGCGCAGGTCGTTGTCGTCGACGCTGACGTCGACCTGCTCGGCCTCGGGCAGCACCAGGACGCCCGCCGCACTCGTGTGGACCCGTCCCTGGGACTCGGTGACCGGCACGCGTTGCACCCGGTGCACCCCGCCCTCGAACTTCAGCAGGGCGTAGGGAGCCTCCCCCGGCTGCGGGGTGCCCTTCGCCTTGACCGCGACGGTCACGGACTTGTAGCCGCCGAGGTCGGACTCGGTGGCGTCGAGCACCTCGACGCTCCACCCGTGCCGCTCGGCGTACCGGGTGTACATCCGCAGGAGGTCGCCGGCGAAGAGCGCCGACTCCTCGCCACCCTCGCCGGACTTCACCTCGAGCAGCGCGTCCTTCTCGTCGGCCTCCTCGCGCGGCACCAGCAGCCGGCGCAGGCGCTCGGCGGCCGCCTCGCGGCGTACGTCGAGCTCGGCCGCCTCCACCGCGAACTCGGGGTCCTCCCCCGCCAGCTCGCGCGCCGCCCCGGCGTCGTCGCCGAGGCGCTGCCACTCCCGCCAGACCCCGATCAGCGAGGACAGCTCGGCGTAGCGACGGTTCAGCCGCTTGGCCAGGCGCGCGTCCGCGTGGGTCTCCGGCTCCCCGAGGCGCTGCTCGAGCTCGGCGTGCTCACCGAGCATGCCTTCGACGGCCTCGAACATCGGGGGCTCCTGGGTGGGGTGCGGCGGAGGGGACAAATGACGAGCGCCGGTCCACCGCGGCAAGGCGGTGGACCGGCGCTCGTGAGGTCGCTACTTCTTCTTGGCGTAGCGGGCCTCGAACCGGGCGACGCGGCCGCCGGTGTCGAGGATCTTCTGCTTGCCGGTGTAGAACGGGTGGCACTGCGAGCAGACGTCGGCACGGATCGAGCCGGAGGTCGCGGTGCTGCGGGTGGTGAACGTGCTGCCGCAGGTGCAGACGACCTCGGTGTCCACGTACTGCGGGTGGATGTCCTTCTTCATGCTGTCCTCTTTCGTCAGTGTCGCCGGGTCGCTGCCGTCTTGCCCACGGGTGCGGTGCGGGAGCGTGAACCGGAACCGGTCGTATTGTGCCAACCACATCGGGCCGCCGCCAATTCCGTGCCTGCGGAGCTACGCGGTGTCGGACTGGGCGGGCAGACGCACCCGCACCCGGGTGCCCCGTCCCTCCTCCGACTCGATGCGCACGTCGCCCGAGTGCTTCTCGACGATCGTCTGCACGATCCGCAGCCCGAGACCGGTCCCCGCGATCTCGTTCGTCACGGCGTTCGAGGCGCGGAAGAAACGGGTCCCCAGCCGCTCGAGCTCCTTGGCGGGGATCCCGATCCCGTGGTCCTGGACGGTCACGAGCGCGACCCGGCCGGACGGGGCGTCCTCCACCGTGACCGAGACCGTCACGTGGCCCTCGTCGAGGCTGAACTTCACAGCGTTGGTCAGCAGGTTGAGGATCGCGCGCCCCAGCATCGGCCGGTCCGCGAGGACCACCACCGGCCGGTCGCCGACCACGAGCTGCACGTCGACCCCACGCCCGGCCGCCGGGATCGACACGTCGGTGACCGCGTCACGCACCAGCGGCACCAGGTCGACCACCTCGAGCGTGGTCGCGCGGTTCTCGGCCTTCGACAGGATCAGCAGGTCGTCGATCAGGTTCTTCAGCCGCGCCACGTTGCGCCGGCTGGCCTGGAGGATGCGCTCGTGACGCGGCGACATCGTGTCCTCGAACTCCTCGGCCACCATCTCGAGATAGCCGTGGATCGTGGTCAGCGGGGTCCGCAGCTCGTGGGACACGTTCGAGACGAAGTCGTCACGGGCGGTGTCGAGCACCCGCAGCTCCTCCTGCACCTTGTCCTCCACGGCACGCGCTCGCGACTGGGCGTCGGCGAGGTCGTTGAGGGCGCTGGCCACCGAGCGCACCTCGCGCGGACCGACCGGTCGGGCCCGCACCGACGGGTCCTTGCTCATCTGATGGACCACGCCCTCCAACGCCACCAGCGGCTCGGAGACGTCGGCCAGCAGGCGAGAGCGCGCCCGGGCCACCATCAACCAGGCCAGCAGCGCCAGCAGCGCCACCGACCCGATGGTGACGCGCAGCCGCCACGTGGCGGCCCTGCTCGCCTCCCGCATCCTGGTGCCGAACACCTCCGAGGTGTCGCGGTGGGCGGCGCGGACCTGCTCGAAGAGCCGCTTGCCCCGGTTGTACCGCTGCTGCTGGAACGTGTCGGGACCACCGGCCGCCTCGACCCGTGGCTGGGCGTAGTCGAGCAGCCACTTGTCCGCGGCCTCGCCCTGGCGCTCGACGAGCGCCTGGAGCCGTACGTCGTCCGCGGCGTACTCCGCCACGGCCTGCTCGTGACCCGGCAGCCGGGCGAGCGCCTGCTGGTACTGGTCGAGGGCCGTCGGGTCGCCGCTGCGCGCCCAGGCCCCGCTGGCGCTGTCGAGGTCGGTCAGGTCCTGGAGGACGGACTGGTTGGCCACGGAGGCCGGCTGGAGCCCCTCGGTCAGGTCGTCGACGGCCCGGGTGGACAGCACGACGCCGACGATCGCGATCATGGCGATGACGCCGATCAGGACCGCGAGGCGGTGCAGCGCCGGGGTGACCGTCCGGGCAACGGTGCGCGGGGTCGCGCCGAGGGTCTCGACCACCTGGTCCGGCGCCGCTCAGACCGACCGGGACAGCAGCGCCTCGACCCGCGAGGCGAGCTCGCGGGGGCTGAACGGCTTGGTGATGTAGTCGTCGGCCCCGGAGTCGAACCCCGACTCGACGTCGGACTCCTGGGCGCGCGCCGTGAGCAGGATGACGGGCAGGTCGGCGAGACCCGGGTCGGCCCGGATCACCCGGATCGCGTCGAGCCCGGAGACCCCGGGCATCATCACGTCGAGGACGGCCAGGTCGGGGCGCGAGGCGCGACATGCCTCGACCGCTGCTGCCCCGTCGGCCACCGCGGTGATCTCGTGACCGAGCGTGGAGAGCTTGAACTCCACGAGCTCACGGATGTCGACGTCGTCGTCGGCGACCAGGATGCGTGCCACGATGCGGTGCTCCCTCTCATAGGTGGCTGACCCTCCGGCCTCCCGAGGAGAGCCGCCAGCGCAGGCCACAGCGTATCGGTATCACCGTGTCCCCGACCGGCACACCGTGAAGTTGCTGGTCCCTTCCTCAGCCGCGTGCTGCGCGACCGGGCGAGCGCTGGAACGTGCTCAGCATCTCGTAGTTGGTCTGCGACCCCGTGAGCCGCTCCCGCAGCTCGCGCATGGCCGTTGCGGTCTCCTTGTCGGCGACCGAGTCGCGCAGCTTCTCCACGACCGGCAGCTCACCCTCGCCGAGGAGGAGCTCCTCGTGCCGGGTGCCCGACTGGGCCACGTCGACGGCCGGGAAGACCCGCTTGCGGGCGAGGTCGCGGCTCAGCCGCAGCTCCATGTTCGCGGTCCCGCTCAGCTCCTCGAAGATCACCTCGTCGACCTTCGAGCCGCTCTCGACGGTGGCGGTGGCCAGGACCGTCAGCGAGCCGCCGTTCTCGATGTTGCGCGCGGCGCCGAAGAACTGCTTGGGCGGGTGCAGCGCGGTGGAGTCGACCCCGCCGGAGAGGACCCGGCCGTTGCCGGTGCCCGCCAGGTGGTAGGCCCGACCGAGCCGGGTGATGCCGTCGAGCAGCACCACGACGTCGTGGCCGAGCTCCACGAGCCGCTTGGCCCGCTCGATGGCGAGCTCGGCGACCACCGTGTGGTCGGCCGGCTGTCGGTCGAAGGTGGAGGAGATGACCTCCCCCTTGACCGAGCGCTCGTAGTCGGTGACCTCCTCCGGGCGCTCGTCGACCAGGACCACCATCAGGTGGCACTCCGGGTTGTTGGCGCTCAGCGAGGCCGCGACGGCCTGCAGCACCGCGGTCTTGCCGGCGTGCGCGGGCGAGGCGATCAGGCCGCGTTGGCCCTTGCCGATCGGCGCCACCAGGTCGATGACCCGACCGATCAGGTCGTCGGGTCCCCGCTCCAGGCGCAGGCGCTCCTGCGGGTGCAGGGGCGTCATCTTCTCGAACTCGACCCGGGTGCGGGCGGCATCCGGGTCGGACCCGTTGACGCTCTCGATGCGCACCATCGGGTTGAACTTCTCCTTGCGCTCGCCCTCGCGGGGCTGGCGCACCTCGCCGACGACCGCGTCACCGCGGCGCAGGCCGAACTTGCGGACCATCGACAGGGAGACGTACACGTCGTCCGGGCCGGGCAGGTAGCCGCTGGTGCGCACGAACGCGTAGTTGTCGAGCACGTCGAGGATGCCGGCGGCCGGCACCAGGACGTCGTCCTCGAGGACGGTCGTGTCCGGCTCGCTGCGGTTGTTGCTCGCCGGCCGGGCGCGGTCGCGGTCCCGGCCGCGCCGACGCCGGCTGCGTCCGCGACCGTCGCCGTCGTCGTCGCCCTGGTCCTGCTGCTGGTCCTGCCGGTTCTGGTCCTGCCGGTTCTGGTCCTGCTTGTTCTGGTCCTGCTTGTTCTGGTCCTGCTTGTTCTGCTCTTGCCGGTTCTGGTTCTGGTTCTGGTTCTGGTTCTGCTGCTTGTTCTGCCGGTTCTGCTGGTCCTGCTTGTTCTGGTCCTGCTTGTTCTGGTCCTGCTTGTTCTGGTCCTGCTTGTTCTGCTGCTGGTCCTGCTTGTTCTGGTCCGGGTGGGCGCGTCCCTGCTGCTCGCGGCCACGCTGCTGGTCCTTGCCCGACTGGTCCTGCTTGCCCTGCTGGGCGGCACTCACCTCGGGCGTCGCGGACGACCTGTCGGTGCGCTCGGGCCGCCCGGACCGGTCGCTTGCAGCGTCCTGGTCGGTGGGGGCCTCGCGGCGGGACTTCTCCTGAGGAGGTGATGTGGTCTCGTCGGCGACCGGCGGCTCGACGCGGACCCGGGTGCGCTGGCGCGTGGTGGTCGTCGTCCGCGTCGCACCCTTCTCGACGGCCGCGGCCGCGCCGGCGTCGGCGCTCGCGCCGGCGCCCGCACTGCTACCGGGCGAGCCGGCGGCCTTGATGGCATCGACGAGCTGGGCCTTCTTCATCGCCCCGGCACCCTGGATGCCCAGGGCACCCGCCATGGACTTGAGGTCGGCGATGAGCATCCCGTTCAGACCCCCGGCCCGCTTCTTCGGCGCAGCGGCCGCCTCAGCGGTGGGGACGGAGTCTTGCGTCACGTGGGTCCTATCGACGTCTCAGGGCCGCTCGGCCGGGCCGAGGGCTGCTGGTCACTGTTCCCGAGCACCGCACGGCGGTGCGGGAGGCACCGCACAGATCGCGGGTGCCCGCCGGAGGATGGGGATCATCGGCGTGGCGCCACCCTAGCAGCCCCTGTCGGCGGTTCAGAGGACGCGCACGCCGTCGGTGTCGACCGCGAGGTACGACGCCCACCACCCCGCGGGGCACCGCGCCAGCAGCGATGCGGTCACCTCGGTGTCGGGGCCGTCGGTGAAGGCCAGCACGGTGGGTCCGGCGCCGGAGACGACCGCCGCGACACCGTCGGCACGCAACGCGTCGACCAGGGCGAGCGACTCGGGCATCGCAGGTCGCCGGTAGTCCTGGTGCAGGTGGTCACGCGTGGCCCGCAGCAGGTGCTCGGGCTGTCCGGCCAGGGCTGCGACCAGCAGCGCGGCGCGTCCGGCCCCCGCGGCGGCGTCGGCGTGCGGCACCGTCTCGGGCAGCAGCCCCCGGGCGAGCTCGGTGGAGACCGGGGTCGGGGGCACCAGCACCACGACGCCCACCCGCGGGTCGACCGGGCACGGCACCGCGTAGAAGCCGCCGTCGTCGTCCTGGCCGGCCACCACGAACCCGCCGTACTGGGCCGGGGCGACGTTGTCGGGGTGGCCCTCCATGGCAGCGCACAGACCGAGGACGGCGTCGTCGTCGAGCAGCAGCTCCCCCCCGGCCACGAGGGCCCGACCCAGGGTCACGCCGGCGACGATCGCCGCGGACGAGGAGCCGAGGCCGCGCGCGTGCGGGATCACGTTGCGACACCGCAGCCTCAGCCCGGCAGGCTCGGCGCCCATGGCGTCGAGCGCGGCCAGCATCGCGCGCACGACCAGGTGCGAGGCGTCGCGCGGGACGTGCTCTGCGCCGACCCCCTCGACCTGCACCTCGATCCCGGAGGCGACGACCTCCGCCTCGAGCTCGTCACGCAGGTCCAGGGCGAGACCGAGGGAGTCGAAGCCGGGCCCGAGGTTGGCCGACGTGGCCGGGACGCTGACGCGGACCGGCCCGGTGACGAAGGTGGGCATCCGGCTCAGGCGAGACCGGCGGCGCGGGCGGCGGCGACGACGTCGTTGTCGATGACGGTGTCGACGATGCTCGGGCGGCCCTGCTCGGCCTGGTCGGCGGAGTAGGCCTCCAGCGCGGTCGCGGTGTCCTTGAGCCCGTGGCCGGTGACCGTGATGACGACGGTCGAGCCGGCGTAGGACTCCCCTGCCTCGAGCTCGGCCAGCAGGCCCGCCACCCCGGCCGCGGAGGCCGGCTCGACGAACACGCCGTCGTGGGTGGCCAGCAGCCGCTGGGCCGCCAGGATCTGGTCGTCACTGACCGCGGCGAACCGGCCGCCGGACTCCTCGGTGGCCTCCACGGCCAGCGACCAGGACGCCGGGTTGCCGATGCGGATGGCGGTGGCCTTGGTCTCCGGCTCGGGGAACGGCGTGCCGGTCACCAGCGGGCTGGCACCCTCGGCCTGGAACCCGCGCATCACCGGGCGCTTCGTGGCGTGGCCGAGCTCGGCGTACTGCCGGTAGCCCATCCAGTACGCCGAGATGTTGCCGGCGTTGCCCACGGGCAGCAGGTGGAAGTCGGGGGCGTCGCCGAGGAA
Source organism: Nocardioides dokdonensis FR1436 (assembly GCF_001653335.1). Classification (NCBI taxonomy): domain Bacteria; kingdom Bacillati; phylum Actinomycetota; class Actinomycetes; order Propionibacteriales; family Nocardioidaceae; genus Nocardioides; species Nocardioides dokdonensis. The sequence continues at coordinate 4,160,033 of NZ_CP015079.1, forward strand.
GTCGACGATCTCGAAGGCGGCGCTCTTCTGGCCCTGCAGCCGCACCGGGTTGACCGAGTTCACCAGCGCGACGGGGTACTGCTCCGCGAGGCCCTTGGCGATGCCCAGGCAGTCGTCGAAGTTGCCACGCACCATGATCACCTGGGCGCCGTGCACGATGGCCTGCGCCATCTTGCCGGCGGCGATCTTGCCCTCGGGCACCAGCACCAGCGGGGTCATCTGGGCCTTGGCGGCGTAGGCGGCCATCGAGGCGGAGGTGTTGCCGGTCGAGGCGCAGACGACCGCGCGGGCACCCTCGTGCTTGGCCACCGAGATGGCGGCGGTCATGCCGCGGTCCTTGAACGATCCGGTCGGGTTGTCGCCCTCGACCTTGAGGTGCACGTCGGCGCCGGTGAGCCCGGAGAGCCATCCCGAGTGCACCAGCGGGGTGCCGCCCTCGCGCAGGGTCACCGCCGGGGTGTCCTGGGGGATCTCGAGCAGGTGGCGGTACTCCTCGATGACGCCGCGCCACTGCCGGGTCGCGGTGCGAGCCCCCGGCTCACGGTCGAGCTGATCGGTGTTCACTCTGCTCCTCCTTCGACGCGCATGACCGAGCTGACCTCGCGCACGCTGTCCATGCCCTGCAGGTGCGCGACGGTCGCGCTGAGCTGGGCGTCGGTGGCCTCGTGCGACACCACGACCAGCTGGGCGTCGTCGTCACGGCCCTCCTGGCGCACCGTGCGGATCGAGACCCCGTGCTCGGCGAACGCGGTGGCCACCGTCGCCAGCACGCCGGCGCGGTCGTCGACGTCGATGGCGACGTGGTAGCGGGTGCGCGCCTCGCCCATGGGCAGCACGGCCCGGTCGGCGTACGACGACTCCCCGGGGCCGCGGACGTCGTTGCGACGGTTGCGGGCCACGGTGACGAGGTCGCCGAGCACCGCGGAGGCGGTCGGCGAGCCACCGGCACCGGGGCCGTAGAACATCAGCTGGCCGGCGGCCTCGGACTCCACGAAGACCGCGTTGTAGGCCTCGCGCACCGACGCGAGCGGGTGCGAGCGCGGGATCATCGCCGGGTGCACCCGCACCGAGACGGCCTCCTCGCCGTCGGGCTGCTCGCGCAGCTCGCAGATGGCCAGCAGCTTGACCACGCAGTTCATCTCCCGGGCGGAGGCGACGTCCGTGGCGCTGACCTCGGCGATGCCCTCGCGGTAGACGTCAGCGTCGGTCACCCGGGTGTGGAAGGCCAGGGACGCCAGGATCGCGGCCTTCGCCGCGGCGTCGAAGCCCTCGACGTCGGCGGTGGGGTCCGCCTCGGCGTAGCCCAGCGCCTGGGCCTCCTCGAGAGCGTCGGCGAAGCCGGCGCCCGAGGTGTCCATCTTGTCGAGGATGAAGTTCGTGGTGCCGTTGACGATGCCCAGCACCCGCGTCACCTTGTCGCCGGCTAGCGACTCGCGCAGCGGGCGCAGGATCGGGATCGCTCCGGCGACCGCAGCCTCGTAGTAGAGGTCACGGCCCGCCTTCTCGGCGGCCTCGAAGAGCGTCGGGCCGTCCTCGGCCAGCAGCGCCTTGTTGGCGCTGACCACCGAGGCGCCGTGCTCGAGCGCCGAGAGGATCAGCGAGCGGGCCGGCTCGATGCCGCCGATCACCTCGACGACGACGTCGATGTCGCCCCGCGACACCAGTCCCTCGGCGTCGGTGGTCAGCAGCCCCTCGGGCACCTCCACCTCGCGAGCGGCGTCGAGGCGGCGCACAGCCACCCCGACCAGCTCGACGGGCGAGCCCACGCGGGCCGCCAGGTCGGTGGCCTGCTCCTGGAGCAGGCGCACCACCTGCGAGCCCACCGAGCCACAGCCCAGCACGGCCACCTTGAGCGGCTTGCCACTCTCCGTCACGACTCGATCACCTCAGGGTCATCCACATCAGTTGCCAACAGGTCCTGCTCAGTCTCGCGCCGCACCACGACCCGCGCGACCCCGTCCCGGACCGCGATCACGGGCGGGCGCAGCGTGTGGTTGTAGTTCGAGGCCATCGACCGGCAGTAGGCGCCGGTCCCGGGGACCGCGAGCAGGTCCCCCGGGGCGACGTCCGCAGGCAGGAATTCGTCCTTGACCACGACGTCGCCGGCCTCGCAGTGCTTGCCGACCACCCGCGCCAGCACCGGGGCGGCGTCGGAGGCCCGCCCGGCCAGCGTGCAGGAGTAGTCGGCGTCGTACAGGGCGGTGCGGATGTTGTCGCTCATCCCGCCGTCGACCGACACGTAGGTGCGCACCGCGCCGCCGTCGAGCTGGACGGGCTTGACGGTGCCGACCTCGTAGACGGTGCACACCGACGGCCCGGCGATCGCGCGGCCGGGCTCGATGGACAGCGCCGGGGCCTCGATGCCCAGCGCGCGGCACTCGTGCTCGACGATCGCCGTCATCTCCGCCGCGAGGCGCGAGGGCTCGGCTGGGTCGTCCTGGGTCGTGTAGGCGATGCCGAAGCCGCCGCCGAGGTCCATCTCGGGCATCCGGACGTCGAGGTCCGCGGCGACCCGGGCGTGCAGCGCGAGCACGCGGCGGGCGGCCACCTCGAAGCCGGAGGAGTCGAAGATCTGGCTGCCGATGTGCGAGTGCAGGCCGAGCAGGTCGAGCCCGGGCGCGTCGTGGACGCGGCGCACCGCCTCGAAGGCGTCGCCGGAGGTGATCGAGAAGCCGAACTTCTGGTCCTCGTGCGCCGTGGCGATGTACTCGTGGGTGTGCGCCTCGACCCCGGCGGTCACCCGCACCATGACGCGGACGGTGACGCCCAGCCGGGCGCTGATCTCGGCGAGCCGCTCGACCTCGGCGAAGGAGTCGGCGATGACCCGACCCACGCCGAGCCGCACCGCGCGCTCGATCTCGGCCGGGGACTTGTTGTTGCCGTGGAAGCCGACCCGCTCCATCGGGAAGCCCGCCCGCTCGGCGACGGCCAGCTCACCGCCGGTGCAGACGTCGAGGCACAGCCCCTCGTCGGCGACCCAGCGGGCGACCGCGGTGCACAGGAACGCCTTGCCGGCGTAGTAGACGTCGTACGCCGCGAACGCGTCGCGGAAGGCGCCGGCCCGGGCCCGGAAGTCGGCCTCGTCGAGGACGTACGCCGGCGAGCCGTGCTCGGCGACCAGGTCCGGCAGCCGGACGCCGCCGACGCTCAGCACGCCGTCGTCCTTGCGCGCGGTGCGCGACCACAGGTGCCGGACCAGCTCGTTGGGGTCGGCGGGCTGGCGCAGCCAGGAGGGGCCCTTGAGCGCCCCGTCGGCGTGCGCCCAGCCGGCCTCGTGGGAGACGGCCACTCAGCTCACATCCGTTCCGGGGCGGAGACGCCCAGCAGGCGCAGGCCGTTGGCCAGCACGGTGCGGGTCGCGGCCACGAGCAGCAGCCGCGCGCGGTGCAGGTCGTTCGGCTCCTCGTCGCCCATGGGCAGCACCCGGCAGTTGTCGTAGAAGCGGTGGTAGACGCCCGCGGTGTCCTCGAGGTAGCGCGCCACCCGGTGCGGCTCGCGCAGCTCGGCCGCGCTGGCCACCACGCGCGGGAACTCGGCGAGCGCGCGCAGCAGCTCGCCCTCCTTCTCGTGGGCCAGCAGGGCGGGGTCGGCCTCGGCGTCCGGGGTGCCGGGTTCGGCGAACCCGAGGTCCGTGGCGTTGCGGAGGATGGAGGAGACGCGGGCGTGCGCGTACTGCACGTAGAACACCGGGTTGTCGCTGGACTGCCGGGTCATCTCGGCGGCGTCGAGGGTCAGAGGCGAGTCGGCGGGGTAGCGCGACAGGGTGTAGCGCAGGGCGTCCACCCCGATCAGGTCGACCAGCTCCTCGAGCGTGACCAGGGTGCCGGCGCGCTTGGAGAGCTTGAGCTCGACACCGTCCTTCAAGATCTTGACCAGCTGGCCGATGAGGATCTCGATGTGGCTGTCGGGATCGTCGCCGGCACACGCCGCCATGGCCCGCAGCCGGTTGACGTAGCCATGGTGGTCGGCGCCGAGCAGGTAGATGCAGCGGTCGAAGCCGCGCTCCCGCTTGTGCACGTAGTAGGCGGTGTCGCTGGCGAAGTAGGTGAGGGCGCCGTCCGACTTGACCAGGACCCGGTCCTTGTCGTCGTCGAAGTCGGTGGTCCGCATCCACAGTGCACCGTCGGCATCGTAGAGGTGACCCTGGGCACGCAGCTTCTCCAGCCCGGCGACGACGTCGTCACCCTCGTGCAGCGAGCGCTCGGAGAACCAGACGTCGAAGCGGGTCTGGAACCGCTCGAGCTGCTCCTGCTGCTGCCGCAGCTGCACGGCGTACGCCGCCTCGCGGAACGCGGTGACCCGCTCCCCCGCGGGCAGCTCCACGATGCCGGGCTGGGCGGCCACGACCTCGCGCGCCAGATCGGCGATGTAGCCGCCGTGGTAGCCGTTCTCCGGGGTGGGGAGCCCCAGCGCGGCGGCCTCCACCGAGGCGCCGAACAGGTCCATCTGGTTGCCGCGGTCGTTGATGTAGAACTCGCGGGTCACCTCGGCCCCGGCAGCGTCCAGCACCCGGGCAACGGCGTCCCCGACCACGGCCCAGCGGGTGTGGCCCAGGTGCAGCGGCCCGGTGGGGTTGGCCGAGATGAACTCGATGTTGACCCGCTCGCCAGCCAGCGTCGCCGTGCGGCCGTACTCGTCGCCCTGGGCCACGACCCGGGCCGCCACCGCGCCCTGGGCGCCGGCGGCCACGGAGATGTTGAGGAAGCCCGGGCCCGCGATCTCGACGCCGGCGATGCCGTCGACCGCCGCGAGGCGCTCCTGGACCAGCCCGGCGAAGGCGCGCGGGTTCATCCCGGCCTTCTTGGCCAGCTGCAGCGCGACGTTCGTGGCGTAGTCGCCGTGCCCCTTCTGCCGGGGTCGCTCCACCGTCACGCTCGCGGGCACGCCGTCGGGGAAGGTCACCGCACCCTCGTCGGAGAGCGCCGTCAGCACGTCGACGATCGCGGTGGAGAGCTGTTCGGGAGTCACCCGTCCAGCCTATCGGCGGCCGGGGCCGTGACCTGCATCGATATCGGCGCCTGGGACCGGGCCCCGGCCCGGCAGACCCGATTCGGTGGCCCGGTCCCGGAGTTGTAAGGTGACGCCGTCCCGCAGCCTCGTGCTGCGAGGCTTGCCTCCGTAGCTCAGGGGATAGAGCACTGGTTTCCGGTACCAGTGGCCGCAGGTTCGAATCCTGCCGGGGGCACTCACTTCCAGAAGAGCCCGGATCCACGTCACGTGGACCCGGGCTCTCCTGCTTCCGGGCGGCCCCACCGGGCCTCCCACACTCCCGATCCGGACGCCATCACCCGGAGGGACTGGTCTGTACCAGCCCGAAATGACTACCTAACCCTCTGCACCTCCCGACGTTTGACATGGCGAGGGTCACGTCAGGTCCTCACCGGGAGGGGAGGGTGCTCCACGCTCGTTCCGGTCCCACGTCCCGCAGCGATGCGTTGATGAAAGTAGGAGAGTGTGAAGAAGTCACTGAAGAGGGCCGCGGCCGCAAGCGCTGTGTGCGCCGTCGGTCTCGCCGGCACCCTCGCCGCGAACCCCGCCGCCCTCGCGGACGAGGCCCACAAGGCCCCCGCGAACCAGAAGGTCCTCACCGACTTCGGCATGAAGGCGCTGGCCTTCGGCACCAAGATCGCCGTCGGTGGCATCGACATCAAGAGCCTCAAGGACGCCCAGGACATCCTGGCCTGCACCCGCACCGCCGGCGTCGAGCGCGTCAAGCCGTCCAAGCTCAGCACGAGCGAGCTCACCAAGCTCATCAGCGAGAACGCGCCGGTCGACATCGCGAAGCTGATCAGCATCTCCCCCAGCACCAGCCGCACCTCCACCTACCGCGACGGCTCGATCACCGGCACCCGGGCGGTCAACACCATCGCCGACATCAAGCTCGGCGGTGAGCTGGTCGACGACCTCAAGATCCCGACGCTCAAGATCGCGGGCCTGACCTCGGTCGCCGACTCCTTCCACGACCCGGCCGACGCCGACGGCGACGGCAAGCGCTTCGGCACCGACGAGAGCTTCGGCTTCGAGGGCATCTCGCTGGACTACGAGGGCACCGTCGTCGAGGGCACCCCCCTGGCCGACCTGCTCGACATCGTCAACCAGGTCGCCGCGCCGGTCAACGAGGTCGTCGACCAGCTCGTCAAGCTCCTCACCGACACCATCGGCGGCATCATCGAGATCCCGGGCCTCGGCTCGATCGGTCTCGGCAAGTCCTTCAGCCACATCAGCGACCACGCGGCCTCCTCGGGCGCCAGCGCCCTGGCCATCGAGGTCGACCCCAGCGAGAAGAAGAACGACTCGGCGGTGCTGCTCAAGCTCGGCTACGCCCAGTCGCGCATCGCCGACTCCGCGCCCTCGGGCGTCTTCCGCTCCACCATCATGGGCCTCGACCTCGAGGCGCTGCCGCTGAGCGACGACATCTCGCTGCTGCACCTGGGCGGCATCGGCACCGAGTCGATCCCCTGCGAGGGCACCGGCAACACGAAGGTCGTCAAGACCATCGAGGGCGAGCGCTCCATCCCGCTCAACATCCCCGGCATCGGTGGTGTCGCGGTCCTGGACGGCCTCGAGTACTCCTACAAGGCCAAGCAGATGTCGCGTGGTCGGGCCAAGTCGATGGCCAAGAGCTCGCTGGGCTCCTTCACGATCCCCGCGCTCGACCTGGAGATCACCGGCATCAGCTCCAAGCTGAACCTGCTCAGCCGCGAAGGTGAGCGGGTGCGCGGCTCCAAGAAGCCCAAGTTCCAGGTCGCCGACATCCTCTACAAGGGCGAGAGCCTGGTCCCCGCGGGCGGTCTCAAGATCCGCCAGACCGTCGAGTTCGCGATCGACGAGCTGCAGCAGAAGGGCTTCATCACCTTCGGCCCCCGCTTCACGCGCAACTACTACGGCGCGAAGCTCTCCGCCCTCAACGTCGTGATCCCCGGCATCGTGGACCTCGACCTGGGCTGGCTCGAGTCGCAGATCTACCCCCGCTGACCCACGGCTGAGGTAGCACCAGCACCACCCCGACGGGGGCGGCCCACCAGGGCCGCCCCCGTCGTGGCATGTCAGGAGCCGACGGGCCTCAGCAGCCCGCGGGCAGGGTGGCGTCGTCGCGCGCAGCCGCCCCGAGGCGACGCGCCTGCGTGAGGTTCGGGCGTACGACGCTCATGCCGCGGATGGTGGCCACGGAGCCACCCACGACGCACATGGTGATCCGGCTCGGCTCGACCTGCGCCATCGCCTGGGCGACCCGGAACAGCTCGGCCGGGCCCAGATCGGTGGCCATGTGCTGCACCACGCTGAGCACGCCCCGCTCCATGAAGCCCGGTCGGTCGGCCCGGGCCCGGATCTCGGCGCCGATGGCGCGCAGCACGCGCTGCTGGTTGGCCGAGCGGGCGAAGTCGCCTCCGGCGAGGCTCTTGCGGATCCGCGAGAAGGCCATCGCGCCGTAGCCGTCGAGCCGGATCCGGCCGCGCTTGAACCCCTCGGGCTTCAGGTTGACGTCGGAGAAGGCGCGGGGGTTCGTGACGGTGATGCCGCCGATGTCGTCGACGAGGTCCTCGAAGAAGGGGAACCGGGTGACCATGACGTAGTCGGGCTCCACCCCGACCATCCCGGCGACGGTGCGGCCGAGCAGCTGCGGGCCGCCGAGCACCATGGCGGCGTTGACCCGGTTCGCGCTGTACCCGGGGATGGGGACGAAGGAGTCACGCGGGATCCCGATGGCCGCGGCCGCCCCGGTGCGGGTGTCGAGCCCGACCATCTGCAGGGCGTCGCCGCGGGAGCGGGTCATCGACTGGCCCGGTCGCGCGTCGGAGCCGACCGCGAGGATCCAGATGACGTGCTGGTGGGCATCCACCGCGGAGGAGCGCTGCATCCGCACCAGCGCCACGTCGTCGGGGGCGACCTGGGCGGTCGGCACGACCAGCGCCGTGGCGCCCAGGATCGCGCCGAGCACGCCGGCACGGCGCACCGGGGACGAGCGGCGGCGAGGGATCTGGCTGCTCACGGGCGGGTCCTCCGCTTCTTGCCAGGCTGCGTGCCGGGCTTCTTCCCGGACTGGTCGTCGGGCTGCTTGTCGGACTGCTTCTCGGGGGCGGTGACCGGCTTGGGACCCTGGGTGACGTCGTACCCGAAGATCCGCCAGCCGTCGCGGTAGACCAGGAACAACCTGCCGTGGACCCGCAGCAACCGCCGCGCCTCGCCGCGCGTGCGGTAGTCGAGGGTGGTCCGGGCCGTGACCGCGCGGGCGGTCTGCCGGGTGGCGAGGATGTCGACGACCACTCGACGGCGCACAGCGGTGACCCGCTCGACGCGCTCACCGATGCGGTGGCTGGTCATCTGGTCGAGGTCGCGGCGCGCCCGGGCCCCTGCTCCCGCGGTGAAGCCCGGGAAGGCCCGGCCGTAGCGGCGCCGCGGGTAGGACCCGTCGATGAACGCGGCGTCCCACCACCGGTCGACCGCACGCGCGACCCCGGTGGCCACGCGCCGCCGCTTGACGGGCCCCAGGCCGCCCACGACCTCGCCCACCTGGACACGGGTGCGCACCGGCGCAGCGCCTGACCCGGAGCCGTCCCGGGCCTGCCCGCCCCGGCCGTCGCGAGGGCCCCCGGGGTCGTCGTCGGCACTGCAGGCGACGAGGGCCGGGGTGGCGGTCACCGCGAGCACGAGCGCGGTCGCCAGGGCCCGTCTGGCCGGTCCTGGGCGTGGCGACGTCATCCTCTGGTCCTCCTCCGGTGTTACTCCGGCAACACCTGGTCCCAAAGCGTGCCCCAACCTCGGCATTTGATGGTGGGTGGGTCTAGCCTTGGACACCGACTCCACCCATCCACGCGCGCTCATCGGAAGAGGCGAAGCAAGCCGTGCCGCAGTCCCCCAGCAGTTCCCCCTCCACCTCCCCCGAGGTCTCTGACGACTTCGGGGCCAACGAGTGGCTCGTGGAGGAGATGTACGAGCGTTACCGCAAGGATCCAGCGAGCGTGGAACCGAGCTGGGCCGCGTACTTCAAGGCCAACGATAACGGCGGGTCGGACCGCTCGAGCACATCGGGGAACAACGGCTCCCAGACGAAGCAGCCGGCGAAGCAGGAGTCCGAGCCGGCCGCTAGGCCCGAGTCGACGCCTGCGCCCGCGAAGAAGCCCGCGGCCTCCGACACCCCGAAGCCCGTCGCCAAGCCGCGCCCGGAGACGAAGGCCGCAGAGCCCGCCAAGGACACCACGGCCCCCATGGCCAAGGAGTCCAAGCCGAGCAAGGAGACGACGCCGGCGACGTCGTCCGGCGCCAGCGACGACCCGACGTACAAGGTCCTGCGCGGCGCCCCTGCGCGGACCGTCCAGAACATGGACATCTCGCTGACCGTGCCCACCGCCACCTCGGTGCGTGCGGTGCCGGTGAAGCTCCTGTGGGACAACCGCACGGTCATCAACAACCACCTGGCCCGCGCCCGAGGCGGCAAGGTCTCCTTCACGCACCTGATCGGCTACGCGCTCGTCAAGGCCCTGACGGCGATGCCGGAGATGAACAACTCCTACGCCGAGGTCGACGGCAAGCCGAACCTCGTCACCCCGGCCCACGTGAACCTCGGGCTGGCGATCGACCAGAAGAAGTCCGACGGCACCCGCCAGCTGCTCGTGCCGAGCATCAAGCGCTGCGAGACGATGGACTTCGCCGGCTTCTGGACCGCCTACGAGGACATGGTCACCAAGGCCCGCGACAACAAGCTCGCCGTCTCGGACTTCCAGGGCACCACGATCAGCCTGACCAACGTCGGCGGCCTGGGCACCAACCACTCGGTGCCGCGCCTGATGACCGGCCAGAGCGCCATCATCGGCGTCGGCGCGATGGAGTACCCGCCCGAGTGGCAGGGCGCCTCGGACGAGGCGATCGCGCGCAACGCCATCTCGAAGGTCATGACCATGACCTCGACCTACGACCACCGCGTGATCCAGGGCGCGCAGTCGGGCGAGTTCCTCAAGCGCGTCCACCAGCTGCTGCTGGGCCAGGACGGCTTCTACGACGAGATCTTCCGCTCGCTGCGCATCCCCTACGAGCCGATCCGTTGGGGCCATGACATCGCCACGACGCACGACGACGAGATCAGCAAGCAGGCCCGGATCCTCGAGCTGATCCACGCCTACCGCGTGCGTGGGCACATGATGGCCGACACCGACCCGCTGGAGTACCGCCAGCGCACCCACCCCGACCTCGAGATCGAGTCGCACGGGCTGACCATGTGGGACCTGGACCGCGAGTTCGCCACCGGCTCGTTCGGTGGCACCGGTCGTCGCTTCATGCGGCTGCGCGACATCCTGGGCATCCTGCGGGACTCCTACTGCCGCACCACCGGCATCGAGTACATGCACATCATGGATCCCGAGCAGCGCCGCTGGATCCAGGAGCGCGTCGAGCAGCCGCACACCAAGCCGCCCCGCGAGGAGCAGCTGCGGATCCTGCTCAAGCTCAACCAGGCCGAGGCGTTCGAGACCTTCCTGCAGACCAAGTTCGTCGGTCAGAAGCGCTTCTCCCTCGAGGGCGGCGAGACCACCATCCCGGTGATCGACGAGATCTGCGAGGCCGCCGCCGAGTCGGGCCTCGACGAGGTCACGATGGGCATGGCCCACCGCGGCCGCCTCAACGTGCTGGCCAACATCGTGGGCAAGAACTACTCGCAGATCTTCCGCGAGTTCGAGGGCAACATCGACCCGCGCACCGTCCAGGGCTCCGGCGACGTGAAGTACCACCTGGGTGCCGAGGGTGAGTTCGAGGCCGAGAGCGGCGAGACCGTCAAGGTGTCCGTGGCCGCGAACCCCTCGCACCTCGAGGCCGTCGACCCGGTCGTGGAGGGCATCGCCCGCGCCAAGCAGGACGTGCTCGACCAGGGCGCCGCCTTCCCTGTGCTGCCGCTGCTCGTGCACGGCGACGCGGCCTTCGCGGGCCAGGGCGTCGTCGCCGAGACCCTCAACCTCTCGCAGCTGCGCGGCTACCGCACCGGCGGCACCGTGCACCTGGTGGTCAACAACCAGGTCGGGTTCACCACCTCCCCGGGCTCCTCGCGCTCGTCGCTGTACTGCACCGACGTCGCGCGGATGGTGCAGGCGCCGATCTTCCACGTCAACGGTGACGACCCCGAGGCCTGCATCCGGGTGGCGCGACTGGCGTTCGAGTACCGCCAGGCCTTCAACAAGGACGTCGTCATCGACCTCGTGTGCTACCGCCGCCGAGGTCACAACGAGGGCGACGACCCGTCGTACACGCAGCCGCTGATGTACGACCTGATCGAGCAGAAGCGCTCGGTGCGCAAGCTCTACACCGAGTCGCTCATCGGTCGTGGCGACATCACGATCGAGGAGGCCGAGCAGGTCCTGCGGGACTACCAGCAGCAGCTGGAGCGGGTCTTCACCGAGGTGCGCGAGGCCACCGGCCAGCCCTCGGAGTGGACCACCGTCCCGGACTACCCCGAGAAGACCGTCGGCGACACCGACACGACCGTCCCGCTCGAGTTCCTCAAGCGGATCTCGGACGCCTACGTCACCCCGCCCGAGGGCTTCACCGTGCACCCCAAGGTGATGCCGCAGCTGCAGCGCCGCGCCAAGGCGATCACCGAGGGGCCCATCGACTGGGGCACCGGCGAGATCCTGGCGTTCGGCGCGTTGCTGATGGAGGGTCGCCCGGTGCGGCTCGCCGGCCAGGACTCGCGACGCGGCACGTTCGTCTCGCGGTTCGGCACGATCATCGACCGGGTCACCGCGGACGAGTGGACCCCGCTGTCCGGGCTGACCGAGGACCAGGCCAAGTTCTACCTCTACGACTCGTTGCTCTCCGAGTACGCCGCCCTCGGTTTCGAGTACGGCTACTCCGTGGCGCGTCCCGACGCCCTCGTGCTGTGGGAGGCGCAGTTCGGCGACTTCGTCAACGGCGCCCAGACCGTCATCGACGAGTTCATCTCCTCGGGCGAGACCAAGTGGCGCCAGCAGTCGGGGGTCGTGCTGCTGCTGCCGCACGGCTACGAGGGCCAGGGCCCCGACCACTCCTCGGCGCGCATCGAACGGTTCCTGACGATGGCGGCCGACGAGGCGTTCGTGGTGGCCCAGCCCTCCACGCCCGCGTCGTACTTCCACCTGCTGCGCCAGCACTCGCTCGGCGAGGCGCACCGACCGCTCATCGTCTTCACGCCGAAGTCGATGCTCAAGCGCAAGGAGGCGGCCTCGCAGCCGGAGGACTTCACCTCCGGCTCCTTCCGCCCCTTCATCGGGGACGCCGAGGCGGACCCCTCGAAGGTCGACACGCTGCTGCTGTGCTCGGGTCGCGTGACCTGGGACCTCATGGTCGAGCGGGCCAAGCGCGAGGGCGCCGAGCGGTTCGCGATCGCGCGGGTGGAGCAGCTCTACCCGCGCCCGGTCGACGACATCACGGCGGAGATCGCCCGCTACCCCCACCTCAAGACCGTGCGGTGGGTGCAGGACGAGCCCCGCAACATGGGGCCGTGGCCGCACTACCAGCTCAACGTGTGGCCCGACGTCGACGCCCAGGTCGAGCCCGTCACCCGCGAGGAGTCCTCCTCCCCCTCGGTCGGCACCGCGAAGCGGCACCAGGCCGAGCAGAAGGACCTGCTCGACCGCGCGTTCGCCTGACGCGGGGCGCGCTGTGTACTACACCGATCGCGGGATCGAGGAGCTCGAGCGACGCCGGGGTGACGAAGAGGTCACCCTGGCCTGGCTGGCCGACCAGCTGCAGGTCTTCACCGACACCCACCCCGAGTTCGAGACAGCGGTGGAGCGGCTGGCCACCTGGCTGGCCCGCCTGGACGATCCGGAAGACTGACCTGTCAGAATCCGCCCCCGGGCGCACCTGCCTGGCTAGACTCCGGCCATGAACGCTGAGAAGCCTGCCTCCCCGGTCCCCACGACCGGCTCGGTCGCCTACCCGCCGGCACCGTGGACGATGCTGGGCCAGATGTGGGTCTCGGTCTTCCGGGTGCCGCACGACGTCGACGAGCAGCGCCCCCGAGGGGTCTACGGAGCGGCGTTCGTGTCGTACGAGGAGGGCAGCCCGCTGACCTACTCCGAGCTGCTGGTGGCGCGGGTGCTGCGTACGCCCAGCGGCCAGCGCCGCGTCACCATCACCGACATCTGGGTCGACTCCCCCGCCTCCGTGGCCGGTGGTCGGGGCCTGTGGGCGATCCCCAAGGGCCTCGCGGACTTCGACCTCTCGACCGGGCGCCGTGGACCTCTGGAGACCGCGGCGTGGTCGGCGAGCACCTCCGGCGGTCCTGTCGCCTCGGCGCGCTTCTCGGACCTGGCCCGGCTCGCGCCGCGGCTGCCGTCGCGGGGCGGGACCTGGCAGCCGCCGATCGACGAGCACACGGTGCCGGTCGAGGCCGACCTGCGCGGCTCCGCACGGGTCGCGCCCTGCCGGGCCTCCTGGGACTTCGCCCCGACCGGCCCCCTGGGCTGGCTGGCGGGGCGCCGCAGCCTCGCCTCGTTCCGCCAGCACGGCTTCACGCTCAGCTTCGGCGTCTGACCCCGCTCAGACGTCGTCGTCGCCCCGGGCAGCGCGCTGGGCGGCCTGACGGATCTCGAAGACGTCGGTGGCCAGGCCTCCGAGCGCGCTGGCGACGTCCTTGATCGCCGAGGTGACGATGGTCGCCACCTCGCCGACGGTGGTGGCCGTGGCCTCGATCGCGCTCTGGGCGGCGTCCTTGCCGATCTCGGCCCGGCTGAGGTGGTCGTGGCCGTCCCGGCTCGGCGGCGGGCTCGGGGAAGGTGTCATGGGCCCAGTCTGGCGCTGGGGTGGGGCGCCTGACCAGGCGGGCCCGGGTGCCGGTCGGCCCGGCGATAGCATCGGGACGTGACCCAGACCCGAGTCGAGCGCAAGGAGCGCACCCGCCGGGCGATCCTCGACGCCGCCCTGGGGCTGTGCGAGGACAGCAGCCTCGTCGCGCTCTCCCTGCGACAGGTCGCCAAGGAGGTCGGCATCGTGCCGACCGGCTTCTACCGGCACTTCGACTCGATCGAGTCCCTGGGGCTGACCCTGGTCGACGAGTCGTTCGCCTCGCTGCGCGCGCTGCTGCGCGACGTACGCCGCAACCAGGGCGACTTCCACGCCATCGTCGACGGGTCGGTCTCCATCCTGGTCGAGCACGTGCACCGGCAGCGCTCCCACTTCGCGTTCATCGCCCGCGAGCGCGCCGCCGGTCAGCCGGCCGTGCGCGACGCGATCCGCCACGAGATCGACCTGTGCGAGCGCGAGCTGGCCACCGACCTGGCCCACCTGCCCGGGACCGACGCCTGGTCGACCGACGACCTGCGGGTCCTCTCGTCGCTCATCGTGTCGGCGATGGTCGCCGTCACCGAGGACATCGTCGCTGCGGGGGGACGGCCTGAGGCCGAGGCCCAGATCGTCGAGACCGCCCGGACCCAGCTGCGGATGGTCCTGGTCGGGGCGATGAACTGGCGCTCGACGCCGCCTCCGGCCTGACCGGGCCTCAGCCCCGCGGGCGCAGCGTCAGGTCGCTGAGCACGGCGTCCCCGGGCAGGTCCAGCACGTGCAGGACCGCGTCGGCGACGGTGCCGGGGTCGATCCACGCCGCGGGGTCGTAGTCCTTGCCCTCCTGGGCGTGCACCTTCTCCTGCATCGCGGTGGCCGTGCGACCGGGGTAGATCGTGGTGACCCGCACCCCGTGGCCCGCCTCCTCGGCGCGCAGGGAGTCGGCGAGCGCTTTCAGACCGTGCTTGCTGGCGGCGTACGCCGACCACTGGGGGTGGGCGTGCAGGCCGGCGCCCGAGTTGACGAGCACCACCGTGCCGCGTGCGGCGCGCAGCGCCGGCAGCGCGAGGCGGGTCAGGACCGCAGGCGCCACCAGGTTCACGCTCACCTGCTCGACCCAGGCCGCGGCGGACAGCTCGGCGACCGTGCCCAGCTCGACGACCCCTCCGGCGTGCACCAGGGAGTCCAGCCGGGCGGGAAGCCGGTCGCCCAGCGCCTCGACCGCCGACGGGTCCGCCAGGTCGGCCACGACCGTGTGTGCCCCGGGGAAGGCCGCGGCCAGCTCCGTGGCCCGCTCGGCCGAGCGCGCGAGCAGCCACAGCTGCTCACCACGGGCGTGCAGCCGCTCGGCGAGGACGGCACCGATGCCGGAGCCGGCGCCCGTGATCAGGTGGGTGCCCGGGGCGCTCGTGGCACCCGGGGTGGTCGGAGTCATCAGCGGGTCAGGACGATCTTGCCGAACACGTCGCCCGCGACCATGGCGGCGAAGCCGTCAGCGGCCTGATCCATGGGCAGGGTCCGGTCGACGAGGGGCCGGGCGCCGGTGGCGTCGAGCATCGAGACCAGCGAGGCCAGCTCGTCGCGGGTGCCCATCGTGGAGCCGACCACGGAGAGCTGGAGGAAGAAGATGCGGGTCAGCTCGGCGTCGTCGAGCTGCGGTCCGGAGGTCGTGCCCGAGATGACCAGGCGGCCGCCTGGCTTGAGCGAGCGCACCGAGTGCGACCAGGTGGCCCGCCCGACGGTCTCCATCACCGCGTCCACCTTGACCGGCAGACGGGCACCGGACTCGAAGACCTCGTGGGCGCCGATCTCGAGCGCCCGGGCGCGCTTGTGCTCGTCGCGGCTGGTGGCCAGCACCCGCAGCCCGGCAGCACGGCCCAGGATGATGGCGGCGGTGGCGACGCCGCCGCCGGCGCCCTGCACCAGGACGGTGTCACCGGCGGTGAGGCCGCCGCGGGTGAAGAGCATCCGGTAGGCGGTCAGCCACGCGGTCGGCAGGCACGCCGCCTCCGCGAAGGACAGCGAGGCGGGCTTGGGCACGACGTTGCGGCGGGGCACGACCACCTTGTCTGCGAAGGTGCCCTGGTGGCGCTCGGACAGCAGCGAGCGCCGCGGGTCGAAGGTCTCGTCGCCGCTCCAGGAGGGGTCGCTGACCACGGCGTGCACGACCACCTCGTTGCCGTCCTCGTCGAGCCCGGCGGCGTCGCAACCGAGGATCATCGGCAGCGCCTCGTCCTTGAGCCCGACCCCGCGCAGCGACCACACGTCGTGGTGGTTCAGCGAGGCCGCCTTGACGGTGACCGTGGTCCAGCCGTCGGGGGCGACCGGGTCGGGCCGCTCCCCCACCACCAGGCCGGACAGCGGGTTGTCGGAGGAGAAGGAATCGGCGTAGACGGCGAACATGTCACCGAGGCTAGCGCCCCGCTCCTCCTCCCCCGGGGCGAGGTCAGCGCCGGGCGACCCCGTCGCGACGCGCCGCCTCCGCCACGGCGCTGGAGACCGCACCGGGCACCCGCGGGTCGAACGGCGAGGGGATGACCTGAGTCTCGCTGAGGTCGTCGCCCACCAGGTCGGCCAGCGCGTTGGCGGCGGCGAGCTTCATGCCCTCGGTGATCGACGTGGCGTGCACGTCGAGCGCGCCGCGGAAGATGCCGGGGAAGGCGAGCACGTTGTTGATCTGGTTCGGGAAGTCCGAGCGACCGGTGGCCACGATCCGTGCGTAGCGTCGAGCGACGTCCGGGTGCACCTCGGGCATGGGGTTGGCCAGCCCGAAGATGATCGAGTCGGGCGCCATCCGGGCGACGTCCTCCTCGGGGACGGTGCCGCCGGAGACTCCGATGTAGACGTCGGCACCGTCCAGCACCTCGCCGAGCGTGCCGGTGCGGCCGGTCTTGTCGGCGGTCATCTCGGCGAGCGCCTTCTTGACCGGCGTCAGGTCGGTGCGCGAGGAGTGCAGGACGCCCTTGCGGTCGGTGACGGCCAGGTCCGTGATGCCGGCCTCGAGCAGGATCTTGGCGACCGCGACGCCGGCGGCGCCGGCACCCGAGATGACCACGCGGGTGGTGCCGGGCTCGCGTCCGGTGAGCCGCAGCGAGTTCTTCAGCGCGGCCAGGGCCACGACGGCGGTGCCGTGCTGGTCGTCGTGGAAGACCGGGATGTCGAGCATCTCCTTGAGCCGGTCCTCGATCTCGAAGCAGCGCGGCGCCGAGATGTCCTCGAGGTTGATCCCGCCGAAGCTCGGCGCGAGCCGGGCCACGGTCGCGATGATCTCCTCGGTGTCCGTGGTGTCCAGGCAGATCGGGATGGCGTCGACGCCGCCGAACTGCTTGAACAGCACCGCCTTGCCCTCCATGACGGGCATCGCGGCAGCGGGCCCGATGTCGCCGAGCCCGAGGACCGCGGTGCCGTCGCTGACGACCGCGACCGTGTTGGGGACCCACGTGTAGTGCTGGGTCATGCTCGGGTCGGCGGCGATCGCCTGGCACACCAGCGCGACGCCCGGCGTGTAGGCCAGGGCCAGGTCGGCGTCGTCGACGAGCGGCGCCGTCGGGGCGATCTGCATCTTGCCGCCGAGGTGGAGGTCGAAGACGGGGTCACCCTGGTGGGGGTGCGTCGACGCGGTGGCCGGTCGGGGAGGCACGGGAACTGAGGACATCTCGTTGAGGTCTTTCCAGGCTGAAGGGCCGACATGTGCGGATCCGGCTCGACGGGCGGGGTGGTGCCACGGAGCGCCGGGACCCGGGCGGGTTGCCGTCCTCGAAGTCTCGCACAGCGCACGCACCCCGAGGTGGGACGTCCCACAGTGCGGTGACTCACAGCCGGCGCAGGCGCGGCCGGGGCCACAGCCGGGCGATCACGACGCCCCGCACGTCGCGCTCCGGCACCGGACCGCGGTGCCGGGAGTCGACGCCGACCGCAGGGTCGTCGCTCAGCAACCACCAGGCCGCCGCGCCGGTCGACGTACGACGTGGCTCGACGGCGCGCTTGACGGCCAGGGTCCGGTCGGGCAGCACCGCCACCACGACCCGGCCCGCCCGCACGGGGCGCCGGTAGGACACGAGGAGCCGGTCGCCGGGCCGCAGCCCCGGCCGCATCGAGTCGCCCCGGACCACCGCGAGACCCCACCTGGCCACGCTGTCGACCCGAGCGGGTGGAGTGCGGTCCGTCACGCCGAGTAGTGTCCCAGGCACCAAGTCACACCACGAACGAGAGGATCTGCATTGTTCGCCAAGCTCTTCGCACCCACCGTCGAGGTGTCCGCCCACTGCGACCTCCCGTGCGGTGTCTACGACCCCGCCCAGGCCCGCATCGAGGCCGAGTCGATCAAGGGCATCATCGCCAAGGTCGCCGACAACGACGACGCTGACTTCCGCACCCGCGCCATCCTCATCAAGGAGCAGCGCGCCGAGATGGTCAAGCACCACCTGTGGGTGCTGTGGACCGACTACTTCAAGCCCCCGCACTTCGAGAAGTACCCGCAGCTGCACCAGCTGGTCAACGAGGCCACCAAGCTGGCCGGCGCCTCCGGCGCCAAGGGCCTGCTCGACGCCGACGTGGCCGACCAGCTGCTGGCCAAGATCGACGAGATCGCCGAGATCTTCTGGGAGACCAAGAAGGCCTGAGGTCGTCTGGCCGCGGCACGCCGCGGCGTTTGCGAGGGCCGGTCCCGGGGTAGCACCCCGGGACCGGCCCTCGTGCCGTTCCGTGCGACCACCGCCCTTCCCCGCACGCTCGACCGGACAGCCCACTAGGGTGCGACCACCCTCATCCCGTGAAGGACGACCCCATGACTGTCTCCGCAGCGACCGCCGACGCGGCCGCGGACCGCCCCGACGTCGAGATCCGGCTGCCCGCGGACGGCGCCTTCGTCTCGGTCCTGCGGATCACCACCGCCGGCCTGGCCGCCCGCCTCGACTTCACCATCGAGGACATCGAGGACCTGCGGATCGCGGTCGGCGAGGCCTGCGCCATGGTGCTGCCCGAGGCCGACGAGGGTGCCGACCTGGTGGGGCGCTTCTTCCTGCGCCCCGGCGAGCTCACCGTCTCGGTGGCGGTCGCCTCGGCCCAGCCCGCCGCCCCCGACTACGACAGCTTCGCCTGGCAGGTCCTCACGACGCTGGCGACCTCCGCGGACGTCGGCACCAGCCAGGGCCAGTTCCTGGTCACGATGGTCATGCACTCCACCGCGCTCGGTGACGGCCGGTAGCACCCGTGCCCCCCTCCACCCCCGCGGAGCGACCGGTCCCGGTCCCCGCCCTCCTGCCCGGCGAGGCACCCCCCGACCCGCCCGAGCCCCGCGACGACGCCACCCGGCGCCGCCTGGGCATCGAGGCCACCCGTCGACGCAGTGCCGAGCTGTTCCTGGTCCTGCGTGACGAGGAGTCCACCGAGCCTGCCCGCGCCGGCGCCCGGGACTCCCTGGTGCACCTGCACCTGCCGCTCGTCGAGCACTGCGCGCGCCGCTTCCGCAACCGCGGGGAACCCTTCGAGGACCTCGTCCAGGTCGGCACGATCGGGCTCATCAAGTCCGTGGACCGCTTCGACTGCGATCGCGGCGTGGAGTTCTCCACCTACGCGACGCCCACGATCATCGGCGAGATCAAGCGCTACTTCCGGGACAAGGGCTGGGCCATCCGGGTGCCCCGGCGGCTGCAGGAGCTGCGGATGCAGATCGGCACCGCCACCGCCGAGCTGACCCAGTCGCTGGGCCGCTCCCCCACGATGGCCGAGCTGGCCGGGGTGATCGGCTGCAGCGTCGAGGAGATCATCGAGGGCATCGAGTCCTCCAACGCCTACTCGACGCTCTCCCTCGACGCCAGCGACGACGGGGACGACGGCTCCGCGACGATGCTGGACGCGATCGGCGTGGACGACGCAGGGCTCGAGCACGTGGAGATCCGCGAGTCGCTCAAGCCGCTGCTCGACCGGCTGGAGCCACGGGAGAAGAAGATCCTGCTGCTGCGGTTCTTCAAGAACCAGACCCAGTCGCAGATCGCCGAGGAGATCGGGGTCTCCCAGATGCACGTGTCCCGGCTGCTCAGCCGCACCCTCGACCAGCTGCGCAGCTCGCTCGAGACCGCCGACTGACACAGACGACCAGTCACTTCTGCACCACCGAGCAGTCACCTGTGCACACCGTCGGGTGCGAAAGTGACTGGTGGGTGGTGCGAAAGTGACTGCTCGGCCGTCAGCCGCGAGGAGCCGGTTCGTCGCCGAGGGCCGCCATCGTCTCGCGGTGCAGGAGACCGGCGAGGGTGATGGCGCTGACCACGACGAGGGCGATCACGACCGCCCAGGTGCCCCGGAAGCTCCAGGCCAGGCCGAGGGCGATGAGCTGGGCAAGCAGCAGCGGGCCCCGCGCCCAGGCCGCACGCCGGGTCAGTCCCCAGGAGCAGGCGATCAGCAGCAGGCCGAAGAGCGCGAAGAACGCCGCGGTGGTGGTGCCCATGGCCAGCCGCTCGGACGAGATGCTGGACAGCTCGGCGGCGGCGAGCAGCAGCAGCACCATCCCCTCGACGGCACCCAGCGAGGCCGCGACCAGCAGGGGGGCCGGGGGACGGGGCGGGGCCGGAGCCGGTTCGGGATGCACGGAAGTGAGCCTAGGGGCCACCACGGTGGCCCCACGACCCGCCCGGTTGGCAAATTGTGGCGGCTGTGACGTAGGAGACCACCCCCGATCAGCCCGAAGGGGTTGTTTAACGGTCCAAACGTTGGGACGCTGGTCGCTGCGCTCGTCCACGCATGCACGTTGCTGTGCCCACCGCACGAGCGCCCCGCAGGCCCTGCCTCCCCTGGCCTGCACGTCGTAGAGAAAGAGGGATAACCCAGCCATGGATTGGCGCCATCGTTCTGCCTGCCTCGACGAGGACCCTGAGCTGTTCTTCCCCATCGGCAACACCGGCCCGGCCATCCTCCAGATCGAGGAGGCCAAGCAGGTCTGCCGTCGCTGCGACGTGCGCGAGCTGTGCCTGCAGTGGGCGCTGGAGGCCGGTCAGGACCACGGCGTGTGGGGCGGTCTGAGCGAGGACGAGCGCCGTGCGCTCAAGCGCCGCAACGCGCGGGCCCGGGTGCGCACCGCCTGAGCTAGTCGAACGGGACGTCGATCTCGACCCGGGTGCCGGCTCCCGCGGGGACCGGCCCGAGGGCCAGCCGCCCACCGAGCTCGGACTCCACGAGCGTGCGCACGATCGACAGGCCCAGGCTGGTCGAGGCGTCGAGGTCGAAGGCCTCCGGCAGCCCCCGTCCGTCGTCGTCGACGACGAGGTGCAACCAGCCGTCGTCGCGTCGCACCGTCACGGTGACCCGGCCCGTGGTCGCGAGATCGATCTCGGGATCGGGGTCGTACCCGTGCTCGACGGCGTTCTGCAGCACCTCGGTCAGCACCATCGACAGCGCGGTCGCCGACTCCGAGGGCAGTCGGCCGAAGGCCCCCTCGCGGTGCACCCGGACCAGCCCCGGGGCGGCGCTGACCTCGGTGACCATCGACCCGAGCCGGTCGGCGATCTCGTCGAAGTCGACATCCTCCTCGACGGCCTGGCTCAACGTCTCGTGCACGATGGCGATCGAGCCGACTCGCCGCACCGCCTCGTCCAGCGCGGCCCGGGCCTCCTCCGAGTCGATGCGACGCGCCTGGAGCCGCAGGAGGGCGGCCACGGTCTGCAGGTTGTTCTTCACCCGGTGGTGGATCTCCCGGATGGTCGCGTCCTTCGTGATCAGCTCACGGTCGCGCCGGCGCAGGTCGGTGACGTCGCGCACCAGCACCAGCGCCCCGAGGTGCTCGCTCTCGGAGCGCAGCGGGATCGAGCGGGCGATCAGGGCCACGCCGTCGCTGGCCAGCTCGGTGTCGCGGTGCACCCGCCCACCCATCACCGCGCTCAACGTCTCCTCGTCGACCCGGCGGCGCGGCGGCACCAGCGAGCGGGTCAGGTCGGGGAGCACGTGCCCGGCGAGGTCGCCGGAGAGACCCAGGCGACGGAAGACCGACTGGGCGTTCGGGCTGGCGTAGACCACCCGTCCAGCGGCGTCGACCCGCACGAAGCCGTCACCCACGCGGGGGGAGTCGGCGTGGTCGCTGCGTTGTCCGGGCGGCGGGAAGTGGCCCTGCGCGATCATCCGGGTCAGGTCGGCGGCCGACTGGAGGTAGGCCAGCTCCAGGCGGCTCGGGGTCCGCACGCCCAGCAGGTTGGTGTTGCGCGCCACGACCGCGATCACCCGGCCCCGTCGGCGCACCGGGATGGTCTCGACCCGCACGGGCACGTCGTCGCGCCACTCGGGGTCGCCCTCCCGGATGAGCCGCCCCTCGGCATGGGCCCGGTCGAGCAGCGGCCGCTCCCCCGCGGCCAGGAACGTGCCCAGCACGTCGTCGACGTACGCCGTCGGTGCGGTGGTGGGCCGCATTTGCCCGGCCGCCCAGAAGCCCGCGCCGGTGCGGTCCGGCAGCCACAGCACGAGGTCGGCGAAGGAGAGGTCGGCGATGATCTGCCAGTCGGCCTGCAGCAGCTGGAGCCAGGCGACGTCGTCCTCGTCGAGGTCGGTGTGGCTGCGGACGAGCTCGTTCATCGACGACACGCCGCCCACCCTAGGCCCGGGCCGGGCCAGGAGCCGCCGGGGCCGGTCCGCGGGTGCGCTCCTGCGAGGCGTTTGGCAGGATGGGCACCATGTCGGCGTCGTACTGGAACCAGGTGGTCGCCGACGGTCTGACGGTCCCCACGGACCGTCCTCTCGGGGACCTCACGGCAGAGCTCACGCGCATGCTCGGCGATCCGGACCCAGACCGTCGGGACGAGATCGCCCTGCCCACCCTCTGCACCTGGATCGAGCGTGGTGTCTACGACGACCTGCTGCTCGGTCTCGGTGACGGCATGAGCGCCGGGTTGCGGGTGGGCATCGAGACCCCCGGCACCGACGACGTCTTCCGGCGCAGCTTCTCGGCCCTGGTGCTGGGCGTGTGCCTGGACCGCGCCAACACCCACGACCTCGTGCCGCTGTCCACCGTGCTCGACTGGGGCGACCGGCTGGCGACGTGGCTGCTGCGCGAGCAGGACCTGCGCGGCTTCGTCGAGGGCAAGGGCTGGGCGCACGCGGTCGCGCACGGCGCCGACGCCCTGGGCTCCCTGGGCGAGTCGCCGCACCTGGGCGCCTCCGAGCTGACGGTGCTCCTCGACGTGGTCGCCGACCGCGTCCTCGCCGAGCCGCTGCCCCACCAGAGCCCCCTCGACCACGGCGAGCTCGACCGGCTGGCGATCGCCACCCTGCGGCTGCTGCGCCGGGACCTGCTGTCGCTGGGCGTCCTGGAGCCCTGGGTGAACCGGGTCGCGGGTGCCGCCAGCGACGCGATGGCCGGGCCCGGCGACCAGGACCCCTATCCGCGCTGGAACCACGCCGAGGGCTTCCTGCGGGCCCTCTACGTCCAGCTCGCCCTCACCACGAGGCCGCCGGCCGTGCGCGCCGACCTCGTGCTCGTGGTGGTCGACGCGCTGCGCCGCACCAACCACGCGTTCCTGGCCTGAGCCGCAGCGAGTGTTGCGGCCCCGGCCGGGGGGCTGCTGGGTAGCCTGCGTCACATGAGCGAGCAGACCGACGACCAGCGCACCGACCAGCGCACCGAGCGGCCCGGCGCCGCGCCAGCGGAGGCCGGTGCTGAGCTCACCGGCCACTCCGGGGTGCTCGCGGTCGCCGCGGCGCGGGCCCACGGGGTCGAGACGATGTTCACGCTCTCGGGCGCCCACGTCTTCCCCATGTACGACGGGGCCGTCACCGCCGACCCGCCGATGCGGCTGCTCGACGTGCGCCACGAGCAGACCGCGGCGTTCGCGGCCGAGGCGACCGGCAAGCTGACCCGGGTCCCAGGGCTGGCGGTGCTGACCGCGGGGCCGGGCGTGACGAACGGTGTCAGTGCGATCGCGCAGGCCCAGTTCGCGGGCTCCCCGATGGTGGTCGTGGGCGGGCGCGCCCCGCAGAACCGGTGGGGCTCCGGCAGCCTCCAGGAGCTCGACCACCCCCCGATCCTGTCCACGATCTCCAAGCTGGCCCGGACCCTGCCCACCGCCGGGGACGTGCTCCCCGGGATGGACGAGGCGTTCACCGTCGCCGGCTCCTCCCACCGGGGACCGGTGTTCGTCGACGTGCCGATGGACGAGTTCTTCAACACCGCCTCCGGCGTCGTGCCGGCCGGCGACCGCCAGTGCGGCGCCGCCCCGGACACCGACGCCATCGACACCGTGGCCGGCCTCCTCGCCGCGGCGCAGCGACCGGTGGTCGTGCTCGGCACCGACGTCTGGGCCGACCGCGCCGAGGAGGCCGCCCTGCGCTTCGTGGAGGCCACCGGCGTGCCCGCGATCACCAACGGCATGGGCCGAGGCGTGATCCCCGGTGGCCACCCGCTGCTGGTCACCAAGGCCCGCGGACAGGCCTTCGGCGGCGCCGACCTCGTGATCGTCGTCGGCACCCCCCTCGACTTCCGGCTCGGCTACGGCGTCTTCGGCGGCAAGGACGAGGCGCCGGCTGCCCGGGTCGTGCACGTGGCCGACTCCGCGGGCCAGCTCTCGACGCACGCCGACCTCGCCGCCTCGGTCAGCGGCGACCTGACGACCTGCCTCGACACACTCCTGGGCGCGCTCGAGCGCCGGGGCCAGACGTCGTACGCCGCCTGGGCGGGCTCGCTGCAGGACACGGTGCGCACCGCCACCGAGCGCGACAACCTGCTGCTGCGCGCCGAGGCCGACCCGGTGCACCCGGCCCGGATCTACGGCGAGCTGGTGCCGCGCCTGGCCGACGACGCGGTCGTCATCGGCGACGGCGGCGACTTCGTCTCCTTCGCCGGCAAGTACGTCGAGCCGCAGCGTCCCGGCGGCTGGCTCGACCCGGGCCCCTACGGGTGCCTGGGCGCCGGGCTGGGGGCGGCCATCGCCGCCCGGATCGCGCGCCCCTCGGCCCAGGTCGTGCTGCTGCTCGGCGACGGCGCGGCCGGGTTCTCGCTGATGGACGTCGACACGCTGGTGCGCCACGACCTGCCGGTCGTGATGGTGATGGGCAACAACTCCGCGTGGGGCCTGGAGAAGGGCCCGATGCAGATGCTCTACGGCTACGACGTGGTCGCCGACCTCGCGCCCCGCACCGCCTACGACGAGGTGGTCAAGGCGCTCGGCGGGGCCGGCGAGACGGTCACCGACCCCCGCCGGATCGGGCCGGCGCTGGACCGGGCCTTCGCCTCGGGCGTGCCCTACCTGGTCAACATCATCACCGATGTCGAGGCCGCCTACCCGCGCGCCACGTTCGGCATCTGAGCGTGCGGATCCGCCTGGCCGGGCCCGCCGACCACGTGGCCGTCGGCGACGTCACGGCAGCGGCGTACGCGCCGTTCCTGCTCGGCCCCGACGACCCGTACGTCGCGCGGCTGCGCGACGCGGCGACCCGCGCCCGCGAGGCCGAGCTGTGGGTCGCCTCCCCCGACGACTCCGACGAGGTCCTCGGCAGCGTCACCGACTGCCCCCCGGGCTCGCCGTGGCGCGAGGTCGCCGAGGATGACGAGGGTGAGTTCCGGATGCTCTCGGTCGCACCGGGGACCCAGGGCCAGGGCGTCGGGAGGGCCCTGGTCGACCACGTCCTGCAGCGCTGGCGGGTGCGTGGCGCGTCGGTGGTCGTGCTCTCGTCGCTGCGCGAGATGAGCACCGCGCACCGGCTCTACGGCCGGCTCGGCTTCGAGCGGCTCCCCGAGCGGGACTGGCAGCCGGTCCCCGACGTCCACCTGATCTGCTTCCGGAGGAACCTGTGACCCCACCCCCCGACGACACCGCCCCCGACCACTCCGCCCCGGCCCACGCCGTGACCCAGCACGAGGTCACCGAGGCCGACACCGCCCTGGCGGTCGGCTCGGGCAGCCTGCCGGTGCTGGGCACCCCTCGCCTCCTGGCGTGGTGCGAGGCTGCCACCTGTGCCGCGATCGAGCACACGGTGCCCGCGGGCTCGACCAGCGTCGGCACCCGCGTCGAGCTCGAGCACCGCGTGGCGAGCCCGGTCGGCGCCACGCTCGAGGTCACCGCCACCCTGGCCCACGTCGACGGCCGCCTGCACCGCTTCTCGGTGGCGGCCCGGCACACCGGCGCCTCGGGCGGGAAGGTGGTGGCCACCGGGGAGGTCACCCGGGTCGTCGTCGACGCCGAACGCTTCCTGGGCCGCGTGTGAGCCGGCCCGCTCGCGGGGCCAATTAGTGACGGGCCCCGTCGTTTGAGAGACTGACCCCTGGCCCAGCCACGGGTCGACCGCGATTCGGAGGAGAACACCATGGGCAAGACTGGCCGCAAGCGCCGCAGTCGCCGCAAGAAGGGCGCCAACCACGGGAAGCGTCCCAACGCCTGAGACAGCGTGTGATGCTCGACGAAAGAGCCCTCGGACCACTGGTCCGAGGGCTCTTCGCATGCCGGGGGCGGGGCCTCAGCGCTCGGTGATCTCCACCTGCACCTGGCGCACCCGCATCATCACGCGGTTGCGCAGCTCCTCGGGCGCGGTCTCCGAGCAGGAGCGGGCGACGATCTGCTTGACCGTGCGCTGCAGGTCGTACTTCTCCAGGCACGGGTTGCACGAGTCGAGGTGCAGCTGCACCGCGGCGCAGTCGGAGCGGTCGAGCTCGTTGTCGAGGAAGTAGACGATGCGCTCGAGGAAGTCCACGCACTCCTCGTCGGACACGTTCTCGTGGCTGTGGCCGTCGGGGTCGTGGCGGCGGTCGTCGGCGCTCATGACGGGGCTCCCGGGACGGTCGAGGCGGGCAGCAGGTGGTGGGTGCGCACGTAGTCGGAGAGCATGTCGCGCAGCTGGCGGCGGCCGCGGTGCAACCGCGACATCACCGTGCCGATGGGGGTGTCCATGATCTCGGCGATCTCCTTGTAGGCGAAGCCCTCGACGTCGGCGAGGTACACCGCGAGACGGAACTCCTCGGGCAGCCGCTGCAGCGCGTCCTTGACCTCGGAGTCGGGAAGGTGTTCGAGAGCCTCGGTCTCCGCGGACTTCAGCCCCGACGACGTGTGCGACTCTGCGCGGGCCAGCTGCCAGTCCTCGACGTCCTCGGACATCGACTGCTGCGGCTGGCGCTGCTTCTTGCGGTAGGTGTTGATGAACGTGTTGGTCAGGATCCGGTACAGCCAGGCCTTCAGGTTGGTCCCGGGCTTGAACTGGTGGAAGGACTGGTAGGCCTTCGCGAAGGTCTCCTGGACCAGGTCCTCGGCGTCCGAGGGGTTGCGCGTCATCCGCATGGCGGCGGAGTAGAGCGGGTCCAGGAACGGCAGGGCGTCCCGCTCGAAGCGGGCCGTGCGCTCGGCATCGGTCTCCGTCTCGCGGTCCGCGACCTCGACAGGCTGGTCGTCAGTGGGCAGGGCCGCAGGCGCGGAGGCCGGGGACTCGGTGGTGTCACTCATCGAGTCCCAGCCTAGCCGCGTCGCGGTCGGTTCGAGCAGGGCCATCACGAAGGAGGAACCGGCGAGGGCCTCCGGTTGTTCCCGCCGACCGGCCCGGGACGGGTCAGGGGACGTCGCTGCCGACCACGTCGCGCACCAGCCACTCGAGCGTGGACTCGACCAGCACGGCCAGCGCCACCTCCTGCGAGACCTCGGCACGCCGCAGGGTCGCGAACCCGTGGTCGCCACCGGGGACGACGGCGAGGACGATGCCGTCGGGCAGCCGGTCGGGGAACTCCTCGGGGCGACCCATCGTGTCGCGCTCGCCCTGCAGCACCAGGGTGGGTACGCCGCACCCGAGGAGCTCGTGGAGCCGCGACCTCTCCGGCTTGCCGGGCGGGTGCAGCGGGAAGGCCAGTGCGAGGCAGCCGACCGCGCCGACCTCCGAGGCGCACCGGGCGGCCGAGCGGGCCCCGGCGGAGCGGCCACCGACCACGAGCGGCGCACCCGGGCCCAGGGCGGCGACGGCGGCGCGCAGTCCGTCGTCGAGGGTCGGTGGGGGCGAGGCGACCTTGCGACCCGCCCGGCGCCACGGCTGCTCGAACCGGGCCACGGTGACGCCCTGGCGCGGCAGCGCGTCGGCGAGCGCCTCGAGGTCACGGGTGTCGATGCCGGCGCCGGCGCCGTGGCTGAGCAGCAGCCGGACGCCCTCGGCCTCGGCCCGGCTGATCACGAGCCGGCCCGGGCCGTGCGGGGTGTCGACGACGGTGCCCTCGTCGGCGCTCACGCCCGGTCCCCGGACGCCTGCTGGGCCAGCTCGGCAGCCAGCTCGTCGGCGACGCCCGCGGGCAGGTCGTCGATCGGCAGCGGCGCCACGAGCTCGGGGCCGTTGTTGCGGACGTTGCTGACCGGCGCGGCGACCGGGTGGGCCTCCAGGCGCCCCGGCGCCGCGGGGCTGAGCAGGTCGGCGAGGTCGCCGGCGCTCGGGGACCGGGTCGGGTCGAGCCAGTCGTCCCAGCGCTCCCGCTCGACCATCATCGGCATCCGGTCGTGGATGCGCCCGAGGGCGTCCTCGGCCTCGGTGGTGATGACCGTGCAGGTCCACAGGAACCGGGCCGCGTCGTCCTCGGCCCGCGTCGGGTCGCGCCAGATCTCGTACAACCCGGCCATCGCCAGCACCCCGCCGTCGGCGGGGCGGATGAAGAAGGGCTGCTTGCGCGGCTTGCCGGCCGCGGTGAGCTGCGAGGTCGGGTACCACTCGTAGTAGCCGTCGGCGGGCAGCAGGCAGCGCCGCTTCGCGAAGGCCTTGCGGTAGGCCGGCTTCTCGGCCACGGTCTCGCTGCGCGCGTTGATCATCCGGTTGCCGATCGAGGGATCCTTCGCCCACGAGGGCACCAGCCCCCACCTCAGGACCCGCAGCTGGCGCTCGGCGGCCGGCTGCTCCTCCCCCCGCGGGGGGCGCTCGACGACCGCGTAGACCTCCTTGGTCGGCGCGACGTTGTAGTCGGGGGCCAAGGGCGCCTCGATCCGCGGCTGGTCGATCTCGAACTCCTCGACCAGGTCCTCGGGCCGTCGGCTCGACGCGTACCTGCCGCACATGCGGACCACCCTAGTCGTGGTCCTCACCCGGTGAGGCGACCTCAGCGCCGGTGGGGTCGTGTAGACAAGGGCCCATGTCCTTGAGCCGCATGATCGCCCGTCCCCTGATCGCCGCCGGAATCATCTACGGCGCCCAGACCGCCCTGCGCAACACCGAGGCGCTGGCCCCCAAGGCCGCGAAGGTCACCGACAAGGTGGTGCCGGCCGCCAAGCGGGTCGTGCCGCAGGCCGGCTTCATCCCCGACGACCCGGCCACGCTGGTGCGCATCAACGCCGGCGTCCAGATCGTCGCGGCCCTGGCCCTGGCCACCGGCCGGGCGCCGCGCCTGTCCTCGACCGTGCTGACCGCCTCGCTGGTGCCCACCACGATCGCCGGGCACGCGTTCTGGGCCGAGTCCGACCCGGCCGCCAAGCAGGCCCAGACGATGCTGTTCTTCAAGAACCTGTCGATGATCGGCGGGCTGCTCGTGGCCAGCGGTGACACCGAGGGCCGCCCTGGCGTCGCCTGGCGCACCAAGCACGCCGGCAAGGACGCGCGGCGCGAGGCCAAGCACCTGGCCGCGTCGGCGAAGCAGGAGGCCCGTCTCGTCCGGGCCAAGTCCCCGATCGGCTGACCCGACGGGGTCGGTAGTCTGCGGGACGTGCCCGACCCTGCTGCCGACCCCCGCGCCGACCACTGGCCCGCTCCACGTGCGACGTCGCCGGTCTCGGCGGTCGTCTCGCTGCCGGGCAGCAAGTCGCTGACCAACCGCGCCCTGGTGCTCGCGGCGATCGCCGACGGCCCGAGCGTCGTGCGCCGGGCCCTGCGCTCGCGGGACACCACCCTGATGGCGCAGTCGCTGAGCGCCATGGGCGCCGAGGTGGACACCAGCGGCGACGACTGGAGGGTCGTGCCCGGCGACCTGCGCGGCCCGGCGCACGTCGACTGCGGCCTGGCCGGCACCGTGATGCGGTTCGTCCCGCCGATGGCCGCCCTGGCGCACGGCGACATCGCCTTTGACGGCGACGCGCACATGCGCAACCGCCCGGTCGGCGAGGTCCTGAGGGCCCTGCGCGGCCTCGGGGTCGACGTCGACGACGCCGGGCGGGGGGCGCTGCCCTTCACCGTGCGCGGCACCGGCTCCGTGCCGGGCGGGACCGTGGTCCTCGACGCCTCGGCCTCCTCGCAGTTCGTCTCCGCCCTCCTGCTGGCCGGCGCCCGCTACGAGCGCGGGGTCGACGTGCGCCACGACGGCAAGCCGGTGCCCTCCCAGCCCCACATCGACATGACCATCGCCATGCTGCGCACCCACGGCGTCGAGGTCGACGACTCGTCGCCGAACCGCTGGGCGGTCGCGCCCGGACCGGTGCGGGCGGTCGACCACCTGATCGAGCCGGACCTGTCCAACGCCGCCCCGTTCCTGGCGCTGGCCGCCCTCAGCGGCGGCACGGTGACCGTGCGCGACTGGCCGCGGGAGACCACCCAGGCCGGCGACGCGCTGCGCGAGATCCTCACGCTGATGGGCTGCGAGGTCGCCCACGTCGACGTCCTCGACGCCGGGTCCGGGTCAGGCCTGCGGGTCACCGGCCCCGAGCGCCTCCAGGGCATCGACTACGACCTGCACGACGTCGGCGAGCTGGCCCCCGCCGTGACGGCGCTGTGCGCCCTGGCCGAGGGGCCCAGCCACCTGCGCGGGATCGCCCACATCCGTCACCACGAGACCGACCGGCTCGCCGCCCTGGCGACCGAGCTCGGCGGCCTCGGCGCCCACGTCGTCGAGCACCCCGACGGACTGAGCCTGACCCCCGCTCCCCTGCACGGCGGGGTGTTCCACACCTACGCCGACCACCGGATGGCCCACGCCGGCGTCATCGTCGGCGCCGGGGTCGACGGCGTCCTGGTCGAGGACGTCGCCACCACCGCGAAGACCTTCCCCGACTTCGCCGGCTTCTGGGCCGGACTCCTGGGCCGGACTCCGGGGCCGCCCCTGGACGAGCAGGGCTGAGGTGGCGCGGTGAGCCCGGTGCGCGGTCGCTACACGACCCACGACCACGAGCACTACGAACGACCCCGTCGGCGCACCCGCCCCCGCACCAAGGAGCGGCCCAGCCACGACGACGCGCTCGACGGGCTCGTCGTCACCGTCGACCGGGGCCGCTTCACGCTCATCGTCGGTGACCACATCGTCACCGCGATGAAGTCCCGTCCCCTGGGTCGCAAGGCCGTCGTGGTCGGCGACCGGGTGCGCGTCGTGGGCGACACCTCCGGCGACGACGGCTCCCTGGCCCGCATCGTGGAGGTGCACGAGCGCGCCACGGTGCTGCGCCGCACCGCCGACGACGACGACCCCGTCGAGCGGATCATCGTCGCCAACGTCACCCAGCTCGTCCTCGTCACCGCGCTGGCCGACCCCGAGCCCCGCCCGCGCCTGCTCGACCGCGCCCTGGTGGCGGCGTACGACGCCCGGATGGCGCCGCTGCTGTGCATGACGAAGTCGGACCTCGCCGACCCCGAGGTGCTGCTGTCGACCTACCGCTCGCTCGGGGTGCCCTGGGTGGTGACGCAGCGCGGCGGTGACCTCGACGCGCTGCGCGAGCGCCTCGCCGGGCACGTCAGCGTCCTGGTGGGGCACAGCGGCGTGGGCAAGTCGACCCTGGTCAACGCCCTGGTGCCCGACGCCCACCGCGAGGTGGGCCACGTCAACGCGGTCACCGGCCGCGGGCGGCACACCTCCACGTCGGCGTACATGCTCCGGCTTCCGGCCCTCGAGGGCCACGAGGGCGATGCCGGGTGGATCGTCGACACGCCGGGCATCCGCTCCTTCGGGCTGGCCCACGTCGAGCCCCAGCACCTGATCGCGGCCTTCCCCGACCTCGACGAGATGACCGAGGGCTGCCCGCGCGGGTGCACGCACGGCGAGGACGAGCCCGAGTGCGGTCTCGACGAGGCGGTCGCCGCCGGCGAGGCCGACCCCGACCGCGTGACGTCCTTCCGGCGGTTGCTGGCCGCCCGCACCGCCTCCGACCACTAGCCTGTGCTCGTGTCCCCCGACCCGAAGCCCGCGCACGACTACACCGACGACCTGCGCCTGGCCCACCTGCTGGCCGACGACGCCGACTCGCTGAGCACCGCGCGCTTCAAGGCGCTGGACCTGCACGTGATGAGCAAGCCCGACCTCACCCCGGTCACCGACGCCGACCAGGCCGTCGAGGAGGCGATCCGCCGCACCCTGTCGCGGGTCCGCTCGCGCGACGCGATCACGGGCGAGGAGCAGGGCACCACCGGCAACAGCCAGCGTCGCTGGATCATCGACCCGATCGACGGCACCAAGAACTTCGTGCGCGGCGTGCCGGTGTGGGCGACGCTGATCTCCCTGGTCGTCGAGGACGAGGTCGTGCTCGGGGTCGTCTCCGCACCCCAGCTGCAGCGCCGTTGGTGGGCCTCGGCCGGACACGGCGCCTGGACCGGCCGGTCGCTGCTCAAGGCCACCCAGATGCACGTGTCCGACGTACGCCGCCTCGAGGACGCCTCGCTGTCCTACTCCTCGCTCTCGGGCTGGGACGAGCGCGGCCGCCTCGACGACATGCTGACCCTGATGCGCCGGTGCTGGCGCACCCGGGCCTACGGCGACTTCTGGTCCTACATGCTCGTCGCCGAGGGTGCGGTCGACCTGGCCGCGGAGCCGGAGCTCGAGGTCTACGACATGGCCGCCCTCGACGTGATCGTGCGCGAGGCCGGCGGGCGCTTCACCAGCCTCGACGGCAGCGACGGACCCTTCGGCGGCAACGCGCTGGCCAGCAACGGGCACCTGCACGAGGCGGCCCTGACCTTCCTCGGCTCGCTGCCCGACGACCACGACGACCAGCACGACCCCGACTGGCCGCGCACCGGTCCCGGCTCGGTCTCGCAGCTGCGCGGGCGACGCGGCCCCGACTGAGCTTTTACCGTCCGCCACCTGGGCAGATGGCGTGCATGTGAGTCACGACACTTGTACGGTCGAGGTAGTGGGACGTCGATGTCGTCGACCCCCAGGCCACGGAGGTGCACGTGAAGATCGCGGACATGATGAGCGCCAAGTCCGGCAGCGCAGGTGGCCCCGTCGCCGTCGTGACGATCAGCCCGGAGGCGGGCGTGCGTGAGCTCGTCGCCCTGCTGGCCGAGCACAACATCGGGGCCGTCGTCGTCAGCACCGACGGCACCACGATCGACGGCATCGTCAGCGAGCGCGACGTCGTGCGTCGCCTGGCCTCGGACGGCACGGTCGTGAACAACACCGTCGGCGCGATCATGACCTCGACGGTCGAGTCGACCACGCCGGACGCCCTGCTGGACGACTTGATGCAGCTGATGACCGAGCGCCGGATCCGCCACATCCCCGTGCTCGACGACGGCGTCCTGGTCGGCATCGTCAGCATCGGCGACGTGGTCAAGCACAAGATCAGCCAGTTGACGTTCGAGCGCGACCAGCTCGACTCCTACGTGCGCCAGGCCTGAGCCCCGACCGCCCGCGGGACGGGCACCGGCTGCTGGCAGCACGGCCGCATGCCGAACCCAGGAGTCGGGTCCCCACGCTGATGTGGGTCGGCTCCTTCGTGTGCTGCACGGCCCTGGGCACGAGCCACGAGCGGACCACCAGCGTCGCCGTCACCGCGGCGGGCAACAGCTTCGGCTCGCGGTCGCGATCAGCGTCTTTGACATCCACAGTTTCCTCAACAGCCTGTTGAGGTTATGCTGCGACCATGACCGTGCCGACCAGCTCCGACCCCGACGCCCGCCTCTCCATCGGCGACCTCGCCGACCAGACCGGTGTCTCCCCGGCCACGCTGCGCATGTGGGAGCAGCGCCACGGCTTCCCGGTGCCGCAGCGTCTCGAGAGCGGGCACCGTCGCTACCTGGACCGCGACGTCGACGCCGTACGACGCGTTCTCGAGAGCCGCGACGCCGGCACCCGGCTCGACGCGGCCATCGAGCGCGCGGTCAAGGCCCAGCAGGCCGAGGCCGAGCCGCGGACGCCGTCGGTGTGGGCCGAGCTCCGGCGACGCCACCCGCACCTGGCCGCGCACCGGCTCACCAAGTCGACGCTGCTGGCGCTCTCCTGGGCGATCGAGGACGAGTTCGCCGCCCGGGCCGACCACGCGCACCTCTTCGGGCTCTTCCAGCGGGAGGTGAACTTCGAGCGGGCTGAGAAGCGCTGGAACGAGCTGGCCCGCGTGGCCGCCGCGACCTTCGTCTTCGCCGACTTCGAGGAGACCGACGTGGCACCGCCCACCGACGGCAGCATCCGCCGCCCCGTGCGGGTGCCGCTGGCGCCGGACGCCCCGATGCGCCGCGAGTGGGCCGTGGTCGTCGACAGCGTCGACCTGCCGATCGCGCTCACCGCCTGGGAGCTGCCGGGCCAGGAGGACGTGCCCAACCGCGACCGCGTCTTCGAGTCGGCCTGGACGGTCGAGCCGCGCGCCGTGCGCGACGCGGCCCGGGTCTGCGCCCAGGTCGCCGCCGACGCGGGGATCGCCGAGGCGCCCTCCGCGCTCTACCGGCTCGCTGACGAGCCCGGTCCGGGGATGGCCGACCTGCGCTCGGTCACGACCCTCTTCAACCGGGTCGTGGCCTACGTCGACCGCGCCCCCCGCGCCCACTCGTGAGCCCGGACCCGGGCGCGGGGTCGACCGAGGTCGACGTCGTCGTCGTCGGCGCCGGGCTCGCTGGTCTGCAGTGTGCGCGTGAGCTCGTCGGCGCCGGTCTCGACGTCCTGGTCCTCGAGGGCGCCGACGGCGTGGGCGGCCGGGTCCGCTCCGCGCACGTGGACGGCTACACCGTCGACCGCGGCTTCCAGCTGCTCAACCCCGCCTACCCCGCCGTGCGCCGCTGGGTCGACACCGCGGCCCTGGGCCTGCAGCCGCTGCCGGCGGGGGTGGCGGCCCGGCTCGACCGCGGCCCGGTCCGGCTGGCCGACCCGCGCCGCGAGCCCGCCCTGCTCGGCGCCACGCTGCGTGGCGCCGTGCCGCTGCTGGGCCGGGCGCCGGCCGCGGCGCGCTGGGGTCGGCCGCTGCTCACCCGGGACCACCGCGGACTGGTCGCCCGGGCCGGACGGCTCCGCGCCGACCGGGAGCTGCGCGACGCCCTGGACCAGCACCGGGTGCGGGGCGACCTGCGCCGCGTCCTCGACGCGTTCCTCTCCGGGGTGGTCCTCGACGACACCGGCGAGACCTCCGACCACTTCGCGCTGCTGCTGACCCGCGCCTTCCTCGACGGCACCCCCGCCCTGCCCCGCGGCGGGATGCAGGCCCTGCCCGACCAGCTCGCCCGGGGCCTGGGTGCCCGGCTGCACCTGCGCCGCGAGGCGTCGTCGCTCACGCTGGGCGCCGACGGCGCCACCGTGGGCACCGACGCCGGACCGGTGCACGCCCGGGTCGTGGTCGTGGCCACCTCGGGGCCCGCCGCGGCGGCGCTGGTCGACTCACCCGCCCTGCCCGCACCGCCGACCCGCGGGGTGGTGACGCACTGGTGGGCGCTCGGCACCGGGGGTCTCGACCCCCGGGGCGGGGTGCTGCACGTCGACGCCCGCACCCGCCCGACCGGGCCGCTGGTCAACACCGCCGTCGTCTCGGCCGCCGCGCCGTCGTACGCACCCGAGGGCCGGCACCTCGTGCAGGCCTCCGCCCTGCTGTCCCCCGGGCGCCGCGTCCCCGACGAGGCAGCGATGCGTCGGCATGCGGCCGAGCTGCTGGGCACCTCGTCGACCGGCTGGGACACCGTGGCCCGGCACGAGGTCCCCGACGCCCTGCCCGCGCAGCCCGCTCCGCTGCGGCACCGGCAGGAGCAGGTGCTCGGCCCCGCGCTGGTCGTCTGCGGCGACCACCGCGACACTGCGTCGCTGCAGGGCGCGCTGGTCAGCGGGCACCGGGCGGCTGGCTCCGTGCTCCGCCTGGTGCGGGAGCGGGTGGGCTGAGCGGTGGTGGAGGTGCCGACCGCGCTGGCGGTGCACGCGCTCGTGGCGCTGGCCCACCTGGGCTTCCAGGCGACGGTCACCGTGCTGGTCTACCCGGCCCTGGCCCGGCTCGCCGCCCCTGGGGCGCAGTCGTGCGCAGCGCAGTGGTCCGAGGCCCACCGCCGGCACAGCCGCGCGATCGCGCCGCTGGTCGCGGTGCTCTACCCCGCGCTGGTGGCCAGCGGCGCCTGGCTCGCGCTCACCGGGCCGGGCGGGGCCGGCTGGGTCGCGCTGCTGGGTGCAGCGGTGGCGGTCGGTGCGACCGCGGTGGCCGCCGCCCCGACGCACGGCCGGATCGGCCGCGAGGGCCCCACCCCCGCGCTCGTACGCCGATTGCTGCGCGCCGACCGGGCCCGCCTCGCCGGCGCCGCACTCGGGGCGGCCGGCGCCGTCCTGGCCGTGCTCGGCTGACGCGACCCCCGGTCGGTCCCCCCGGCCAGTCCCCCCGGTCAGTCCCCCCGGTCAGTCCAGGGTGTCGAAGGCGCCGGGGGTGTCGAGCAGCGAGAACCGGCTGGCCGGCCAGACCCGGGCGAAGACCTTGCCGACCACCAGGTCGGTGCCGACCCAGGCCTCGGTGCCGTCGCAGGTCTCCTCGGCGGCGTCGGGCGCGTTCTTGCCCCGTCCCGTGGTGTCGCAGCGCAGGTGGAAGCTCGAGTCGGCGGAGTCGTCGCGGTGGTCGCCCATCACGAAGACCGAGCCCTCCGGGACGGGACCGGCCGACCAGTCGCAGGAGGCGATCATCGGGCCGTCGCAGTCGCGGTCGTTGCGGATGAAGCTGCTGGAGTCCAGCGGCTCGCCGTTGACCAGCAGGCGTCCCTGCTCGTCGCAGCAGGTGATGGTGTCGCCCGCGACGCCGATGACGCGCTTCACCAGGTGACCGCCGGTCGGGTAGAGCCCGATCTTGCTCAGCGTGGACGCGACCGGGCCGGTCGGCCCGGCGGACTCGCGGGGGCTCAGCCAGCTGCCCGGGTCCTCGAACACGACGACGTCGCCCCGCTCGGGGCCGCCGTCGCCCCAGTAGGAGACCTTCTGCACCAGGATCCGGTCGTTGATCTCCAGGCCGGGCTCCATGGAGCCCGACGGGATGTAGAACGCCTGCACCAGGAACGTCTTGACCACCAGCGCGAGCACCACGGCCAGGCCCATCAGCAGCAGCGACTCCTGCCACAGGGGCATCGAGCGCTTGGCCTTCTTCGGCGTGCGCCGGGGACGACCGGCACCGGGCTGGCCGTCGGCGGATGACGCTTCGTGCGGCACGTGCCCTCCCTCGCTGGACCGGTACCCCACCGGCCGCGGCAGACCCTACCGGCAGGGCATTAAGGTCGTGGCCATGGACAAGCCTGAGATCGACTTCCCCGACTTCGACCCGCCCGCCGACCTGGTCGTCACCGACGTGACGGTGGGTGACGGCGCCGAGGCCGCCTCCGGCCAGACGGTGTCGGTGCACTACGTGGGCGTGGCCCTCTCCTCCGGCGAGGAGTTCGACGCGTCGTACAACCGCGGCACCCCGCTCCAGTTCCGCCTCGGCATCGGCCAGGTCATCTCCGGATGGGACCAGGGCGTGCAGGGCATGAAGGTCGGCGGCCGCCGCCAGCTCGTCATCCCGCCGCACCTGGGCTACGGCGACCGGGGTGCCGGCGGCGTCATCAAGCCCGGCGAGACCCTGATCTTCGTGGTCGACCTGCTCGGCGTCTCCTGAGCCGCAGGAGGTGACCATGGGCCACTTCGGCGACCACCAGATCTCGATCTACGTCGACGGGATGATCGGCGGCACCACGCCGTCGATCACCACCGACCTGGCGTCGCTGGAGGCCGCCGCGGCCCAGGTGCTGGACCCCGCCCCGCTCGGCTACATCGTGCCGAGCGCGGGCGGGGGTTCGACGGCGCGCGCCAACGTGGCGGCCTTCGAGCGCTGGCGGATCGTGCCGCGGATGCTGCGCGACCACGCCACCCGGGAGCTGGCCACCGAGGTGCTCGGCACCCCGATGGCGGCACCGGTGATCCTCGGCCCGGTGGGGGTGCAGACCCTGGCCCACCCCGACGGGGAGCTGGCCAGCGCCCGTGCGGCGACCGCGATGGGGCTGCCCTTCGTGCAGTCCACGCAGGCCGACCACTCGATCGAGCAGGTCGCTGAGGCCTCCGGCGACGGCGCCCGCTGGTACCAGCTCTACTGGCCCTCCGACCCCGAGCTCTGCGAGAGCTTCCTGGCCCGCGCCCGGGCAGCGGGCTACACGCACCTGGTCGTCACCCTCGACACCACGCTGCTCGGCTGGCGACCGAAGGACCTGGACCGCGGCTACCTGCCGTTCCTGGCCAACCAGGGCATCGCGACGTACACCAGCGACCCCGTCTTCAACGCCCGGCTGGAGAAGCCGGCCGCGGAGGACCCGGTCGCCGCCGGCATCGCCTTCGCCGGGGTCTTCCCCAACCCGGGACTGACCTGGGACCAGCTGCCGTGGCTGCGCGAGCGGTGGCCCGGCCCGATCGTCCTCAAGGGCATCCAGCACGTCGACGACGCGCGCCTCGCCCGTGACCACGGCGTCGAGGGCATCGTGGTGTCCAACCACGGGGGGCGCCAGGTCGACGGTGCGGTCGCATCGCTGGACGTGCTGCCCGCCATCGCCGAGGCCGTCGGTGACGACCTGTGCGTGCTCTTCGACTCCGGGGTGCGCTCCGGGCCCGACGTCCTCAAGGCGCTGGCGCTCGGCGCCGAGGCGGTCCTGCTGGGCCGCCCCTACCTCTACGGCCTCGCGCTCGGCGGCCAGCCGGGCGTCGAGCACGTGCTGCGCTGCCTGCTCGCCGAGCTCGACCTCACCCTGGCCAACGCCGGGTACGCCGACCACCGCGACCTGAGCCCCGACGCACTGGTCCGCACCTGAGCCAGCGGCGCCGGGTGCCTACCAGGGCAGCCCGTCGTCGTGGGTCGCCTCGTCGGCGACCCGGGCCGCGAGCGGGCCCAGACGGACGACGTCGCCCAGCACCAGCTGACGCCCCCGCCGCGTCTCGACCTCGTCGTTGACGTGCACCTCGCCGGAGGCCACGACCTCCTTGGCCTGCGAGCCGGACTCGATCAGGTTGGCCAGCTTCAGGAACTGGCCGAGGCGGATCGAGGCGTCGCGGATCGGGACGTCCATGGGCTCTGCAGCAGGGTCGGGCACTCCCCCAGTCAACCACCCGCCGACGCTCCCCGACCCACCGCGCTCACCGCTGGTCGAGCAGCGAGGGCGAGGCTCGAGCGTCGTCGAGACCCCGCAACCCAAGCGGCGTACGGCGGGCGCGGCGCTCACCGACGACGGGTCAGGGCAGGAGGACGTCGAGGGTGTGGATGAGCACGCCGACGAGGCCGCCGACGATGGTGCCGTTGATCCGGATGAACTGCAGGTCGCGGCCGACGTGCAGCTCGATGCGGTCCGCGGCCTCCGCGCCGTCCCAGCGCTCGATCGTGTGGGTGATGACGGTGGTGACCTCGTCGCCGTAGCGCTCGACGACGAAGACGGCCGCCTCGGCCGCGGCCCCGTCGAGCCGGGCGCGGAGCTCCGGCTCGTCGACCAGCCGCTGGGCGAAGCGGTCCACCTCGAGCAGCAGCCGGGTGCGTACGGCGCCCTCGGGGTCGGCGAGCGATCCGGTCAGGGCGCGCCGCAGCGCGTCCCAGAGCGCGACCGCGGTCTCGAGCACCTGCGGTCGGTCCAGGAGCCGGTCCTTGAGCCGCTCGGCCCGCTCGCGGGTGCCCGGGTCCTCGATGAGGTCCCGGGCCAGCTGGGCCAGCACCGAGTCGAGCGCCGCCCGGGCCCGGTGCCGCGGGTCGTCGCGGATGTCGCCCACCCACCGCACCAGCTCGAGGTGGATGCGCGACACGATCCGTTCGTTGACGCTCTGGGGCGCCCACCACGGCGCCCGCTCGCCCAGCACGTCCGTGACGGTGTCCGGGTTGTCCACCAGCCACCCGTGCAGCTCGTCGAGCACCAGGTCGACGAGCCCGTGGTGCAGGTCGTCGCGCATCGCCTCGGTGAGCAGGTTGCCCAGCAGCGGCGAGATCGGCTCCTCACGGAACCGCGGGAACAGCGCGTCCTCGACGAGGCTGCGCACGTGCTCGTCGCGCACCTTGTCCAGCCCGGCGGCCACGACCTCGGCGGCCTCGTCGACCACGCGGCGCGCGTGCTCCGGGACCGCCAGCCAGGCGGCCACGCGGGCGGCCACCTGCGCGGCCCCGACCCGCTCGCGCACCACGGCCTCCTGGAGGAAGTTCTCGCCGACGAACTCCTGCAGGCCCCGGCCCAGGTCGTCCTTGCGGCGCGGGATCAGCGCGGTGTGCGGGATCGGCAGCCCCAGCGGGTGCCGGAACAGCGCCGTCACCGCGAACCAGTCGGCGATCGCGCCCACCATCGAGGCCTCGGCGCCGGCGTTGACGAATCCCCAGAACCCGTCGGCCTCGCGGGTCAGCGCGTAGACCACGGCGGCGAGGAGCAGGAGGCCCAGCGCGACGCTGCGCATCCTGCGCAGCCCGCGGCGGCGCTCGGCGTCCTGCGAGGTGTCGGTGCGGGGGGAGGCGGCGGTGGCCGTGTCGGTGCTCATCAGGGGGTGATTCTCACCTACGGCCGGCTGGTGCGAGACTTCCCCGCATGTCGGCACCCACCTCCGAGGCCCGCACGGTCATCACCTTCGGGACCTTCGACGTCTTCCACGTCGGGCACCTGCGCGTCATCGAACGCGCGGCGGCCCTCGGCGACCGGCTCGTGGTGGGGGTCTCCGCCGACGAGCTGAACATCCGCAAGAAGGGCCGCGAGCCCGTCTTCAGCGAGGGCGAGCGGATGGCGATCGTCGCCGCGCTCAAGCCCGTGCACGCGGTCTTCCTCGAGGAGAGCCTCGAGCTCAAGCGTGAGTACATCCTCGAGCACGGCGCCCACGTGCTGGTGATGGGCGACGACTGGGAAGGCCGCTTCGACGAGTTCCGCGACATCTGCGACGTCGTCTACCTGCCGCGTACGCCCGCGATCTCGACCACCGCGCTCATCGAGAAGATCTCCGCCACCGGCTGAGGCGTTTGTGCCTCTGCCCCGGGGGCAGGCTGCTCCCGACACCCTCCTGCCTGC
The DNA here is from genome assembly GCF_001653335.1 of Nocardioides dokdonensis FR1436. Classification (NCBI taxonomy): domain Bacteria; kingdom Bacillati; phylum Actinomycetota; class Actinomycetes; order Propionibacteriales; family Nocardioidaceae; genus Nocardioides; species Nocardioides dokdonensis. The sequence continues at coordinate 4,200,824 of NZ_CP015079.1, forward strand.
AAGGAACCTCATGCGCCGTCGCACCACCTCGCTCACCATGCTCGCCACGACGCTGGTCACGGTGGTGGCCACCGCGATGAGCACGGGACTGGCGCCGGGCGCCACCGGGTCCGGATCGGCCGCGGCCGCGGCCTCGGCCCGCCCGCTGAGCGGCGCTGCCGCCAGCACCGGCCCGGACCGGGTGCTGACGCGGGCGCGCTCCGCGCTCGGCCTGGAGGGCCAGGACCCGAAGTCCCGCGCCCCCGGGTCGCCCGTGGGTGAGCGCCGGGACGCGACCCTGGCGCTGCGGGACCTGGCCGTGGCCCTGCCCCAGCTCGACGCCGAGCAGCGCCGCGAGGGCGAGTCCCTCCTGGCCCGGCCCACCGACGGCAGCAGCGACCCCATCGGCCAGGGCTACAGCAGCAGGTCCAAGAAGCTGTGCGGCGGCAACGTCTGCGTCCACTACGTCACCCAGGGCGCCGACGCCCCGCGGAACAAGAAGTGGGTCCGCACGACCCTGTCGGTGATGAACAAGGTCTGGAAGTTCGAGACCGGCAAGCTCGGCTACCGCACGCCGGTCAGCGACCGCAGCCTGCCGAAGAAGAAGAACGGCGGCAACGGCAAGTTCGACGTCTACCTCAAGGAGCTCAGCTCGCAGCGGCTGTACGGCTACTGCGCCCCCGAGTACGTCGTGAAGGGCAACAAGCGCCTGGCCAACGGCTACTGCGTGCTCGACGACGACTTCGCCAAGGCGGAGTACGGGCGCAAGCCGCTGGACACCCTGCGCGTCACGGCGGCCCACGAGTTCTTCCACGCGATCCAGTTCAACTACGACTACCGCGAGGACCGGTGGCTCATGGAGTCCACGGCCACGTGGATCGAGGAGCGCTTCGCCGACGACGTCGACGACAACCGGCAGTACCTGAAGGTCGGCCAGGTCCGCGGCCCGCACAAGCCGCTGGACATCTTCGACACCACCTACGGCTACCACTACGGCAACTGGGCCTGGTGGGAGTTCCTGAGCCAGAAGTACGGGAGCTCGATCGTGTCGAAGGTGTGGAAGCAGGCCGGGCAGTACCGCGGCGCCGGGCGCACCTACTCCACCAAGGCCCTGACCCGGGTGCTCAAGAGCAAGCGGGGCTTCACGCGCGACTACGCCCAGTTCGCCGCGGTCAACAACAACCCGAAGCAGTTCTACTCCGAGGGCAAGCACTGGCCCGAGGCCGTCAACATCGGCACCCTCGCGCTGTCCAAGTCCAGCCCCTCGGCCTCGAAGTCCGCGTCGGTGGACCACATGTCGGCCCAGAACATCGACATCACCCCGGCCAGCGAGATCAAGGGCAACGCCTGGCGGGTGCGGCTCTCGCTCGCGGGGCCGGGCGCCTCATCGAAGCCGATGGCGGCCGTGCTCGTGCAGAACAAGCAGGGCCGGTGGGGCCAGAAGCTGATCCGCTTCAACCGCAAGGGCAAGGCGAAGGTCTCGGTGCCGTTCTCGGCCCGCAAGATCGACGCGGTCACGGTCTCGTTCGTCAACGCCTCGACCAGCTTCGACTGCAACGAGGGCCGGCCCTACTCCTGCTCCGGCATCGCCAAGCACGACGACAAGCCGTTCCGGGTCGTGGCGAAGGCCTACCGGCGCTGAGTGGTCAGGGGCCCGTCGACCAGGTCCCCGACGGCTCCCACGAGCCCCAGCGCCGCCTGGCCCACGGGCTGGGTGGCGCCGCCGCTCGCTGCGTCGAGCGTGCCGACGACCGTCGTCGCGACCGGCGTCAGCACCGACGACACGGGCCCGTCCGGCTCCGGCTCGCTGGGCTTGCCGGGGCCGGGAGCAGCGGGCGGCTGGACCGGGCCGGCGCCGGGCTCCGCACCGGGTGCGGCGCCGGGCGCTGAGGGGCCCGGGCCCGGGGCGTCCGGGACCGCGGGCGCGCTCGGTGCCGCAGCGCCGGATCCGACGCTGCGCCCCTGCGCGGGCGGGACGGCAGGAGCGAGCGTCGTACGAGGCTGGGGGCGCACTCGGACCCCGGGCAGCACGCGCTGCTCCGCGGACGACACGACGTCGCCGGTGCCGAGGTCGGGCAGCACGTCGACGACGGTGGTGGTCACGACCAGGGCGGCGACGAAGGCGGCCGCTCCGACGGCGACCCCGGTGTAGCCGAGACGGAGGTCCCGGTCGCGTCGGGTCCGCACCCGCGCTCGCCGCACCGTCACGTCTGCCCCGTCCCTCGTCCTGGCCCCCAGCGCGCACACGTTAGCGCCCGTTCAGGGGGGCCGCAGGCGAACGACACCCGGTGTAGACAATTCGTGACCAGCAGCGGGCCGAGCAGTCACTTTCGCACCATCGACGAGTCACTTCTGCACCATCCACCGGTCACGACCCTCCAGGGGCTGTTCCCGCGTGACTGCTCGGTGGTGCAGAAATGACCGCTCGGTGGTGCAGAAGTGACCGCTCGCGCGTCAGCGCACCTGGATGTGGGGGGCGCGGGGGTCGGGGTGGGCGACGATCTCGCCGACGACGGGGTGTCCGGGCAGCTCCCCCGCGACCAGCAGGCCGCCGGAGGTCTGGGCGTCGGCCAGCAGCACCAGCTCGTCCTCGCCGACGCCGGCGTCGAGGTGCGGACGGACCCAGTCGAGGTTGCGCCGGCTGCCGCCGGGCACGAAGCCGGCGGCGTACGACGCCCGCGTCGGCTCCAGGTAGGGCACGGCCGCCGCGTCGATCACGGCGCCGACGCCGCTGGCCCGGCACATCTTGTGCAGGTGGCCCAGCAGCCCGAAGCCGGTCACGTCGGTGGCGCAGACGGCGCCGGCGGCCAGTGCGGCGCGAGAGGCGTCGCGGTTGAGGGTGGTCATCACCTCGACCGCCTCGGCGAAGACCTCCCCGGTGGTCTTGTGCCGGTTGTTCAGCACCCCGAGGCCCAGCGGCTTGGTCAGGGTCAGCGGGGTGCCCGGGACGGCCGCGTCGTTGCGCAGCAGCCGGGCCGGGTCGGCGATCCCGGTGACCGCCAGGCCGTACTTGGGCTCGGGGTCGTCGATGCTGTGGCCCCCGGCCAGGAGGCACCCGGCCTCCGCACACACCGCCGCTCCCCCGCGCAGCACCTCGGCCGCGACCTCGAAGGGGATCCGGTCGCGCGGCCAGGCGAGCAGGTTGACCGCGACCAGCGGCTCCCCGCCCATCGCGTAGACGTCGGAGAGCGCGTTGGCCGCCGCGATCCGTCCCCAGTCGAAGGCGTCGTCGACCACCGGGGTGAAGAAGTCCGTGGTCAGCACGATCGCGCGCTCGCCGTCGAGGCGCACCACGGCCCCGTCGTCGCCGTGCTCGAGACCGACCAGCAGGTCGTCGCCGGCGGCCAGCGGCAGGCCGGACAGGACCCGTTCGAGCTCGCCGGGCGGCACCTTGCAGGCGCAGCCCCCACCGGAGGCGTACTGGGTCAGGCGCAGCGTCCCCGGGTCGCCGGGTGCAGGGTGTGTCGTCACCCTGACAGGGTGCCGGATCCCGTCTCCGATGCGGCGGACCGGGCCGCCTCCTCGCGCGCCCGGATCCGCTCGCGCTGCGGCACGACGACGTACTTCGGGTCGCGGGCCGACTCCCGCCCGGCCTCGAAGACCGCGAAGCGCAGCGCCAGCGAGCCGGCCGAGTACGACGCGCCGGCCAAGCGACGCGCCCACGGACGGCCGCGACCGCTAGCACCGGCGGAGACCGCACTGAGCCCGAGACCGGCCACGGTGAGCGCCCGCGACAGCCTCATGAGCCGACCCGCCAGCCCCTTCCCGTAGGGCTCGGCGAGCATGCCGAGCCGCTGCTCCATCCGGTGGCTGACACCCAGCTCGGCGACCGCGCCCACCGCGGCCATCCGGACCGCGGGCCCGGTCTCCGCGACGGGCGCGAGCAGCATCGCGGTGCCACCGGCCGCGGCAGCGGCGGAGCCGCCGAACACGAACGGCAGCTCGCGGTGCGCCTCGTGCCACACCGGGATCGCGGTGTTGGCGAACAGGGCGGCGGTGTAGGTGGCCAGCGGCGGCCCGAAGACGGCCGCGCCCAGGCCGGCCAGCCGCCCGAGCCGGGGCGCCACCCCTGTGACGTGGGAGGCCGCGGCGGCGCCGGCGAAGCTGCTGAAGGGAGCCAGGATGTAGGAGCCGACCGAGAGCGGCGAGGTCGGCTTGAAGACGCGCAGCATGTTGAGGAACCGCTCGGGACGCCCCAGGTCGTGGACCAGCGCGACCGTGCCGACCACCGCTCCCCCGGCAGCGGTGAGCCGGGTGACGCGCTCGAGACCGGGCAGACCGCTCAGCGCGGCACCCTCGGCGAGCAGCGCCGAGCCACCCGCGACCCCGCCGATCCACAGGTAGATCGGGACGTCAGGGGTCTTCCAGGTCGGTTCCTTGAGGATCGGGCGGCCGTAGTAGGACTCGAAGGTCGGCTCCGGGACCATCGACTGCTCGCCACGGCTCACCGGCCCCACCGCCCGGCGAACGGCCTCCCCAGGAAGGAGGCGGCGCCGACGCCGGCGAGCGCGACGGCCGCGGCCCCCACGTGGCGCCACATCGCGCCCAGGTCACGGGTCGTCACGATCGGGTCCGGCGGCAGTCCGTAGACCTCCGGCTCGTCCAGGAGCAGGAAGAACGCCCCGTCCCCGCCGACCCCGTCGTCAGGGTCGGCACCGTAGAGGCGGGCCACGTCGACGCCCTTGGCGTGCAGCTCCTCGACCCGGGCAGCGGCCCGCACCCGCAGCTCGTCGACCTCGCCGTACTGGATCGACTCGGTCGGGCAGGCCTGCGCGCACGCGGGGGTCTGGCCCTCCTTGAGCCGGTCGTAGCAGAGCGTGCACTTGAAGGCGCGGCCATCGGGCTTGCGCTGGTCGATGACGCCGTAGGGGCAGGCCGGGACGCAGTAGCCGCAGCCGTTGCAGATGTCCTCCTGGACCACCACGGTGCCGAACTCGGTGCGGAACAGGGAGCCGGTCGGGCACACGTCGAGGCAGGCAGCGTGGGTGCAGTGCTTGCACACGTCGGAGGACATCAGCCAGCGCAGCCCGCTGTCCCCGGACTCCGTCGCCTGGTCCTCACCGTGCGGCAGCGTGACCTCGCGACCCGGCGGGCCGCTGCCGGGCATGCCGAGGTCGGTCACCTCCGGCGCCGGCTTCGCCCTCGAGGGCAGGGTCTTCTCCACGAACGCCACGTGGCGCCAGGTGCTGGCCCCGAGCTGCTGGGTGTTGTCGTAGGACATCCCGGTCAGCTGGTAGCCGTCGTCGGGGACCTCGTTCCACTCCTTGCACGCCACCTCGCAGGCCTTGCAGCCGATGCACACCGAGGTGTCGGTGAAGAAGCCCATCCGCGGGGGGTGGTCCTCGTGGCCGGCGTCCCCGCTGACGTCGTCGAGGCGGCCCCAGAGGGACTCCGGGGAGAGGAACTCGCTCAACCTGCTCACGCCTGGGTGCCTCCGTCGTCGGGATGTGCGGTGGGGTGCCCGTCGAGGTGCTCGGGGCCGACGCCGGCGCGGCGCCGGTAGTCCTCGACGTACGCCGTGAGGGCCGCGCCGCGCGGGCGGCGGCCGGGCCGGATGTCGCAGGTGCCGACCTTGTCCTGGATGGAGACGTTGGGGTCCATCGTGACGTTGACCAGGTCGTTGGGCGAGTCGCCGGTGGTGATGCCGTTGCGGCCCCAGTGGTAGGGCAGGCCCACCTGCTCGACCCACTGCTGGCCCAGCCGCAGCGAGCGCAGCCGTTCGGTGACCAGCACCCGCGCCTCGATCGCGCTGCGGGCGGTCACGATGGTCACCCACTCGCCGTGCTCGAGGCCGCGCTCGGCGGCCAGGCGCGGCGAGACCTCGCAGAACGGCTCGGGCTGGAGCTCGGTGAGGTAGGGCAGCGTCCGGCTCATCGCCCCGGCCGTGTGGTGCTCGGTGAGCCGGTAGGTGGTGAAGACGTAGGGGAACACCTCGGAGAAGCTGGGGTTCATCGGGTTCGACGGGGTCGAGAGGTGCTTGCGCCCGGGGTTGTTCTGCTGGGCGTAGACCGGGTTGCGCACCGGCGACTCCGGTGGCTCGTAGTGGGCAGGCAGCGGACCGTCGGCCACCCCGACCGGCGAGAAGAGCCAGCCCTTGCCGTCGGTCTGCATCACGAACGGGTCCTGGCCACCGATCGCGTCCGGGCCCTTCGCGCCCGGCTCCGGCACGTGGTCGGGGGCGCGGTCGATGATGAAGTCGGGCACGTCCGAGCCGGTCCAGCGGCCCTCGTCGGGGTCCCACCACACGAGGCGCTTGCGCTCGCTCCACGGCGTGCCGTCCGGGGCGGCCGAGGCCCGGTTGTAGAGGATGCGTCGGTTGGCGGGCCAGGCCCAGCCCCACTCGGCGGCCACCTGGTCCTGCTCCCAGTGCGGGGTGCGGCGGCGCGACTGGTTGACCCCGTCGGCGTACACGCCGCAGTAGATCCAACACCCGCACGAGGTCGAGCCGTCTGCCTTGAGCTCGGTGTACGACGACAGCGGGGCGCCGTCGGGTCCGGTGCCGTTGATCTCCCTCAGCACCGCCTCGGGGTCGGGCTCGCCGTGCTCGTCGACCGGGTAGTCCCAGGCGAGGTCGAGCAGCGGGCGGTCCATCTCGTCGGTCGAGCCGGCCAGCTTGGCGCGGATCCGGTTGCCGAGGTCGACGTAGAACTCCAGCTCGCTCTGGCAGTCGTCCGGCGGCGGCACCGCCTGGTCGCGCCACTGCAGCAGCCGCTGGGTCTGGGTGAAGGACCCGGACTTCTCGACGTGGTTGGCGGCGGGCAGGAAGAAGATCTCGGTGCCGATCTCCTCGGTGACCAGCTCGCCGGTCTCGATCTCGGGGCCGTCCTTCCAGAACGTGGCCGACTCGATCATCTGCAGGTCGCGCACCACCAGCCAGTCGAGGTTGGCCATGCCCAGGCGCTGCATCTTGCCGTTGGCCGAGCCCACCGCCGGGTTCTCCCCCACCAGGAAGTAGCCCTTGCACCGGCCCTCGATCTGCGCCTTGACGGTCGTGTACGTCGAGTGGTCGCCGGTGAGCCGCGGCAGGTAGTCGAAGCAGAAGTCGTTCTCGGCGGTGGCGGCGTCGCCCCAGTAGGACTTCAGCAGGCTGACGGCGTAGGAGCGGATCTCGCCCCAGAAACCGGCCTTGCCCTCGTCAGCCCGGACCCACTCGTCGACGCTCTGGTGGTGGTCGGCCAGCGGCATCGGCAGGTAGCCGGGCAGGATGTTGAACAGGGTCGGGATGTCGGTGGACCCCTGGATGCTGGCGTGCCCGCGCAGCGCCAGGATGCCGCCGCCGGGGCGGCCGATGTTGCCCAGCAGCAGCTGCAGGATCGAGGCGGTGCGGATGGTCTGCGCGCCGGTGGTGTGGTGGGTCCAGCCGACCGCGTAGGCCAGCGCGGTGGTGCGCTCGCGGCCGCTGTTGGCGGTGAGCGCGTCCGCGACCTGGCGCAGCTGCTCGGGGCTGATGCCGCAGGCCTGCTGCACCATCTCGGGGGTGTAGCGGGCGAAGTGCCGCTTGAGGATCTGGAAGACGCAGCGTGGGTGCTGCAGCGTCTCGTCGCGCGCGCCCTTCCAGCTCACCGGCGCCCCGCCGGAGCCGTGGCTCTCGGAGCGCGCCGCCTGGTGGGATCGCTTGGCGTCCTCGCCGGTCGCGGCCGAGTCCTTGTCCTCCCGCTGCTCGCGGTCCCGCTCGCGCTCCTCCGCGTTCATGTCCTCGGGAGGGTCGTAGCGCCAGCTGATCGGGTCGTAGAGGCCGGTCTCGGGGTCGAAGCCGGAGAACAGCCCGTCGAGGTCGTCGGGGCCCCGGTAGTCCTCGTCGATGAGGTTCGCGGCGTTGGTGTAGGCCACGACGTACTCGCGGAAGTCGAGGTCGTTGCTCAGCACGTGGTTGACCAGGCCGCCCAGGAACGCGATGTCGCTGCCGGCGCGGATCGGCACGTGCAGGTCGGAGACCGCCGAGGTGCGTGTGAACCGGGGGTCGACGTGGATGATCGTCGCCCCGCGGCGCTTGGCCTCCATGACCCACTGGAAGCCCACCGGGTGGGCCTCGGCCATGTTCGAGCCCTCGATGAGGATGCAGTCAGCGTTCTGGAGGTCCTGCAGGCTGGTGGTAGCCCCACCACGGCCGAACGAGGTACCCAGACCGGGCACCGTGGAGGAGTGTCAAATACGGGCCTGGTTCTCGATCTGGATCGCCCCCATGGCCGTGTAGAGCTTCTTCATGAGGTAGTTCTCCTCGTTGTCGAGGGTCGCTCCGCCGAGGCTCGCGATGCCGAGGGTGCGGCGGGTACGACGGCCGTGCTCGTCCTCCCACTCCCAGAACTGCTTGCGCGTGGCGATGACGCGGTCGGCGATCATGTCGATCGCGGTGTCGCGGTCGAGGTCCTCCCACTCGGTGCCGTGGGGGCGCCGGTAGCGGACCTTGGTGACCCGGCTCGAGGACGTGACGAGCTGCTTGCTGGCGCTGCCCTTGGGGCACAGGCGGCCCCGCGAGATCGGGCTGGCGGCGCTGCCCTCGATCTGGATGACCCGGTCGTCCTTGACGTAGACCTTCTGCCCGCAGCCGACCGCGCAGAAGGGGCACACCGAGTCGACGACCCGGTCGGCCTGCGCGGTGCGCGGCTCCAGGTCGCGACTGCGCCCGGACATCGCCGCCGCGCCGCGTCCCAGCTTGTCGCGGCCCAGCACCTGACGCACCAGCGGCCACCCGAGGAACTGCTCCATGGGCCCAGCCTGCCCCATCTCGTCCTCGCTTGACCAGCACCCTGGGGGTGGGGGGCCAGCTGGTCGCCGCCCGGCTATGTTGAGCCCGGAGGCGTACCTCGTCTGGTGACGGGCACGGCCCTCAAAGCCGTTGTGACCGGGCATCCCGGTCAGGCGGGTTCGATTCCCGTCCGCCTCCGCCAGCGTTGCTGCACGCCCCCGGGGACCCCGAGGGCGCCGTCGGGAGGAGAGCCGTGCCAGACGCCCGGCGCCGCGTGCCCCGCGTCGACCACGTGCTCGCGGACCCCGACGTCGTCGCCGCGGTCGGGCGGCTGGGCCGGACCCGGGTGAAGGCCGCGGTCGACGAGGCCCTCGCCGCGTGCCGCGCCGGCCGGGTCGACCCCGAGGACGTCGTCGCCGCGGCCGTGGCGGCGCTGCCCGACGAGCCGGTCTCGATGCGCCCGGTGCTCAACGCCACCGGCGTGGTCGTGCACACCAACCTCGGTCGCGCCCCGCTCTCCGCGGCCGCGGTGCACGCCGTGGCGCTCGCCGCCGGAGCCACCGACGTCGAGCTCGACCTGGACAGCGGGCTGCGCGGTCCCCGCGGTGCGGGGGCACTGGCGGCCCTGGCCGCCGCGGTGCCCGACGCGGGCGGCGTGCACGTGGTGAACAACGGGGCCGCCGCCCTTGCCCTGGTCACCTGCGCCCTGGCGGTGGGTCGCGAGGTGGTCGTCTCGCGCGGTGAGCTCGTCGAGATCGGCGACGGGTTCCGCATCCCCGAGCTGATGGAGTCGCTGGGCGCGCGGTTGCGGGAGGTCGGCACCACCAACCGGGTGCACCTGGCGGACTACGAGCGCGCCGTGAGCGAGCGCACCGCCTTCGTACTCAAGGTGCACCCCTCCAACTTCCGCGTCGAGGGCTTCACATCCGCGGTCCCCGTGGCCCCTCTGACGGGTCTCGGGGTCCCGGTGGTGGCCGACATCGGCTCCGGGCTGCTGGCCCCGCACCCGCGGCTGCCCGACGAGCCCGACGCCGCGACCACGCTGCGCGACGGCGCCGACCTGGTCACCGCCTCCGGCGACAAGCTGCTCGGCGGCCCGCAGGCCGGGCTGCTGCTGGGTCGCGCCGACCTCGTCCAGCGCCTGCGCCGGCACCCCTTCGCCCGCGCCCTGCGCGTCGACAAGCTGACCCTGGCGGCCCTCGAGGCCACCCTGACCGGGCCGGTGCCGCCGGTCGCAGCGTCGCTGGCCAGCCGGCCGGGCGACCTGCTCGACCGCGCCCGCCTGCTCGCCCGGGCGATCGGGGCCCCCGCCGAGGCCGTGGCCTCCGAGGGCCGTGTCGGAGGGGGCGGCGCCCCCGGGGTGCCGCTGCCCAGCGCCGCCGTCGCGCTGCCGCACCACCTCGCGCTGCCGCTGCGGCAGGGCTCTCCCGCCGTGGTCGGGCACGTGCACGACGGGCGTCTGCTCCTCGACCTGCTGGCCCTGCCACCCGAGCAGGACGCCGCCCTGGCCGACGCCGTGCGCCGCGTGCTCGCGCCGGCACCCGCAGGCAGCGCCGGGAGAGGTGCCTGAGTGCACGTCGTGGCCAGCGCCGGGCACGTCGACCACGGCAAGTCGACCCTCGTGCGCGCCCTGACCGGCAGCGACCCCGACCGGCTCGCCGAGGAGAAGCGGCGCGGGTTGAGCATCGAGCTGGGGTACGCCTGGACCGCGCTGCCCGGGATCGGCGACGTCGCCTTCGTCGACGTGCCGGGCCACGAGCGCTTCGTCGCCACGATGCTCGCCGGGGTCGGCCCGGTGCCGGTCGCGATGCTGGTCGTGGCCGCCGACGACCCCTGGATGCCGCAGGCCGCCGAGCACCTCGCGGCCCTCGACGCCCTGGGGGTCACCCACGGCGTCCTGGTCGTCACCCGCGCCGACCTGGCCGACCCCGCGCCCGCGCTGGCCCGGGCCCGCGACGAGCTCGCGCGCACCGGCCTGGCCGGGGTGCCGCACGTCGTGACCAGCGCCGCCGACGCCGCCGGGACCAGCGCGCTGCGCGCCGAGCTCGGCCGCGTGCTGGCCGAGGTGCTGGCCGGGGTGCCGGCACCGGACCCGACCGCCGACGTCCGGCTGTGGGTGGACCGACGCTTCCACGTCAGGGGCACCGGGACCGTCGTCACCGGCACCCTGCCCGCCGGGACCATCCACCAGGGCCAGGTGCTGCACGGCCCGGGCGGTGAGGTGCGGGTGCGCGCCCTCGAGTCGCTGGGCCGGGCCCGGACGTCGGTGACCGGGGTCGCCCGGGTGGCGCTCGCGCTGGGGGGCCGCGTGCCCGACGCGGTGGGCCGCGGCAGCGCGCTGGTCACCCCGGGGGCCTGGCTGGAGGTCGACGTCGTCGACGTCGCCCTCACCGGTCCCGACCTCGATCGGCTGCCCGAACGTCCGCTCCTCCACGTCGGCGCGGCCCAGGTCGCCGTGCACGCCCGGGTGCTGGCTCCGGGGCTGGCCCGGCTGCGGCTGGACCACCCGCTGCCGCTGCGGGTCGGGGACCGCGCGGTGCTGCGCTCCCCCGGCGACCGGGTCGTCCGCGGCGTGCGGGTCCTGGACCCGCGCCCGCCCGAGCTGCGTCGACGCGGCGCGGCCCGTACCCGCGCGAGCGACCTCATGACCCTCGACGGCTCGAGCGGGGCCGACCTGGCGCTGCGCGGCCTCGCCGAGGAGACCCTGCTGCGGCGCGCCGGGCTCGACCCGGACGTCGTACCGGAGGGGTGCGTGCGGGCGGCCGGGTGGCTGGTCGACCCCGAGCACGCCGCATCGGTACGCCGCCGCGCGGCCGAGGTCGTGGCCGGCAGCGGGACCGCGGGCCTTGCCCCCGCAGCGCTGGCGCAACGGCTCGACCTGCCTGACCCGGCCATCGTCGAGGCGGTGGGCGTGCCCGGCGCCCGGCTGGTGGGCGGGCGGTGGAGCGCCGCCGCCGACCCCGTGCTGCCCCCGCACCTGCAGGCACCGCTCGAGGCGCTGCTCCCGGAGCTGTCCGGCTTCGCGGCCCCGACCGCCGACCGGTTGCGCGAGCTCGGCCTCGACACCCGGGCGCTGGCCACCCTCGACCGGGCCGGGGCGCTCGTGCACCTCGGCGGCGGCGTGGTGCTCGCGGCGGGGGCCGACGACGAGGCGCTCGCCCGGCTCGCCGAGCTGCCCGCGCCGTTCTCGGTCAGCAGCGCCCGCACCGCGCTGGGCACCAGCCGCCGGGTCGCGCTCGCGCTGCTCGGCCACCTCGATCGCACCGCACGCACCGTGCGCCTGGCCGACGACACCCGGCGGCTGCGCCCGCCGCGGTGAACGGGTGTGGCCCGAGCCGCACGCCGCGGCCTACGCTGCGCTGCGTCCCTGTCGTCCTGCCCGTCCCTGGAGCTCCCGTGTCCCGTCGCCCCGCCCTGCTCGCTGCTGCCACCACCGCTCTGGGGCTGGTCGCCGCGCTCGCGCCGGTCACCGCCCCGGCCGTCGCGGCCCCGGCCGACACAGCCCAGGAGCGCGGCGGCGTGCGGTACGTGGCGATGGGCGACTCCTACAGCGCGGCGTCCGGGGTGCTCCCGCTCGACCCCACCGCTCCCGTGCAGTGCCTGCGCTCGTCGCTGAACTACCCGCACGTGATCGCCGACGAGCTCGGCGCCCGCCTCACCGACGTCACCTGCGGCGCCGCCGACACCACCGACTACCGCGGCTCGCAGTACGACGACGTCCCGCCGCAGCTCGACGCCTTGAGCAGGCGCACCCGCCTGGTCACGATGACCATCGGCGGCAACGACAGCAGCGTCTTCCTCAACGCGATCCTGCAGTGCGGCGCCGCCGGGCTCAGCACCGTCGGCCAGGGCAGCCCCTGCAAGGACCAGTACGGCGACTCCTTCACCGACACGATCCGCACCACCACCTTCCCCGCGATCCGCCAGGCGCTGCGCGACGTGCGCCGCCGGGCCCCGAAGGCGGAGGTCGCGATCCTCGGCTACCCGTGGATCATGCCGAAGCGGGACGGCTGCTTCCCCCAGATGCCGGTCGCGACCGGTGACGTTCCCTACCTGCGGACCATCCAGCGCGTCCTGAACAGCGCCGTGAAGCGGGCCGCCCGCGCCACGGGGTCGACGTACGTGAACCTGAACCGGGCCTCCGAGGGCCACGACGCCTGCCAGCTCCCCCTGACCCGGTGGGTCGAGCCCGTGCTCGCCGGCACCAACCCGGTGATCGTGCACCCCAACGCCTTCGGCGAGGAGCAGATGGCCCGCCGCACCCTCAAGGTGCTCTCCCGCTGACCCGGCCCAGATATCCCGCTCAGTCGGCCCGGATATCCCGCTCAGTCGGGCTCTTGTGACTGATGTGTGGGTCATCTGCCGGGTAGTCGGGGTCGGTGGCCGCCGAGAGTGAGCATGAGGATGGCAATCAGAGCGTGGGGGTCGCGGAAGCCGTAGGCCATGCGGGTTCGTAGTCGGATGCGCAGGTTGACGGCTTCGGTGCGGCCGTTGGACAGGCCGTGCTCGATGGCCAGCAGGATGGGGCCGCGTTGGGCCTGCACGGTCTTGGCTAGTGCTGCGAACTGGGGGATGCGGCAGCGTTGCGCTGAGGTGATCCAGGCATTGAGCGCCTCGGGGGCCTCGTGGTGGGGCAGTTTGAAGATCGCGCGTAGCCCTTCTTTGAGCTGGTAGCCGCGCCACAGTCGGGGGTCGGTCTGTGCGATCCACTTCAGTTGGGCACTCTGGCTGCTGGTGAGGTTCTCGGGGTTCTTCCACAGCGCGTAGCGGGAGCGGGTGAGCAGTCGCAGGCGCTGTGACTCCAGGTGCGGTGGTGCGTCCTTAACTGGTCGTCCGCGTCGTGGCGGGTTCGCGCGCACCGCTGCTCGTGCCTCGCGCCAGGCAGTCAACCGGACCTCCCCGAGGGCGTCGTTGGCCCACTTCACGACGTGGAAGGGATCAGCGGCCTGGATCACGGCAGGGCAGTTGGTGCCTACGACGTCGGCGATGTAGCCGGCGCTGTCAGCGGTGACGTGGGTGATCTGGGCGGACCGTTCGGGCCCGAGGGCATCGAAGAAGGACTGCAAGGTGGCCTTGGTCTGGCCCTTGCCGGCCCACACCAGTCGGCCGGTGTCGTGGTCGATGACGACCATCAGGTACAGGTGCCCGCGCCGGTAGGAGACTTCGTCGATCCCGATCCTGGTGAGCCCACTCAGCAGGTCGACGCGTCCTTCTACCTCGGCCCAGACACGGGTGATGACCGCGCCTACGGTGCGCCACGCAATGCGCATCAGCTCGGTGACCGCGATCTTCGAGGTCTGGGTGGCCAACCAGGCGACCTGGTCCTCGAATGCCCTGCTTGCCCTAGCACCATGGCGGGCCCAGGGCAGGTGAGCTACCACCACGCCGTGCTCACGACACCGCACCCGCGGCGCATCGCCCTGCAGCTGACACCGGATCGTGCCCAGGTCCAAAGCGCGCCAGTGCCGGCGTCCTCGACCTGCGTCGTAGCCCGGCGAGGGGCGCTGGCAACGGCCACAGCGGCCACGCTGACGAGCTACCGGGCGGACCCGGATGGTGACCTGCTGCAATTCCTGCTCGAAGTCAACGCCCTCGATCACGGTGTTCTCACACCCGACAAGAGCACGCCATAAGGTGGCATCGCGCACGCCGCTCTCCTGTGCACCTGGTTTCAGTTCCTCGACAGTTCAGAAACCTAGACAGAGAGCGGCGTGCGCTCATTCACGGCACGCTCAGCCACCCACACATGCATCACAAGAGCCTCAGTCGGCGCGGATATCACGCCCAGTCGGCGCAGATGGCCCTGCCTGGAACCACCCAGATCTCACGCGACATCTGGGCCGGCTCGGCGCGACATCTGGGCCGGGTCGGCGCGACATCTGGGCCGGGTCGGCGAGAGATCTGGGCCGGGTCAGGGGGCGAGGGCGCGGCGGATCCGCCGGCCGAACAGCTCGGCGGCCACCGAGACCGCGAAGGACGCGATCAGCAGCGTGGTGACCGCGGGGAACCGGAAGGCGTTGAGGTTCTCCTGCAGCAGCCGCCCCAGCCCGGCCGCACCCACGACACCGACGATCGCGGTGTCGCGGACGCAGATCTCGAAGCGGTAGAGCGTGTAGGTGACCAGCGGCTGCGCGCCGGCCGGCACCGTCGCGGCCAGGCCCGCCAGGGACCGCGGGACGCCGATGTCCTGCAGCGCAGCTCGGGGGCGGATCGGCACCGACTCCCACGCCTCGGCGACCAGGCGCCCGAGGATGCCGCCGGTGTAGAGCCCGAGGGCCACGGCGCCGGGCAGGATGCCGGGGAACAGCGCGAGCAGCGCCACCACGGCCCACACCGTCGGCGGCACCGAGCGCAGCACCAGCAGGAGCACCCGGGCCACCGCCCAGCCGCCCCAGCGCAGGACACCCGCCCCGCTGCCGTCCTGGTCGCGGCGGGGCCGCGAGGCCAGCGGTCCGATCGCCAGGGTGAGCGCGACGGCGAAGCCCATCGCGAGCACCGCCATCGCCAGGGTGTCGAGGACCCCCGCGCTCAGCGTCGCCCACCCGCCGGGCGGCAGCGCGGGCGGCACGAGGTCGGCGCCGAGGCGGACACTGAGGTCGCGGGTGCGCTCGGAGAACAGCCCGCTCAACGAGAGGTCGGAGTACCACCAGGCGACCGCGAGCATCGGCAGCAGCGCCCAGCCCGACCACCGCACCCACCCCGATCCCTTGCCGGGAGTGGCCCCGGTGAGACCGCTGGACCAGTCCGAGCAGCTGGCGACGGCCAGGCCGCTGCGCACCCGGGTGCTCCACAGGTCCACGACCGCCGAGAGCAGCAGCACCGCGCCGATGAGGGTCCAGACCTCGTCCCAGTTGCGGGACTGGAGGCTGACCACGAGCTCCTGGCCCAGCCCTCCGACACCGACCACCCCGAGGATGACCGCCGAGCGGATCGCGCACTCGAGGCGGTAGAAGGAGTAGGACAGCAGCAGCGGCAGCGCGCCGGGCAGCAGCCCGTAGGCGAGCGCGGGCAGCGGGGCCGCGCCCGCGCAGCGCAGCGCCTCGAGGGGGCCTCGGGTCGTGGAGTCGAGGGTGTCGGCGAAGACCTTGGCGGTCTGGGCCCCGAACGGCACCGCGATCGCGATCACCGCGACCAGCGGGTCCAGGCCCAGGACGCTGACCAGGAGCAACGCCCAGACCAGCTCGTGGATCGACCGGGCCGCGACCAGCACCCCCCGCAACGGCACTCGTACGACGCCCACCCACCGGCCGGGGTGGGCCCCCCAGGCGACGTCGCTGAGGACCAGCCCGCCCACGGCCCCGAGCACCAGCGCCCCGGCGGTGCCGAGCAGGGCGAAGGCGACGGTGACGCCGACGGCGCGCCCGACGACCCCCAGGAACTCGGGGTCGAGCGCGGGGTGCAGCGCCTTGCCGAGCAGGTCGTCGACGAGCCCGAGGCCCCCGGTGTTGACCAGCTCCGTGCCGCCGCCGGTGGTGCGCAGCCACGCCCAGGCCAGCGGCAGCACGATGACGAGCAGCGCGACCAGACGGCGCAGCCACACGGTCCGGGCGTCGGTGCCCCGTCGTGGTGTGGTGCGCGGCGGCGCCTGCTCGAGCGTGGTCATGACAGGACGTAGAGCTCCTGGAGGTGGTGCTCGCCGAGGTCTGCGGCGGCCACGTCGAAGGCGATCCGCCCCTCGCGCAGGCCGATGGCGCGGGTGCAGTGGTCGCGCGCCAGGCTCGGCTGGTGCAGGCTCACGACGAGCGTCGGTGCGGTGCCGGCATCCTGCTCGCCCACCTCGGTGAGCAGCCGCAGGATCTCCGCGGCCCGGGCCGGGTCGAGGCTGGCGACCGGTTCGTCGGCGAGGACCAGCTCGGGGCGCTGCAGCAGCAACCGGGCGATCGCCACCCGTTGCCGCTCGCCACCGCTGAGCCGCTCGGTGCGCTCGTGCACCGCCCAGCCCATCCCGACCTGCTCGAGCACGTGGCGCACCTCGGCCATTCCGACCGGCCACACCAGCGAGCGCAGCACCGTCAGGGTGCTCATCCGCCCGAGCCGCCCGGCGTTGACGTTGTGGAAGACCCGCACCTGCTCGACGAGGTCGAGGCGCTGGTGCACGGTCCCGATGCGGGTCTGCAGGCGGCGCCGGGCGCCCGCGGAGAGCTGGTCGGGGCGCTCCCCGAGGAGCTCGACGGCCCCGGTGCTGGGCGGCAGCGAGCCGTTCAGCAGCGCCAGCAGCGTGCTCTTGCCGGCCCCGCTGGAGCCCAGCAACGCCACACGCTCACCCCGGTGGACGTCGAGGTCGAGGTCGACCAGCGCGTCGCGGTCGCCGAAGCGGCGCCCGACCCCACGCAGGCTGACGACCGGACCCTCTGGGCCCACCGGGGCGGTGGTCACGCCAGCAGCCCGAGGTCCCGCGCCACCGTCTCGATCTGGTCGTAGTCCTCGTTCTGGGTGGGCACGAAGGAGGTGGCGCCGAACAGGTCGAGGATGGCCGCGTCGTCGGGGTCGGCCGGGTCGAGGTCGAAGAGCATCTGGGCGATGGCGTCGGTGCTGCCCTCGCCGAAGGTCTCGTCGAGGTCGGGGCGGGCGAGCCAGTGGTAGTCGGCGTACCCGGGGCTGCGCCACAGGACGACGACGTCGGAGAGGTCGACCTCGCCCGCGTCGACGGTGGCCTGCCAGACCTGCTCGTTGACGGCGCCCACCTCGTAGGAGCCGCTGGCGACCGCTTCGATGGTGGCGTCGTGGGAGCCGCTGTAGCCGGGCTCGCCCTTCAGGTCCGAGACGTCGAGCCCGGCCTCCTGCATGAAGTACTGCGGCATCAGGCGCCCCGACGTGGAGGTGTCGGAGCCGAAGGTCAGGCTGTGCCCGGCCAGGACACTGAGGCCGGAGGTGTCGTCGAACGGCGCGATCCCCGACTTCTCGGTGGCGATGAAGAGGCTGTGGAAGTCGGCGTCGATGTCGCGCTGGGCGATCGCGACCGACCCGGGCACCCGCTCGCGGGCCTGGACGCCGGTCAGGCCGCCCATCCAGGCGAGGTGGATGTCACCCACCTCGAAGGCCCGCACCACGGCGGTGTAGTCGGTGACGGCCTCGTAGGAGACCTCCAGGCCGGTGGCCTCGGCGACCGCGTCGGCCACGAGACCGTAGAGCCGGTTCAGCTGCTCGGGGTCCTGGTCGGGGATCGCCGAGATGCCCAGGACGGCCGTCGCAGACCCGGACCCCGAAGCCCCTGCACCCTCGGAGTCGTTGCCGCAGGCGGTGAGCAGCAGGAGTACAGCGGAGCCGGCCAGCAGGCCTCGGCGGGTGGTCTTCACGAATGACGTCCTTCAGGGCGGGAGGAGGTGGAGGGAGCAGGGGTGGTCGATCCGGCCGGCAGCCGGTCCGCGAGCGCGACGACCGCGAGGATCAGCAGGAAGGCGACGCTCGTGGCGTTGCCGCCCAGCAGCGGGTCGGTGAAGCCGATCTGGATGCGCAGCAGCAGGGCGCCGACGACGGCCAGTCCCCCGGCGGCCAGCGCGGCCACCGCGAGACCGCGGGCGGCCAGCAGCAGACCCGCGCCGACGAGCACCACGAGCAGCCCGCCCAGCAGGTTGAAGGTGCCCAGGCTGATCGAGAGGTCGGTGGAGCGGAGCCCCGGCCCGCGGGCGGCCAGCGGGTCGTCGAAGGAGCTCACGACGCTGTAGAGACCCACGACCAGCGCCAGCACGCCCCAGGCGCGCTGCAGCCCGGCGAGCGCGGCGACCCTGCTGCGGACGGCGTCGACGCTGAACACACGCCCCGACGACCCGACCAGCAGCGCCACGTGGGCGGCGATCATCAGCCAGTACGACCACGGCCACTCCTCGGGCGCGTAGGCGACCGAGAGCGCGATCGCGACGGACTGCGCGATGCCCAGCAGCGCCGCCGCGCGCACGTACGTGCCGGAGATCAGCAGCACCGCCAGCGCGGTCTCCGCGACCAGCACCAGCCAGCCGAAGGCCGAGATGTTGGGCAGGATCAGGTGCTCGACCACCCAGCTGTACGGCGGCAGCACGGGGTGCTCGACGGCGAAGCCGGTGAACTTGTACAGGCCGTTGCCGGAGTCGCGGCCGAAGTCGGCGGGGACCTTCCACGCGACGTTGTAGAGCCACATCAGCCCCACGGTGATCCGCAGGAAGGCCAGGCCGACGGCCTGGTGGCGCGGGACCGCGTCGGTGTCGGGGGCCAGGGTCCACCCGGTCAGGGCTCGTAGCTTCTCACGCACAGCGGAACACCTCTCGTCCGGTCGCGGCCGCGGCGTCCTGCACCGCGACGGTGTCGCGCATGACCCCGATGACCTCGCTCACCGGGAGCGGGGTGTCGGCGATGCGCATGTGGGGGTTGGTGACCGCGACCGGGTGCCACCAGGCACCGTCGGCGGTCAGGGTCGGCTCGGGCTCGAGGTTGTCGATCGAGACGTGGATGCCCTGGTCGGCGAAGCCCTCCGCGGCCACCGGCCGGATCACCCGGTCCTCGGGCGCGATGTCGAGCTGGTCCAGGCGCGTGTGCAGCGCTTGCACGCCGGCGGGGTCCTCGTCGTACAGGGTCGCGGCGATGCGGACCCGGAAGCCCAGCGACGCCGCCAACTCGATGCCGTCGAGGGCCTTGCCCCACGAGCCGGCGCCCCGCTGGCGGTCGTGCAGGTCGGGGGTGGCGCTGTCCAGGCTGACCTGCAGGGCCACCGAGCGGTCGAGCCCCTCCAGCACCTCGCGACGCCGACCGCGACCCAGGATCATCGCGTTGGTCAGGATGGTGCGCTCCAGGCCCTCGGCGGCGTCCACGAGGCCGGCCAGGTCGGGGTGCATGAACGGCTCGCCGCCGGTGAGGAAGACCTCACGCCCGCCGAGTGCGGCGAACTCCGCGAACGCCTTCTGCGCGGTCTCGACGGGGAAGCGGCGCGCCTCGGCCTTCGGGGACGACTCCGCGCAGCAGTAGTCGCAGGCCAGGTTGCAGTCGAAGTTCGTGTAGACCCACAGCCGCTCGCCGACGGGGGTGCGCGAGCCGGTGCTGAAGACGGTCGCGGGCGCGCCGGCCTTCTCGACCACGAACCACCACGGACCCTGCTCGGACTCCGCGTGCTGCATCGCGATCGTGTGCCCGACCAGGTCGGCCCAGGCCGGCAGGTCGATCGTCACGCTGGGCTCGGCGCTGCGGATGCCCAGGTGCCCGCCGTCCTCGAGGCGGCGCATGTTGCGGGTGATGAGCAGCAGCAGGCCGCTGCCGCAGTCGAGGTCGCCACCGTCGATCAGGCGCGAGACCGCGCCGGCCGGGGTGGGGACGTGGTCCTGGCCCGGCTCCGGGAGCACAGTGGTCAGGACGGCGTCGGAATGACTCATGCTGGGACTTTACGGACGTGCACGAATCTCGGACACGCCCGCACGTCGCTCTCAGGTAAAGGTTCGGGCCGCGGTGGGTCGCGCACCGTGGGCACGGGCGTAGGTTCGCCGCATGAGCGACCAGAGCAGCGCCGAGGACCTGTGGCGACCCGAGGACGCGCAGGCCCGGCGCGACTACTGGGAGAACGTGCACGACGGCAAGGACGTCGACGGGGTGTCGTGGTGGCAGTCGGTGCCGGGGCTCTCCCTCGGGCTGGTCGACGAGAGCGGGGTCGACCCGAGCGACCCGGTCATCGACGTCGGGGCGGGGTGGTCGACGCTGGCCGACCACCTCCTCGAGCGCGGCTACACCGACGTGACCGCGATCGACCTGTCCCGCACCGCCCTGGACACGGTCCGTGAACGGGTCGGCGATCTGGGCCGGCACCTCACCCTGGACGTGGCCGACGTGCTGGACCTCGACACCGGTCGCCGGTACGCGCTGTGGCACGACCGCGCCGTCTACCACTTCCTCACCGAGCAGGACGAGCGCGACGACTACCGGGCCTCGCTGCAGCGCGGGCTGCGCCCGGGCGGCTGGTTCGTCGTCGCGACGTTCGGCCCCGACGGGCCGACCACCTGCAGCGGCCTGCCGATCGTGCGCTACACCCACGACGAGCTGGTCGCGGAGTTCCCCGGCTACACGCTGCACGGCACGGCGGGTGAGGACCACCTCACCCCCTGGGGGACCAACCAGCAGTTCACCGCGGTGCTGCTGCGGGCTCCCGACGCCTGAGCGGTGGAATGTCTGGACCACCGGGGCCGTTGGAGCCGGTGTCCTAGGAACGATCCCCGCACGTCCAGGAGAACCTCATGCCCCGCATCCCCGTCCACACCGTCGACTCCGCACCGGCGGCCAGCACCGACGCCCTCAAGCACCTCGAGGCGAAGTTCGGCAAGGTCCTCAACATCCACGGCGGGATGGCGCACTCGCCGGCCGTGCTGCTCTCGTACGCCGCGATCGGCGACGTGATCGCCGAGCACGCCACGCTCGATGCGAAGACCCGTGAGGCGATCGCTCTGGCGGTGGGCAACGAGGACGAGTGCATCTACTGCCAGTCCGCCCACACCGGCGGCGGCAAGGCGGCGGGCTTCAGCGCCGACGAGATGATCGCGATCCGCCGTGGCAAGGCCGACGACGCCAAGCTGGACGCGCTGCTGCGCCTGGCCCGTGACTACACCGCCCAGGTGGGCAACACCAGCGACGAGGCCTGGCAGGCCGCGATCGACGCGGGCTGGAGCACCGAGCAGCTGACCGAGCTCTCGGTGCACGTGACGCTGAACCTGTTCACGAACTACTTCAACCACCACGTGCACACAGAGCTCGACGTGCCGGAGGCCCCGGCCGTCTGACCGGTCGCTCTCCCGTGGACGGACCGGGCGTCCGGATGGATCGGTGTGCTCTGTGTGAGCACGCTCACCGAACCATCCGGGCGCCCGGTCCTACGCTCGGAGCATGACGACCCCACGGCTGCGCCCCGGCCCCGCGGTGGCGAGCCTCCTGGCCGCCGCGGCCCTCGTGCTCAGCGCGTGCGGCACCACGAGCACCGGCTCCTCCGCGTCGACCGACGCCTCCGGCGACAACGCGCTGTACGACGTCTCGGCGCGCACCGTGTCCGGTGCGGACTGGGACGGCGCCACGCTGTCCGGTCGACCCGCCGTGCTGTGGTTCTGGGCCCCCTGGTGTCCGACCTGTCGCGCGCAGATCTCCGGCGTCGGTGCCCTCGCCCAGACCCACGGCGACGATGTCGCGGTCGTCGGCGTCGGCGCCGAGGACGACGCCTCCGCGATCGCCGAGTTCGCCTCCGAGGTCGACCCGGCGGTCACCAACCTCTCCGACGTCGACGGCGCCGTGTGGCGCCACTTCGGCGTGACCGCGCAGAGCACCTACCTCGTCCTCGACGCCGAGGGCGACGTCCGGGGCGAGGGTTACCTGGACGACGCCGAGCTGGCCGACCTCGTCGAGGAGCTCGTCGACGAGCAGGCCGGCTGAGGATCGCCGTGTCCGAGGGCCTGGTCGCCGTGGCGCTCGGCGCCGGCATGCTGGCCGCGGTCAACCCCTGCGGCTTCGCACTGCTGCCGGCCTACGTCTCCCTGCTCGTCGCCGGCGACGACTCCCCCGACCGCCGACGCGCCGTCCTGCGGGCCCTGGCCCTCACCGGGGCGATGACGCTCGGCTTCTCGGGGGTCTTCCTCGCGTTCGGGCTGGCGGTGGCGCCCGTCGTCTCACAGGTCCAGCGGCACCTGCCGTGGGTCACGGTGGGCCTGGGGCTGCTGCTGGTCCTCCTGGGCGGGTGGCTGCTGGCCGGGCGGCGCCTCGCGGTGCCGCGCCTGCCCCGCCGCGGCGCGCCCCGGCAGGCTCGGCCGTTGCAGCGCTCCTTCTGGTCGATGACCGGCTTCGGGGCCGGGTACGCCGTCGCCTCGCTGTCCTGCACCATCGCGCCGTTCCTGGCCGTCGTGGTCGTGGGCTTCCGCAGCGACTCCGTGCTGGAGGGCGCCGTGCTGTTCCTCGCCTACGCCGCCGGGATGGGCTCGGTCGTGGGCGCGCTGGCCGTGGCGACCGCCCTGGCCTCCCCCACCACCGTGCAGCGGCTGCGGCGTACCGGCGCCTGGGCGTCGCGCGTCGCCGGGCTGGTGCTCGTCGCTGCCGGCTCGTACGTCGCCTACTACGGCTGGTGGGAGCTGCGGATCCTCGCGGGCGCCGACGCCGCGGACGACCCCGTGATCCTCGCGGCGGCGTCGGTCCAGCGCGCCCTCGTCGACGTCGCGACCGCGGTCGGCCCCGGCGGCTGGGCGCTCCTCGTCGCCGCCCTGGTCGCCCTCACCCTGGTCGCCGGTCGGCTGCGGGCGCGGACGCGTTCCTCGTCCGATGCCGACGTCGACCGCCCCGGACCCGCGGTGGACACCTCCGACAGAGAGGCCACCCGATGATCACGGCTCCCACGCGCACGCGCACCCGGCTCGCCGCCGCCGTCCTCGGCGTCGCGCTGGTCGGCACCGCCTGCTCCGCCACGGAGGAGACCGCCGACGACGGGGCCGCCGGTACGTCGTCCGCGTCGGGCTCCGAGACCGGCACGGGCGGCTCGGCCCTCGACGACCTGCGGGACCCCGCCTTCCCCGAGCCGCTGGTCCCCCTCGACGACCTGCTCTCGGGAGGACCGCCCCCGGACGGGATCCCGGCCATCGACGACCCGCAGCACGAGGAGGTCACGGACGTCGACTGGCTGGAGGCCGACGAACCGGTGCTGAGCCTCACCGTCGGCGAGGAGACCCGCGCCTACCCGCTGCGGGTCCTGACCTGGCACGAGATCGCCAACGACGTCGTCGGCGGGGTCCCCGTCGCGGTGACCTACTGCCCGCTGTGCAACTCCGGCGTCGCCTTCGAGCGCACCGTCGACGGCGAGGAGACGACCTTCGGCGTCTCCGGGCTGCTCTACGCCGACAACCTCGTCATGTTCGACCGGGCCACCGAGTCCCTGTGGCCACAGCTCAGCGGCCAGGCGTCGGTCGGCGTCCGCACCGGCACCCGGCTGCGCAGCATCCCGATGGGGACCGTCGGCTGGTCACAGTTCCGCGCGGAGCACCCCGACGCCCTGGTGCTGAGCCGCACCACCGGCCACGACCGCGACTACGGTCGCAATCCCTACGTCGGCTACGACGACCCCGACTCCGACCCGATCTTCCCGTTGCCCGGCGAGCCCGACGACCGGCTCGCCGCCAAGGTGCGGGTGGTCGGCGTCGGCACCGGCGCCGACGCGGTCGCGGTGGAGCGCGACCGGCTCGCCGACGTCGGTACGGCGGCGGTGCGGGTCGGGTCCCGCCCGGTGACCCTGTGGCACCTGCCTGGCCAGCGCTCCGCGCTCGGCGCGGACCGGATCGCCGAGGGTGAGGAGATCGGCACGGTCGCGGCGTTCGTGTCGCGTCTGGACGGCGACGAGCTGACCTTCGAACGTGGCCCCGACGACACGGTGCGCGACGTCGGCACCGGCTCGACCTGGAACGCCTTCGGTCGCGCCACCGACGGCGAGCTCGCCGGGGAGCAGCTGCGCCCGGTGGTCCACCTCGACACGTTCTGGTTCTCCTGGGTGGCCTTCCAGCCCGACACCACCCTCGTCGCGCCGTGACCGTATCGCCGCTGCATGAGTCCCCGGTCGGCCGGGGACTCATGCACTTGTCAGGCGTTGCAACACCCGATGAGTGCATGACTTCCCCGACAAGCTCAGCGCGCTTGTCGCCTGATGGCACGCCTGGGACGATGACAACCCGCCACACCGCGTGCGCGGTCGGCACCGACCCCGCGGCGCTGGTGGCCTCGGCTCCACGACCGTGGTCACCGCTGGTCCGGGAGACCGAGAGGAGCCTGCCCCCGATGAGCTCCTCCGACCCGACGTCCGGCCCGGTGCCCGACCCGGACCGCCTGTGGTGCATGAGCGAGGTCGACATCTTCGCCGACCTCGCCGAGAGCGAGATGGCGCCGATCGCCGCGGCGGCACCGATGCGCTCCTTCGCCCCGGGCGAGCTGCTGCACAGCCCGCAGCAGCACAGCGAGGCGCTCTACATCCTCAAGCAGGGCCGGGTCCGGATCTTCCGGCTCTCCGCGGACGGCCGCGCGCTGACGACCGCGATCCTCGCGCCCGGCACGATCTTCGGCGAGATGGTGGTCGTGGGCCAGTCGATGCACGACAACTACGCCGAGGCGCTGGACGAGGTCACCGTGTGCGTGATGAACCGCGCCGACGTGCACCGGCTCCTGCTCGCCGACCCCCGCATCGCCAGCCGGATCTCAGAGACCCTGGGTCGCCGGCTCGCCGCGCTCGAGCAGCGGCTCTCCGACGCGGTGTTCAAGAGCGTCCCGCAGCGCGTCGCGGAGACGCTGCTGACCCTGGCCACCCAGCGCACCCTGGGCCGGAGCCTCGTCGTCCAGGTGACGCACGAGCAGCTCGCGGCGCTGGTGGGCACCTCCCGCGAGACCACGACCAAGGTGCTCGGCGACCTCGCCGCCCGGGGCCTCGTCGGGCTGGGCCGGGGCCGCATCACCGTGCTCGACACGGTGGGCCTGCGCGCGCTCACGACCGGCTGATCCCACCCTCACCGCGCCGTCCGCGTTCCTGCACGGCGACCGTACGCCGCGGCGCCCCCGCGCAACGTCCGCGACGGGTCAGCGCGACCTGGGCACCGGGTCGAGCACGCCCCCCTCGAGACGGTCCAGGCCGGGGTGCGCGAGCACGACGCACCCCTCCCCCTTGCTGCCGGCGCCCCCTGATCCTCCTGCGCCGCTGGTGTCGAGGCAGGCCGACAGGGTCAGCGCCCGCGGACCCGGGCCCCGCGAGAGCCGGAGCGCCCCGGACCGGCCCAGGGTGTAGCGACCCCGCTGCACCACGCTCCCGGCGTCCCGGGAACGGCGCACCACGAACCGGGCGTCGCGGTGCAGCACCAGGGTGAGCGCCTGCAGTGACCCGGAGAGCTCGTCGCCGTCGTGCCAGCGCCAGCGGCCCTCCACCCGCCGTCCGGCCCGCCACCAGCCCAGCGGCTGGTCGTAGGTGGCCATGCCGTCCTCCCAGTCGTCGCCCCGAGGCAGGTGACCGTCGAGGTAGGGCCCCTCGGGGCGCAGCACGCCGATGGCCTCGTCGCCGACCTGCACCAGCCCGGTCCCCGGGTCGTACCAGTACCGCAGGCACCCGGCCGTCGCCGCGGTGCAGCCGCCCACCCCTGGCCGCGGGAACCCCAGGCGCGCCCAGCGGTCGTCGAGGAACCACACGGCGTCCTGCGAGCGGTCCCGCCGACCGTCGGAGTGCGACGCCGCGTCAGGTGCAGCCCACCGTCGTCCCGTCAGGTCGCCGTGCCCGTCGAGCGGCGCGCCGCCCGGGACCCACACGGTGTAGGTGAGGGTGGTGCTGGGCCCGGTGTCGCGCTGCACCGTGAGGACCACGGTGTGCAGGCCGGGGTCGGCGGTGAGCTCCACCGTGGCCGAGGCGGTGTCCGACGTGTCCAGCGTCTGGGTCGGCGGCGAGGCCCGCACCTGGTCGCCAGTGGCGCTCACGGTCGTGCGGCTCGGTCCCCCGGTCCCTGACAGGGTCAGGCGGAAGGGGCGCGGCTGGGACGTCCCCAGCTCCCACGGCACCGCAGTGTCAGGCGCCCCCGTCAGGACGGGGGCCGCACGGGCGTCCGGGACGGCCGTCGCGGGGGGCAGGGCGCCGCCGATCAGCAGCACCGCCACGGCGACCAGGACCCGACGACCGCCACGCATGTGCTCTCCGCTCCCGAGATGTCTGTCGAGGATAGAGGCGGGCACCCGCTTGCGCGAGCACTCAGCAGCGGTGCCGTGACCGCCGAGCTCAGGGGTGCAGCCGGCGCCGGGTCGGCATCTCCGGCGCGTGCCCGCGCTCGGGCAGGGCGTGCGCGGGGTGCGTCGACAACCGCGCGGCCAGCCGTCCGGCCCACGTCGAGGCGCTCAGCCCGTGCAGCACGACGCTGAGCAGCACGGTCAGGCAGGCGACCTCGAAGATCTCCTGCCCCGCCGGCCCGGTGGTCTCCTCGACGACCAGCAGGGCGAAGAGGATCGAGGCCAGCCCGCGCGGACCGAACCAGCCGAGGAACAGCCGGGTCTCGAGCAGCGTCCCCGACCGTGCGAGCGCCACCAGCACGGGCAGCAGCCGGACGACCGTCAGCGAGCACACGGCGTACGCCGCGGTGCGCCAGGTGACCTCGTCCAGCACCGGGCCGACCAGCACGGCACCGAACACCAGGAAGGTGGTGACGGTGAGCAGCTCGCCCTCGTCCTCGGAGAAGTCCTGCACGTCGCTGCAGTGGGCGCGCGCGACGTGCCCGAAGGCCATCCCCGCGGTGAACGCCGCGATAAAGCCGTTGCCGCCCACCAGCGTCGCCCCGGCGTACGCCGCAGCCACCACGGCGAGCGCGGCCAGCTGGCGGTAGACGCCCTGCACCGCACCGGTGCCGGCTCGTCGGTCCAGCAGCCACCCGCCGAGCAGACCGGCGGCGAGCCCGGCGGCGACCCCGAACCCGACCTGGCTCAGCGCCAGGCTCCACCAGCCGGACGCCGCCTCCCCCGCGGCGCCCTCGGCGACGACCACGGCCAGGAGCACGGTGACCACGGGCAGGGCGATGCCGTCGTTGAGGCCGCTCTCGACGTTGAGGGCCTGACGGATGCGCACCGGCAGCCGGGGGTCGCTGACCACCGCCTGCCCCAGCGCGGCGTCCGTCGGGGCCAGCACGGCGGCGAGCAGAGCTGCCTCGACCAGCCCCAGCCCGGGCAGCAGCAGCGCGCCGACCGCCGTGCCGGCGAGGATCGTCAGCGGCAGCCCGACCCCGAGCAGGCGCGCGGGCAGGGCGACGTAGCGGCGCAGCGCGCGCAGATCGATCCGGATGGCGTCGGTGAAGAGCACCAGGGTCAGGGTGACCTCCACCAGCACGGTGACGACCTCGCCCTCGAGGTCGAGGTGCACGAGCCCGGCGGCGCCGGCGAGCAGGCCGACGCCGGTGAAGACCATCGGGGCGGTGAGCGGCGAGAGGGCGAGACGCTGCGAGACGAGGGCGTAGCCCAGGACGGTGACCGCGAGCAGGAGCAGCGCGCTCATCCCCCGCCTCCCCCGCGATCGGGGTCCGGACCCTGCCCCGTTCGACCACGCAGCATCCGCCGCCCGACCCAGGCGGCCAGGAGCGTCACCGCCAGGAAGCCCGCGAGCCCGATCGACAACCGGGTCGGGCTGGTCCCGAAGGCGCCGAGGGCGGCGTAGGCGAGGCTGCCCGGGACCATCCCGACGGCAGTGCCCGCGAGGTAGGCGCCAACCCCCACCGAGACCAGCCCCGAGGCGTAGTTGATCGCCGTGTAGGGCAGCACCGGCACCAGCCGGACCGCCACCACCGCCGCGAAGCCGTGGCGGGTGAACAGCTCGTCGACCCGGTCCAACCGGCCCCCGGTCAGGCGGTCGACGGCGTCGCGGCCGAGGAGGCGGCTGATCCAGAAGGCCACGAGCGCGGCCAGCATCGCCGCCGCCCACGCCAGCGCCGCCCCGGCGACGAACCCGAAGAGCACCGCACCCAGCGCGGTCATCAACCCCTTGGGCGTGGGCAGCAGCGCGAGCGCGGCGTACCCGCCGACGAAGACGGCCGGCCCCCACACCCCGGCGTCCTCCACGCGGGCCCGCAGCGAGGAGACGTCCGGCACGTGGTCGGTGCGCCAGAGCACGACCAGCGCCACGAGCAGCGCCGCGAGGAGCAGCAGCCGGACCACGGCTCCCCGACCCAGGCCCGTCGGGCGCTCCACATCGTGCAGCGCTGGGTCCATGGCCCCACCGTAGTCGCGGCCTGCGAGCATGCCGGCATGGCTGACTCCGGTGCCCGCAAGACCCGACCCACCCCTGCGGACGTCGACGCCTACCTCGCCGGCGTGGAGCACGAGCGTCGGCGTGCGGACGCCCTCGCCGCGCTGGCCATGATGCGCGACGTGACCGGGGTCGAGCCCGTCATGTGGGGCACGTCGATGGTGGGCTTCGGGCGGCAGCGGTACACGACCGCCGACGGCAAGGAGCACGAGTGGTTCGCCCTCGGGCTGGCCCCGCGCAAGGCCGCGCTCACGCTCTACGGGCTCACCTACTACGACAGCAACCGCGACCTGCTGGACCGGCTCGGGCCACACACCACCGGCAAGGGCTGCCTGTACGTGAAGCGGTGGAAAGACCTCGACCAGGACGTGCTCCGCGAGCTCGTCGAGCGGTCCTGGCTGGCCAACCACACGGGCTGACCCGGACGACTCAGTCGACGTCGAGGTCGAGGTCGAGGTCGACCATCAGCTCGTCGGCGAGCCGCTCGAGGTCGGCGCGCACGCCGACGTCCTGGCCGGCAGGCATCGTGAGCCGCGCGTAGGCGTGGAAGAGCATCCCGCCGCCCATCGGCGCCTCGACGACGTCGGTGAGCAGCTCCTCGATCCCGATCCCCCGGGCGGCCAACGCCGAGGAGATCTCGGCGACGATGCCGTGCCGGTCCTGGCCGACGAGCTGCAGGCGCCACGACGCCGGAGCACGGCCTGCGGGAGCGGTGTCGCCGCCGGCGTCCTCGACGTGGACCACGAGGCCCTCGGCGGCGAGGCCGGCCAACGCCTCCTCGAGCCCGTCGCGCTGGGCGTCGGGGACCTCGACGAGGGCGATGCCGGCGAACTTGCCGCTCAGTCGCGACATCTGGCTGCGCTGCCAGCTGCCGCCGCGGGCCTCGACGATCGCGGACACCGCCGAGACCAGCCCGGGCCGGTCGTCGCCGATGACGGTCAGCACCAAGGAGGTCATCCCCGCAGGCTACCGGCGTCGGGCGGAGCCGGGCAGGTCGTCCGGCGTCAGGCCAGGGCCAGGAAGAGCTTCTCCATCTTCTTGACGTCGACCCCGTCGAGGTCCTCGTCGCTGGCGGTGAGGCACTGCTGCAGGCCGGTGGCCACGATGGCGTAGCCGGCCCGGGAGAGCGCCTTGTTCACGGCGGCGAGCTGGGTGAGCACGGACTCGCAGTCCGAGCCCTCCTCCATCATCCGGATCACGCTGGCCAGGTGGCCGTTGGCGCGCTTCATCCGGGTGATGATCGCCTTGATCTCAGTGGGCTCCAGGTCCATCAGGCTGTTCCTTCCAGTGCGGCGAGGGCGGCCGAGAGCCGCTCGCGAGCGTCGGCGGCGACGGCGCGGATGGCGTCGCCGCCAGGGCCGTCGGCGTCACCGAGCCCGACGGTCATCATGACGTCGGGGTCGAAGGCCTCGACGACGGTGGTGGTGTCGTCGAGCGCACGCACCACGACGTTGCAGGGCAGCAGCGCGGCGATCGAGGGCTCGACCTGCAGCGCCTGGTGGGCGAGCTGCGGACGGCAGGCACCGAGGATCACCTGCGGCACGACGTCGACGTCGAGCTTCTTCTTCAGGGTTTCCTTCAGGTCGATCTCGGTAAGAATCCCGAAGCCGGCTTCGGCCAGCTGCTCGCGCACTGCGGCCACGGTCTCGTCGTACGGCCGGTCCAGGGTCGTGGTGATCGTGTAGCTGCTCATCGGCGTCCTCTCGCGGTTCGCCACCCGAGTGGGGGTGGCACGGTGCGTACGACGTCGACTATACATCCCCCCAGGGGGTTGTGCTACGTTTCCTACATATCCCCCCAGGGGTTCGAAGCGAGCCCCTGGCGACCACGTCAGCGAGGAGATGGACATGCGAGAGATCGACATCGACCAGGCCGCCACGGCACTCGACCAAGGTGCCACCTTCGTGGACGTCCGGGAGCCCTCGGAGTACGCCGACGGCCACCTGCCCGGCGCCGTGAACATCCCGATGGGCCAGCTGCCGAACCGCACCGACGAGCTCGACCGCGACGCCACGGTCCACGTGGTCTGCGCTTCGGGCAACCGCAGCGGCGCCATGACCGACTTCCTCAGCGGCGCCGGGTTCGACGCCGTGAACGTCGCCGGCGGCACCTCGGCCTGGATCCGTGCCGGCCGCCCCACCGAGAAGTGAGGACCCCCATGAGCGAGCACAAGAACGACCTGACCGTCCGCGTCATCGAGACCCCGACCCTGGGCGACCGCAGCTACGTCGTGCACGACGGCGAGGTGGCGATCGTCATCGACCCGCAGCGCGACATCGACCGCGTGCTCGAGGTCCTGGAGTCCGAGGGCGTGCGCCTGACGCACATCTTCGAGACGCACATCCACAACGACTACCTCACCGGCGGCCTGGCCCTGGCGCAGGAGACCGGCGCCGCCTACCTGGTCAACGGCGAGGACGACGTCTCCTACGACCGCACCCCGATCGCCGACAAGGAGACGGTCGAGGTGAGCGAGCGGATGAGCGTGCGCGCCATCGCCACCCCCGGCCACACCTTCACCCACCTCTCGTACGCCGTCACCGACGGCGGCGAGCCGTTCGCGGTCTTCACGGGCGGCTCGCTGCTCTTCGGTGCCACCGGTCGCCCCGACCTGATGGGCGAGGAGCACACCGACACCCTGGTGCGCCACCAGCACGCCTCGGCGCACCGGCTGGCCGAGGAGCTGCCCGACGAGGCCGAGGTCTTCCCGACCCACGGCTTCGGCTCGTTCTGCTCGGCCACCCAGACCGACGCCACCTCCTCGACCATCGGCCAGGAGAAGACGCAGAACCCGGTGCTGACCCAGGACGAGGAGACCTACGTCCGCGAGCTCCTCGACGGGCTGGGGGCCTACCCGGCCTACTACGCCCAGATGAGCCCTCGCAACGCCGCAGGCCCCGACGCGCCCGACCTCAGCACGCCCGAGCGCGCCGACGCCGCCGAGCTGCGCCGTCGCATCGAGGCCGGCGAGTGGGTCGTCGACCTGCGCAACCGCACCGCCTTCGCGGCCGGGCACGCCCCGGGCACCGTGAACTTCGGGCTGGACGGCGGCTTCGCGACCTACCTGGGCTGGCTCATCGAGGAGGGCACCCCGGTGACCCTGCTCGGCGAGAGCGCCGACGACGTCGCCGAGGCGCAGCGCGAGCTCGTCCGCATCGGGATCGACCGTCCGGCCGCGCACGCGACCGGTGGTCCGAAGGACTGGACCGACGGCGACCTCGGCAGCTTCGAGACCGCCACCTTCGCCGACCTGGCGCAGGTGCGCCACCACCGCCAGGTGGTCGTGCTCGACGTCCGTCGCACCGACGAGCACGAGAAGGCCGCGATCGACGGCGCCGTCAACATCCCGATCCACGAGATCCCGCGCCGCGTCGCCGAGGTCCCCGAGGGTGAGGTCTGGGTGCACTGCGCCGGTGGCTACCGCGCGTCGGTGGCCGCCTCCTTCCTCGCAGCCGCAGGTCGCACGCTGGTCTCGATCGACGACTCGTTCGACAACGCCGAGGCGGTCGGGCTGCACCTGGTCGGCCCCGAGGCCTGAGCGTGATCTTCGTCCTCGCCGTCGTCGCCGGCGCGCTCATCGGCCTGTCCCTGGGCGCGCTCGGCGGCGGTGGATCGATCCTGGCCGTGCCGGTGCTGGTCTACCTGTTGGACCAGTCACCGGCGCAGGCCACGACCGGTTCCCTGGTCGTCGTCGGCGTCACCTCGGTGGCCGGCGCCGTCGCCGCCCACCGGGCCGGGAACGTGCTGCTGGGCCGTGGCGTCGCCTTCGGCGTCGTGGCGATCGGTGGCGCCGCGGCCGGCGCGAAGGCCTCGGCCGCGGTGAGCGAGGACGTGCTGCTGGCCTCCTTCGCCCTGCTCATGCTGCTCGTCGGGGCCCTGATGGCCTGGCGTCGGCTGGGGCACGGCGACCCCACCCGTCCCGACCCCGACAAGAAGCGCCCGGGGCTGGACGACCCGATCATCTCCTTCAGCCCCACCTTCCGGTGCGCGTGCCCACGAGCGCTCAAGGTGCTCGTGACCGCCACCGCGGTGGGACTGCTGACCGGCTTCCTCGGCGTCGGCGGCGGCTTCCTCGTCGTACCGGCGCTGCTGCTGGCCCTCGCCCTGCCGATGACGTACGCCGTCGGCACCTCCCTGGTGGTCATCTCGATCACCTCGGCCTCGGCGCTGGCCGTGCGGGCCGGGTCCGGCACCAGCCCCGACTGGGTGCTGGTCCTGGTCCTGACGATCGCCTCGTCGATCGCGGCCGTGCTCGGCGCCCGGCTGGCCGACCGGATCGACACCGACAAGCTCCAGGGAGCCTTCACGCTCCTGGTCCTGGGCGTCGCGGTCTACACCGCGGCCCGCGCGTTCCCTGCGCTGGTCTGACGCCCACCCGGCACGCGGGTGCCACCCCTCCCCTGCTCTGACTCACAGAACGGAATCCCATGAGCACCACCACCACTCCCCATCACAAGGCAGGGTCGCCCCCCGACGACGCCGCGCGGCGCACGGCCGGCCCCCTGGGCCGCCTCGGCCTGTGGGTCAGCGAGCACGGCAAGCTCGTGGCGATCGTGTGGGTCCTGCTGATCATCGGCCTGGGCATCTTCGCCCCGCAGGTCGAGAAGAACCTCTCGGGTGCCGGCTGGCAGGCCAACGGCTCCGAGTCCGTGGCCGCGCGCGAGCTCGCCCAGGACAGCTTCGGCGGCAACGCCTCGTCGGCCATCCAGGTCGTCGTGCACTCCGACGACGGGCCGGTCACCGAGGGCGAGGGCAAGAACATCCTCGCCGAGGTCACCGCCATCCTGGAGGACGAGCCGCGCATCGCCGAGGTGATCGCGCCGCAGCCCGGCGCCACCTTGTCGCAGGACGGGTCGACCGCCATCGTCCTGGCCGGCGCAGGCGCCGACACCAACGAGATGGTCCGGGTGGCCACCGACATCAAGGAGGAGCTGCAGGACCTCTCCACCGAGACCGTCCAGGTCAACCCGACCGGCTCCTCCCTGCTGTGGTCGGACTTCAACGAGGCCAACCTCGAGGCGATGCTGACCTCGGAGCTGATGTCGTGGCCCGTCACGATGGCGATCCTCGTGCTCGCCTTCGGTGCCCTGGTCGCAGCCGGTCTGCCGCTGCTGCTGACCCTCGCGGGGCTGGTGGCCTCCGCCGGCTCGCTGGTGCTCATCAACGAGCTGATCCCGGTGTCCATCTGGGCGATGAACTTCGCGATGATGTTCGCCCTGGCGCTCGGCATCGACTACGCCCTGTTCCTGGTGGTGCGCTACCGCGCAGCGCGGGCCGCGCGTCCCGACGACAAGCGGTGGGCGATCGCGCAGACGATGGACACCGCCGGCAAGGCCGTGCTCCTCTCGGGGCTGACCGTGCTCGTCTCGCTGTCCGCGGTCATGATCGTGCCGTCCCCCTCGTTCCGCTCGATGGCCGGCGGCATCATGCTCTCGGTCGTGTTCGTCCTCGGCGCGACGCTCACCCTGCTGCCGCTGGTGCTGTACAGCCTCGACGACCGCATCAACAAGTTCGCCCTGCCGTGGGCGAAGTCCGGTGAGCACCGCTCGCCGCGCTTCGAGGCCTGGGGCGAGCGCCTGTGGAAGCGTCCCGTCGTGTGGGGCCTGGCCTCGCTGGTCATCCTCCTGGCCCTCGCCGCTCCGATCATGGGCCTGAAGACCGCGATGCCCTCGATCAAGGTGCTGCCCGAGGACTCCTCGGCGCGCATCGGCTACGACCTCGTGCAGGACTCCTTCGGCGAGGGTGCCCCCGGGACCCTCCAGGTGGTCACCGACAAGGCCGACGCCGAGGCGACCACCGCGACCCTGACGGCCGACAGCGGCATCGCCGGGGCCATGCCCCCGATGCCCGCGATGGACGACAGCGGCCTGGTGCTCATCCAGGCGGTCCCGACCGTCGACCCCTCGGACCCCGAGCTCGGTGACACCGTGGACCGGCTGCGCGCCGATCTCCCCGAGTCCGCACTCGTCGGCGGCGCCGCGGTCGAGAACCTCGACCTGAAGGCCCAGCTCGACGAGTCCACGCCGCTGGTCATCGGCGTCGTGATGGTGCTCGGCTTCCTGCTGCTGCTCTTCGCGCTGCAGGCGCCGCTCATCTCGCTGCTGGGCACCCTGGCCAGCCTGCTCTCGACCGCCGCCGCCTTCGGTGTGGCCCGCCTGATCTTCCAGGAGGGCTACGGCTCCGACCTGCTCGGCTTCGAGCCGCAGGGCTTCCTGGACGCCTGGGCCCCGGTGTTCTTCTTCGCGATGATCTTCGCGATCGCGATGGACTACACGGTGTTCCTGCTGGCCTCGGCCAAGGAGCACTACGAGCGCAGCGGCGACCCGAAGGACGCGATGGTCGGTTCGCTGGCCCACTCCGGGCGGGTGATCTTCGCCGCCGGCGCGGTGATGGTCGCGGTGTTCTTCACCTTCGCCCTGTCGGGTCCGATCCCGCCCAAGGAGATGGGCGTGGTGCTGGGCATCGCGGTGCTGCTGGACGCCTTCCTGGTCCGGCTGGTGCTGCTCCCGGTGATGCTGCGCCTGACCGGCAAGGCCGCCTGGTACACCCCGGCCTGGCTGAGCAAGGTGCTGCCGAACATCACGTTCGCTCACGACTGATCCCGTCTCGACCCCACCACACGACCACGCGGCGTACGCCGCGGAGAGGAGGCAGCCATGTGCCGCCCCACCACCTGCAAGATCTGCAAGAAGACCACCTGGGCCGGGTGCGGCAACCACGTCGCCCAGGTCAAGGCGTCGGTGCCCGCCGGCCAGTGGTGCTCGGGCCACTCCCAGGCCGAGCAGGCCGCAGCCAAGGCCAAGGGCCAGGACAAGGCCCGGACCGACGGCGCGCAGGGCAGCTGGTTCAGCCGCCTGTTGAAGCGCTGAGGAGGAGACCGTCATGAACCTCGACCGCGCCGTGATGATATTCGCCGGCGGGATGACGCTGCTCAGCGCCGTCCTGGTGGCACTGGTCTCGCCCTGGTGGTTGCTGCTGACCGCCTTCGTCGGGCTGAACCAGATCCAGTCCAGCCTCACCGGGTTCTGCCCGGCCGCGATGGTGCTGCGCAAGGCCGGCCTGCAGTCCGGTTGCGCCTTCGAGCCACGCGAGGCCGCGCCCGTCGGTCGCTGACCGGCGCCCGAGGAGCGCAGCAGACACACCGGCCGTGGGCCGGCGGGAGGAAGTCCTCCCGCCGGCCCACGGCCGTTTTCGCCACCGGGTACGGTCTTCCACAGTTCTATGGAAGATGACGATGGAGGAGCGATGGACGACCGGCGCAGCACCCTGTTCGACCAGCTCGGCGTGGTGGGCAAGGCCTTCGCCAGCCCCCGACGGCTCGAGCTCGTCGACCTGCTGGCGCAGGGCGAGCGGACCGTCGACGCCCTGGCTCGCACCGCCGGCATGGGCGTCACGACCGTGTCTGCCCACCTGCAGGTCCTCAAGCTGGCCAACCTGGTCAGCACCCGCCGCGAGGGCACCCGGGTGCACTACCGGCTCGCCGGCGACGACGTCGCGGCCCTGTACGACGCCCTGCGCACCGTGGGGCGGGAGCGATCGGCCGACGTCGGTCGCGCCCTGGAGGCCTATCTCGACGTGCCCGGCTCCCAGGAGGTCGGCCTCGTGACCCGCTCCGAGCTGACCGCCGCTCTCGACGAGGGCTCGGCCGACGTCATCGACGTGCGCCCGGTCGAGGAGTACCTGGCCGGGCACGTCCCCGGCGCCCGCAGCGTGCCGCTGGAGGACCTGGCCGCGCAGGTGAGCGACCTGCACACGCGGGGCCCGGTCATCGCCTACTGCCGCGGCGCGTTCTGCGTGCTGGCGCACGACGCGGTGCGCATCCTGGCCGCGTCCGGGGTCGAGGCCCGCCGGCTCGAGGACGGGATGCTCGAGTGGCGCACCCACGGCCATCCCGTGGCGGTGGGTGCATGACCAGCTGGACCGCGCTGCGCGGCTTCTCGCCGCGGCGCTGGGCCGTGGCCGCCCTATCCGGGACCGCCTTCGCCCTGGCGGTGGCCATCCCCACCGACCTCGTCGACACCCCACTCTTCGGCCGCGAGATCCCGCCGACCTGGTGGGCCTGGCCCGCCCTGCTGGTCTCGTCGGCGCTGGCCGGTCTGCTCGTGGCGACGTACGTCGCGGCCCCGCCGCGCGAGACCGACGTGGCCGGTCGCGGCGGCTGGATCGGCGGCGCGCTGACCTTCTTCGCCGTCGGCTGCCCGGTGTGCAACAAGCTGGTGCTGGTCGCCCTC
The DNA here is from genome assembly GCF_001653335.1 of Nocardioides dokdonensis FR1436. NCBI lineage: Bacteria > Bacillati > Actinomycetota > Actinomycetes > Propionibacteriales > Nocardioidaceae > Nocardioides > Nocardioides dokdonensis. The sequence goes on from NZ_CP015079.1 coordinate 4,237,437, forward strand.
GGCAGCGCCGGCGCGCTGACGTGGTTCGAGCCCGTGCAACCCGTGCTGCAGCTGCTCGCCGTCGCCCTGCTGGCGTGGGCGCTGCGCCGCCGCCTGCTCGACCAGGTCAGCTGCGCGGTGCCCACCACCAACCCGATCCCCCAGACGGTCGGCCAGACCGTCAGCCAGACCGTCCCCCACCCCAGCCCTGGAGACCCTCGTGACTGAGAAGCGCAAGAGCCCCCTGCTCCCCCTGGCCGTCGCCGCGGTCGCGGCCGCCGCCCTCGTGGCCGTGCTCGTCGGCACCACAGGCGCCGACGCCCCCGACAAGACCGACGGGCCGAGCTCCCCCGCGGCGAGCGCCGCCGACCCCAGCTCGGCCCCGCCCGCCGACGACCCGCTCGCCCAGCTGGCGCGGCGTGAGGCCGACGACCCGATGGCGGTGGGCGACAAGGACGCCCCGGTGGTGATGGTCAACTACTCGGAGTTCCAGTGCCCGTTCTGCGGCAAGTTCGCCCGGGACACCGAGCCGGTGCTGCACGAGAAGTACGTCGAGGACGGCACGCTGCGCATCGAGTGGCGCGACTTCCCCTACCTGGGCCAGGAGTCGACCACCGCGGCGCTGGCCGGTCGCGCGGCCGCGGCGCAGGACAAGTTCTGGGAGTTCCACGAGGCGCTCTACGCCGACCAGCCCTCCCCCAACAGCGGCGCCATCGACCAGGACTTCCTCGACGACATCGCGCGCGACATCGGCCTCGACGTCGCGGACTTCCGCCGCGACATGTCAAGCCCCGACGCCCAGCAGGCCGTGGAGGCCGACTTCGCCGAGGGCCAGCAGATCGGGGTGACCGGCACCCCCGCGTTCATCATCAACGGCCAGCCGGTGATCGGCGCCCAGCCGACGGCCACCTTCGAGCAGGTCATCGAGGACGCCGCGGACGCGGCCCGATGACCGAGATCGGCCTCGTCGCGGCCTTCGCGGCCGGGGTCTTGGCACTGCTGTCCCCGTGCAGCGCCCTGCTGCTGCCCTCGTTCTTCGCCTACGCGTTCGCCGACGCCCGAGCACTGGTGGCCCGGACCACGGTCTTCTACGTGGGGCTCCTGCTGACGCTGGTGCCGCTGGGCACCGGCGCCGGCTTCGCCTCCGAGCTGTTCTACGGCCACCGCACGACGCTGATCGCGGTGGCGGGCTGGACGATCATCGCGATGGGTGTGCTGCAGCTCGTGGGGCGCGGCTTCGCGATGCCCTTCTCGGCGCGGCTGCAGTCCTGGGCGGGCACCCGCACCGGCAGCGGCTGGGCCTCCACGCTCGTGCTCGGGGCGGTCTACGGCCTCGCCGGCTTCTGCTCCGGGCCGGTGCTGGGCGCCATCCTCACCGTGGCCGCCACGTCCGGCTCCCCGTGGCAGGGCGGACTGCTGCTCGCGGTCTACGCCCTCGGCATGGCCGCGCCGCTGCTCGTGCTCGCCGTCCTGTGGGACCGGTACGACCTGGGCAGCCGCCGCTGGCTGCGCGGTCGGACCCTTCACGTCGGACCGGTCACCGTGCACACCACGTCGCTGGTCGCCGGGGTGCTCTTCATCGCGATCGGCGTGCTGTTCCTGCGCTTCGACGGCACGGCCGGCATCACCGGCTTCCTCGGGTTCGACACCGTCGACCTCGAGTTCGCCGCCCAGCAGGCCGTCACCGAGTGGGCCGCCGCGATCCCCGTCTGGGTGCTGCCCGCCGGGGTCGTGGTCGTCGCACTGGGCGTGGCGCTGCGCCGCGCGACCCGCCCCACGGACGACGAGCACCCGACGTCGTCGTACGTAGGGAACAACGAGGACGTCCGACCGGTTGGGAAGGTATCCCCCCACGGGGATCAGACTTCCGACTGACAAGGAGACCACCCGATGGCCACCACCGACCTGACCGCCGAGACGTTCGAGACCACCATCTCCAGCAACGAGATCGTCCTCGTCGACTTCTGGGCCTCCTGGTGCGGCCCGTGCCGCCAGTTCGCCCCCGTCTACGAGACGGCGTCGGCGGAGAACACCGACATCGTCTTCGCCAAGATCGACACCGAGGCCGAGCAGAGCCTGGCCGCCGCGGCGAACATCACCTCGATCCCGACCCTGATGGCGTTCAAGGACGGCAACCTCGTCTTCGCCCAGCCCGGCGCCCTGCCGGCTCCGGCGCTCGCCGAGCTGATCGAGGCCGTGCGCGCGCTCGACGTGGAGAAGGCCAAGGCCGAGGCGGCCGCCCAGGCCGACGCCTGAGGCTCGGGCCTCACCCCACCCGGACGACGCCCATCATGCCGTCGTCCTCGTGGTCGAGGATGTGACAGTGGTAGACGGTGCGGCCGGGCTGGTCGAAGGCCACCCGGACCGTCACCGCTCCACGCGCCGGGACGTTGACCACGTCGCGCCACACCGGGGCGTCCACCAGCCCCTCGCCGGCGTCGAGCACCTGCATCGGCCACACGTGGAGGTGGAAGGGGTGGTCCATCGAGCTGTCGTTGCGGATGGTCCAGTCCTCCACGGCCCCGACCTCGACCTCCTGGTCGGTCCGGTCGGGGTCGAACTCCTGGCCTCCGAAGGTGAAGCTCATCCCGCCCATCCCCATCCCGGTCTGGAACACGAGCTCACGACGCCGCGCGGGCTCTCGTCCGCGCAGGTCCCGGGCGGCACGCCGCGCAGGCAGCGGAGCCCCCGCGGGGACCTCCGTCCCGGCCACCTCGAGCCTGAGCAGGTCCACCGCACCTGACGACGAGGACGCGCCCCCGCCCATCATGCCGCCCATCCCACCCATCTCGCTCTCGCCGCGGTCGACGGGGTCCGCGCGCACGGTGGTGGTGCCCGAGACCGTCGTCAGCACGATGTCGGCACGGTTGCCCGGAGCGAGCACCAGCGCTCCTCCGGCCGCGGGCGGCTCGAGCGGACCGAGGTCGCGCGCGACCAGGTCGACCTGCTGGGCGCCGAGATCCAGCGCGAGGTAGCGCGAGACGCAGGCGTTGACGACCCGCCACCGCTCCCGCTCACCCGGGCGCGCCTCGAGGACGGGGGCCACCTGGCCGTTGACCAGCACCAGCTCGCCCTCGCGACCCATCATCTTGTCGGGCATCGAGGGGTCCTTCAGTGCGCCGGACTCGTCGAGGCTGATGTCGGAGACGACCAGCACCCGCTCCCGCGCCACCTCGACCGTGGCCGCACCGGGGGTCTCGGGGTCCTCGACCACGATGGCGCCGTACAGGCCGCCGAAGACCTGGTCGGCGACGTTGCCGTGGTGGTGGGGGTGGTACCAGAACACCCCGGGCGGGTGGTCGTCCGGGAGCCGGTGCTCGTAGTCGAACGACTCCCCCGGCTGCACGGCGACGAAGACGTTGTCGCCGTTGCCCTCGGGCGAGACGTGGAGGCCGTGCACGTGGAGGTTGGTGGGCTCGTCGAGCCCGTTGACCAGCTCGATGCGCAGGGTGTCCCCCGGCCGCACGCGCAACGTCGGCCCCGGCAGCCCGTCGTTGTAGCCGAGGGCGGTGACCGAGCGCCCGGCCACCTGGCGGTCGCCGCGAGCGGCCTCCAACCGGACCGCCAGGACGCCGGACTCGCTGCGCAGCACCGGTGGCTCCACCGCAGCGGCGCCCGACCGGGCGTCGAGGACCGACTCGGGCCCGAACCGCCACCAGCCGGCAGCGCCGGCACCCGCGGCCACCAGGCCGACGCCCCCGATGCGCAGCGCACGTCGGCGAGTCACGCGGGGCTGCTGGGTCATGAGCCCTCCTCGGAGTGGGCGCCCATCTCTCCCAGGCGCAGCAGGCAGTGCTGGCGCAGCGGCTCCGGGAAGCCCTCCGCCAACCGGTAGAAGACCATCCGTCCCTGGCGTCGACGCCGCACCAGACCGGCCGTGCGCAGCATCCGCAGGCCGTAGCTGGCTGCGTCCTCACTGACCTCGAGCGCCAGCGCGAGGTCGCCCACGCACAGCTCCTCGGCGGCATCGAGGGCGAAGAGCAGCCGCATCCGGGTCGGGTCCGCGATCAGCGTCAGCACGCTGGTCACGTCGGCGGTGCGTGCCGGGTCGGGCAGCCGCGCCTGGGCCCGGCGCACCGCCTCCTGGTCGACCGGATGGGTGTGGACGCTCATGCTGCTCCTTCGATAACGTCGTCCGCACCATCGTACGGACGAGCGGATGGAGGAGCGAGGGTGCTGCAGCTGCTGACGCTCGTCGCGCTCGTCTGCCTCGCGCTGCTCACCCTGACCGCGCTGCACCGCGCCCTCGTCGTGGACCCCGCGCCGCTGCTCGTGCTGCCGCAGGCCTCGGGCCGGGTGCCGCAGCAGCACGCGCTCTCCCGCTTCCACGCGCGCTGGTACGCCGCCAGCGTCGTCTTCCTCGCCTTCGACGTCGAGATGCTCTTCATGTACCCCTGGGCCGTCGTGGTCGAGGACCTGGGCCCCGGCGCGGTCGTCGAGATGTTCGGCTTCCTCGCGGTCCTGCTGGCCGCCGTCGCCTGGGCCCGCCGGGAGGGGGCCTTCCGATGGGCCTGAGGAGTCTCGTGGCGCGCGCCGCGACCAGCCGACCGCGGGTCCTGGTCGTGGAGATGCCCGGGGGCGCCCGGGTGCGGATGGCCGTGGAGGCCGAGCTCGACGCCCGCGGCTGGCAGATGGGCGGCTCGGTGGCGAGCGCCGACGTGCTGCTCCTCGCCGGCGCCGTGCCGGACCCGCTGACCGACGCCGTCGAGCTGCTCTGGTCGCAGCTGCCGGGCCCGCGGGCCCGCGCCTGCGTGCGCAGGCCCCCGGACGTCGCCTCGACGGTGGACGCGGTGCTGGCCGACCTCCGGGACGACCCGCGGCAACGTGCCGAGGCTCAGCAGCGCGGCCACGACGCCGCGAGCGGCTGGATCGAGCCGGACACCGACCACGGCGACATGGACCACGGGGACATGGACCACGGGGACATGGACCACGGGGACATGGACCACGGGGACATGGACCACGGCGACATGGACCACGGCGACATGGACCACGGCGACATGGACCACGGCGACATGGACCACGGCGACATGGACCACGGCGACATGGACCACGGCGACATGGAGATGGCCCCGGGCGGGATCGCGCTCGCCGAGGGCGACGAGGACCGCGACGGCCTCGAGATGGACGTGCTCGCCCACCCGCTCGGCCCACTGCTCGACCGGTGGCCGGGCGGGCTCGCGCTGAGCACCCGCTTGCACGGCGACGTCGTGGCGCAGGTCGAGGTGCTCCGCCGGCCCGACCTCGTCGACGGGGTCGGGTCCGATGCAGCGGTCTGGGACGCGGTGGCGACCGTGCTCGCCCTGGTCGGCGACGAGACGTGGGCCAGGCGCTCCCGGGCCGTGCGGGACGCTCTCCTCGACGGCGCGAGCAGCGTCGACCAGCGACGCGTGCGGGCTCACCTGGGCCGGCTCTCCCGGGCGCACGTGCTCCCGTCCTCCGCCTCGGACGTCCTCGGGCGCCTCCTGGACGGGCGGATCGACACGACGGCGCACCGGCTCGACGACCGCGCCCTGGCCTCCCTGCTGGAGGGTCACGACCTCGGCGACGTCCGTCTCCTGGTCGCCGCCCACGCCCCGCTGATCCACCTTGCTCCCCTGTCCGAGGAGGCCGGTCGTGACTGAGACCGTGCCCGCCCTGGCCGGCTCGGCCGGTGTGCTGCTGGCCACGTTCGTGCTGGCCTGGACGGCCAGCGCGTCGTACGCCGTCGCCGGCGGCCGCGGGGCCGCCGACGCGCTGCTGCACGCCCCCCGCGAGTCGGCGCGGCTGCTGCGGCAGCGACGCCGCACCACCCTGGCCGCGGACACGTTGCTGTGGCGCTCGAGCGGCTGGTCGCTGCTGCTCGTGGCGGTCCTGCTCGTCGCGCTCGTGCCCTGGGGCGGCTCGACGCTGCTGCCCGGCTCGCTCGGCGTGGTCTGGGCCAACACCCTCGACATCGTGGTCTGGGCGCTGGTCTGGCTGCTGGGCTGGGGCGCCAACTCGGTCGTCGGTCTGGTGGGCGGCTACCGCTTCCTCGCCCTGGCGCTGGCCTACGAGCTGCCGCTGATGTTCGCCCTGGTCGCGCCCGCGCTGGCGGCCGGCAGCCTCGACCTCGCCGTGGTCGCCCAGGCCCAGAGCCCCCTCTGGTACGCCGTCTGGATGCCGGTGGCCTTCGCGGCCTACCTGCTGGGGGTCCTCGGCTTCGCCGTCCTCGGACCGCTCTCGGCACCGGCCGGCCCCGAGGTCGGGGGCGGGGTGCTCGCCGAGCTGTCGGGCCCCGACCTGCTGGTCGTGAACGCGGGGCGCTACGCACTGCTGGGCGCGGGGGCCGCGGTCGCGGTCCCGCTCTTCCTCGGCGGTGGCGCAGGACCGTGGCTGCCCGGCGCGGTGTGGGTGCTGGTCAAGGCGCTGGCGCTGACCGTCGCGCTGGCCTTCGTGGCCGGTCGGTTGCCGGTGCTGCGCGTGCACCGGCTGATGGAGCCGCTGTGGACCGTCTGGCTGCCGCTGGTGGTCGTGCAGGACCTGGTCGTGGCCGTCGTCGTGGTGGGGAGGTGATCGGTGATGGGTGATGCCGGATGGCTGGTCGACGTCGCGTTCTGGGCGTGCTCCCTGATCGCCGTCGCGACCGGAGTGCTGGTCTTCGTGGTCGACTCCATGGCGCGGGCGACGTACGCGCTGGCGACGTCGTTCATCGCCACGGGGGGCGCACTGCTGCTGATGCAGCAGTCCTACCTCGGGGTCGTCGTGGTGCTGATGATGGTGATGGAGATGGCCGTGATGGCGGTCTACATGGTGATGTTCATGGGCATGAACCCGGCGCTGATGCCGATGAGCATGGTGCACTCCCACCGCGCGGCCATCGGCGTCGCGGTCGCGACGTTCGTGGTGCTGGGAAGCGGCGCGGTGCTGGTGCCGTGGCCCGAGCGCCGCGGTGCGCCTGCGCCGGACGTCACCGAGGCGCTGGGCACCGCGATCATGGAGAGCCACATGCTCGTGATGATGGTCGTGGGGCCGGTGATGGTGGCCACGATCGTCGTGGGGGTGCTGCTCTCGAGCGCCCGCACCCGCTACGACCGGATGGGCGACGACCTCGACCAGCCGCCCACCGACCCACCGACCGGTCGGACGGGGGTGCGCGGGTGAGCCTCGAGACGGTCCTCCTCGTCGCCTCGGCCCTACTGGCGGTGGGCGTCTACGGCGCCCTGTCCCAGCAGGTCGTCGTGATGGTGATGATGGGCCTGGAGCTGATGATCGCCGGCGTGCTGCTGGCGCTCGGCGGGTTCTGGTGGTTCCTCTCCCCCGACCCGTCGGGCCAGGTGCTGCTGCTCGTCGTGCTGGCGGCCATGACCGTCGAGATGGCGACCGGGTTCGCCATCGCCACGCTGCTGCACCGGCGCGCCGGGCACGACATGACCGACATGGCCACGGAGCTGCGCGAGTGAGCGCCCCGGATCTGCTCCTCGTCCTCGTCGTCGTGGCGCCGGCGCTCGTCGGCGCCCTGCTCGTCCTCGCCGAGCGCGGCAGCCTCCCGCACCGGTCGACGGCGTGGACGGGCGTGGCCACCCTGGGCCTCGCAGCCCTCGCGTCGGTGCCGGCGGTCCTGGCCGGCGCCGAGGTCGGCGTCGGGTTCGTCGCCGGGTCGCGCTGGGGCCTCGAGGCGGCCGGGCCGGCGGTCCTGCTGCTGCCCACCGTGCTGGTGGTGGTCACCCTGGTGCTGGTCGTGGCCGGCGCCGCCGCCGAGACCCGCCAGCCGCGCTTCACCGGGTTGATGCTGCTCTTCACCGCCGCGGCCGTGCTGACGGTGCTGAGCACCAGCCTGCCGGGCCTCCTGGTGGGCTGGGAGCTGATGGGCGCGGCGTCGTACGCCCTGATCGGCTACCGCTACACCGACCCGCACCGGGTCGCCTCGGGGGCCACCGCCTTCCTCACCACCCGCGCCGCCGACCTGGGGCTCTACCTCGCGACCGCGGCCGCGCTGGCCGGCGGCACCGACCTGTCGCTGGACGCCCTGGCCGGCATCGACGGCGGCTGGCGCGACGTCGCCGCGGCAGGCGTCCTGGTCGCCGCGCTCGGCAAGGCGGCGCAGCTGCCCTTCTCGTTCTGGCTGGCCCGGGCGATGGACGGGCCCAGCCCGGTCTCCGCACTGCTGCACTCGGCGGCGATGGTCGCCCTGGGTGGCTACCTGCTGCTGCGCCTCTCCCCGTTGCTGTCCGCCACCGGCTGGGCCGGGCCGACCACGGCGTGGATCGGGGTGAGCACCGCGGTCGTGCTCGGCGGCGTCGCCGTCACCCAGACCGACCTCAAGCTGCTGCTGGCCGCCTCCACGAGTGCTCAGCTGGGCTTCGTGGTGCTCGCCGCCGGCGTCGGGGCCACCGCCGCCGGCACCGCCCACCTGGTCGCGCACGCCGCGGTCAAGGCGCTGCTCTTCCTCGCGGCCGGTGCCTGGCTCGAGGCGCTGGGCAGCAAGCGGCTCGACGTGCTCTCCGGCGCGGCGCGTCGGTGGCCGGCCCTGGGCGCCCTGGCCGTCGCCGCGCTGCTCGCGCTCTCCGGGCTGCCGCCGTTGTCGCTGTGGGGCACCAAGGACGCCGTGCTGGCCGGCGCGCTCGAGCAGTCGCCCGCGCTGTACGCCGCCGGCCTGGCGGCGACCGTCCTCGCGGTGGCCTACGCCGTGGTCGCGCTCGTGCACCTGGTCGGCCCGCCGGCTCCCCCGGAGAGGCTGCCGGCGCCCGAGGACCGCGAGGAGGTGGCGAGCGGTTCGGTCGCGACACTCGTGCCGGTGGCCCTCGCCCCGCTCGGCGTCGGGGCGGTGGCGCTGGGGGTGCTGGCGCTGCCGCCGGTCCTCGAGCGGCTGCCCGGACGGGTCCCCGCCGAGCCGTCCCTCGTCGAGCTCATCGGCTCGTCGGTGCTGGTCGTGCTCGTCGCGGTCCTCACCGTCGTGCTCGTCCGGGCCGGAGGCGGCACCCGGCGCCGGCCCGGGGGGCTGGTCGCTCTCCTGCGCGCCTGGTTGCACCTGGAGCCCGCGGTGCACCTGCTGGTGGTGCGACCGACCCTGCGCTTGGCCGAGGGCGCAGCGCGCCTCGACGACCGGGTGCTGGCCCCCGCCGTGCACGGAGCCGCCGTGGCCGCGCTGCGTCTGGCCCGCGGCGCCGCCCGCGCCGACGACCGCTTCCTGGCCCGGGCCGTGGACGGCGTCGGGACGGCGGGGCTGGACGCCGCCCACGCCAGCGACCGAGCCGACGTCGGGGTCGACCGTGCGGTCCACAGCATGGCCGGCGCCCTGGCTCGGGTCGGGCGCGCCGTGCGGCGTACGTCGGGCACCGGCCAGCTGCACCACTACTACCTCCAGCAGGTGGGCCTCCTGCTGCTGGTGCTCGTCGTCGTGTCCCTGATCGTCCTACTCGGAAGCTCGAGGTGAGCCGTGCTCTCCGTCCTGGTGCTCCTCCCCCTGCTGGCCGCGGCCCTGCTGCTGGTGCCGGCCGTGCCCGACCGGTGGGCGCGGTGGTCCTTCGTGGCCGTCACGCTGGTCGAGGTCGTCCTGGCCGCCGTGCTCTGGGCGCGCTTCGAGGACCCGGGGCCGGGCGCGCTCGCCTTCGAGCAGCAGCGGGAGTGGATCCCCGGCCTCGGCGCCAGCTACCACGTCGGGCTCGACGGGCTGTCCCTGGCGCTGGTGGTGATGACCACCGTCGTCTTCGCCGCGTGCGCGGTCTACGCCCTCGGTGACGAGCAGCGCCCGCGGCTGCAGGCCGCGCTGTTCCTGGCCCTGGAGACCAGCTGCCTGGGGGTCTTCGCCGCCGCCGACCTGATCGTGTTCTTCCTCTTCTTCGACCTGTCGATCGTCGGCATGTACTTCGCCATCCACGGCTGGGGCCACGGCGACCGCGCCCGGTCGGCGCTGCAGTTCTTCCTCTACACCTTCCTGGGCTCCCTGGCGCTCCTGCTCGGCTTCATCGGGCTCTACGTCGCCTCCGCGCCGCACACGTTCGACATGGTCGAGCTGGCGGCCGCCCCGCCGCTGCAGGGCACGGGGGCGACCGGGGTGCTGGTGCTCGGGGCGATCCTGCTCGGGCTGGCGATCAAGACGCCCACCGTGCCCTTCCACACCTGGCTCCCGCCGGCGCACACCGACGCACCGGCCATCGGCTCGGCGGTGCTGGCCGGGGTGATGCTCAAGCTCGGCACCTACGGGTTCGTGCGGATCGCGATGCCGATGCTCCCCGACGCCTGGCGCGCTTGGGCGCCGGTGCTGGTGGTCGTCGGCGTGGTCTCGGTGCTGTGGGGTGCACTGGTGGCCCTGGCCCAGAGCGACCTGAAGCGGATGATCGCCTACACCTCGGTCAACCACATGGGCTACGTCGTGCTGGCGGTCGGCGCGGCCGGGATGCTGGTGGACGGCTCCGCCGACGCCGAGGCCGCGCGCACCACCGCGATCACCGGGGCGGCGACCCAGATGGTCAGCCACGGCCTGCTCACCAGCGCGCTCTTCCTGCTCGCCGGGGTCGTGTGGGAGCGGCGGCGCAGCTACGCCCTCGACGAGTACGGCGGGCTGGCCGCCCCGGCCCCGCGCTTCGCCGCCCTGCTGGTGCTCGCCGCCCTGGGCTCGCTCGGGCTGCCGGGGCTGTCCGGCTTCATCGCCGAGCTGCAGGTCTTCGCCGGCGCCATCGCGCTGGTGCCGTGGACCGCGGTGGCCCTGCTCGGCATCCTGCTGATGACCGCGGTGCTGCTGCGGGTGCTGCAGCAGCTGCTCACCGGTCCGGTGCACGGGCTCGCGGAGGGCTTCACCGACGTACGGACCCGGGAGTGGCTGCCGATCACGGTGCTGCTCGCGCTCGCCGTGGTGATCGGGCTGGCGCCACGTCCGCTGCTGGACCTCCTCGAGCCGGCGGCGGCCGCGGCCGCCGCGCTGGTGGCGCGATGATCGCGGCCGCGAGGCGACCATGAGCATGACGTCCAGCGTCACCGCGCTGCTGCCCGAGCTGGTGCTGCTGCTCGGGGCGGTGCTCTGCCTGCTCCTGGGGTCGTGGACCCCCCGGCTGCGGCAGCACCGGGTCCGGGTGGTGGCCGGCCTGGTCGTCCTGGCCTTCCTCGGCACCGCGGTCCTGGGCCTGGTCCGTCCCAGCACGACGGCGTTCTCGGCCACCTTCACCGTCGACGAGGCCACCGGCCTGCTGCGGGTGGTGGTGGGGGCCGCGCTGCTCGTCCTCCTGCTGCTGGCCGGGGACGAGATCGCCGGCCACCCCCGCGAGAGCGAGGTCTACGTCCTGCTGCTGCTCGGGGCGGACGGGGTCCTCCTCGTCGGCGGCACCACCGACCTGGCGGTCCTCGTGGTCGGCTTCCTGCTGGCCAGCATCCCGCTGTACGGACTGATCGGCCTCTCCACGACGGCCGCCGCGCCGGAGGCGGCGCTGAAGACCTACCTCATCGGCGCCCTGTCGGGGATCGTGCTGATGCTCGGCGCCAGCGTGCTCTTCGGGTTGGCCGGCAGCACGGCGTACGCCGACCTCGACGCCGGTATCGGCGACGCTCCCGTGGCCGCCGGCGCCGCCGGGGTGGTGCTGCTGCTGGTCGGGCTGCTCTTCAAGGCCGGCGCGGTGCCCGCACACTTCTGGGTGCCCGACGCGGTGCAAGGTTCCTGGGTCACCACGGCCGCGTTCCTGACCACGGTGCCCAAGCTGGGCGCGGTCCTCGCCATCGCGCGCCTCCTCGAGGCGCTGCCCCGCGAGAGCGTGTGGCCCACCCTGGTGGCGGTGCTCGCCGCCGTGAGCATGACGGTGGGCAACCTCGCCGCGCTCACGCAGGACGACGTACGCCGCCTGCTCGGGTGGTCGACCATCAGCCAGGTGGGCTACCTGCTCGCCGTCGTGGCCGCGTTCCCGGGCTCCGAGCTCGCCCGGCCCACGCTGCTGCTGTTCCTGGCGGCGTACGCCGTGACCAACCTCGGCTGCTTCGCGGTGCTGGCCGCCGCGCCCGACCGGACCCGCATCGACCACTGGCGCGGGACCGCCCGGCGTCGCCCCGGCCTGGTGGCTGCTCTCGGTGTGGCACTGCTCGGCCTGGTGGGCACACCGCCGACCGCGGTGTTCGTCGCCAAGGTGCTCACGATCGCGGTGACCTGGGACGCCGGGCTGGCGTGGTTGGCGGTGCTGGTCGCCGCCAACACGGTGCTGAGCCTGGCCTACTACCTGCGCTGGCTGGCGGCCTGCATCAGCGCACCGCGTGAGCAGGCAGAGGCCGACGTCGCCGACCCGCCGGGACGGCTGACCTCAGCGCGGTTGGCCTACGGCTGCGCCGTGGGCGCCGTGGCGCTCGGGCTCGCCGCCGGGCCGGTGCTGGCCCTGGCCGGGTAGCGGGTGGCCAGGTCAGCCCAGCAGGTCCTGCATGGTCTCGATCTCGGCGTTCTGGGACTCGATGACCGACTCGGCGAGGTCGATCGCCTCGGGGTAGAGGCCGTCCTCAATCTCCTGCTCGGCCATCTCGACCGCGCCCTCGTGGTGCTCGGTCATCATCTCCAGCCACATCTGCTCGAAGTCGCCGTCGCCGGCCGTGCGCAGCTCCTGCATCTGCTCCTCCGACATCATCGACCCGCCCATGTCCCCCATGTCGCTGTCCCCCATGTCGTCCGAGCCCTGGGAGTCGTCGTCACCGGGGTGCCCGGCGTTGGCGTGGTCCAGCCCGGTCTCGGGCACCGGCTCGTCCCACGCCGCCAGCCAGCCGGTCATGGTCTGGATCTCCGGGACCTGGGCGTCGCGGATGTCGGCCATCAGGGTCTCGACCTCGGGGCTGAGGTCACGCCCCTGCGCCATCACGACCATCTCCACCGCCTGGGCGTGGTGCGGGATCATCTCGGTCGCGAAGTCGACGTCGGCGTCGTTGAACTCGCTGCCGTCCGGGGCGGTGCGCACCGAGGAGCCCGCGTCCGGTTCGGCGTCGTCGCTCCCGCACCCGGCGAGCGTGGCGGTGACCACGAGCCCGGCCGCGATCGCGAGGAGGAGACGGAACGGACGTCGGGGCTCATCGGCACTGTGCACCCGGCAAGAGTACGAGCCGGGCCCACACCCATCCGTCAGGGGCGTTCGTCGACCTGCACCCGCAGCTCGACCTGGTTCGGGTTGCACGCGCGGTCCCCGGGATAGGTGATCACGACCCGTCGGTTGCCCGCCTTGATGGGCTTGCGGCCACCGACCGAGACCCGGAGCCGGCCGTCGCGCAGCTTGACCTGCTTGGAGCGCCCGCTGACCTTCACTGTCACGGTCCCGGTGGGCGTGACGTCGCGCCCGCGGGGCGGCACCAGCCGCGCGTCGACGCGCACCTTGCCGCGTCGCGACCGCGCTTCGGCCACGATCTTGACAGGGGTGGTGACCCGGCCCGCACCCACGACTTCCTGGACGGCGTCGGCGCCCGGGCTGGTCGCGCGCACCAGCACGCTGATCTGGCTGCCGAGGTCGGCGTCGGAACACCGGTAGCGGCGCCCGGTGGCCCCCGGGACGGCCTTGCCGTCGCGGCGCCACTGGATCGTGGTCTTGGCGCCGGCCGGTTCGTAGGCTCCCGGATCCACCTCGAGGAGCCGCCCGGGCCTCGTGCGTCCCTTGACCTTCGGGCTGCGGGTCGTGCGCACCTGCTTCTGGACGTTGCGGTGCTGCTCGACGATCTTGTGCGCCCGCGAGCGTACGTCGGGCAGGCGGGCGTAGAGCAGCTTGCCGGGGCAGGCGGTGTCGTTGGTGTCGCGGTGCCCGTCGATGACCCGCAGCGCGACGACGGTGCCGGTGCGGTACTTGTCGCTGCCCTCGGAGCGGACCTTGATCTTGCCCCGGGGCCTGCGGCCGTACTGGTCCAGCTTCCAGGCCGCCATCTTGGCCAGCGCGCCGATCATCGCGTTCGAGGGGGCACTCACCTCGTAGTTGCCGATCGCCGCGACCCCGGTGGAGGCCGTGTTGAAGCCCAGGGTGTGCGCACCACGCACGGGACGCGTGACGCCCCCGGCCCGGCCCTCCCAGATCCGACCGAACTTGTCGACCAAGAAGTTGTAGCCGATGTCGGACCAGCCCAGGTTCTGGGTGTGGTAGCGGTAGAAACCGCGCAGCAGCGCCGGCACCTGGGTGCGCGAGTAGTCGTTGCCGCTGGCGGTGTGGTGCACGTGCATCTGGGCGATGGTCGAGTTGTAGGTGGGCGACCCGTCGCGCCAGGACTCCGTCGCGCCCCAGTCCTTGCGGGTGCGGATCGTGGGCCGGGGCACCGGCTCACCGGCGCGGGCGAGCGTGGCGCGGCCGGCGACCTGCTCGGCGAGCTCGTCCTGGTCGCTCGCCCGGGCGGCGGGGTGCAGGAGCACCAGGGTCAGGGCCTCCGGGCGGCTGCCGGCGACCCGCACCTGCACGCCGTCGGCGGCGCCCACGAAGCGCAGGTGCGTGCCGCGCACCGCGGTGGCCTCGTCGCTGATGGCGTCGGGGTGGTCGTCGAGGGTGGGCAGCACGACCCACTCACCCCAGCGCCCCCCGACCTTGGACCGGATCGAGAGGTCGGCCGTGCTCTCGCCGAGCCAGGTCAGCGCGACCATCGAGTGCACCGAGGTCGGCAGGTCGCGCGTGGTCCACCGCGCCTGCGACGAGCGGCGCAGCATCGTGTCGTCGAGCGGCACCTCGAGGGACTTCACGTCCGAGCCACTGTCCGCGGACAGCTCCAACGAGGCACCCGGGGTCGGGTCGTCGGGCTGCGAGCTCGGGTCGATCCGGACGGCGACGCCGATCGCACCTACGGCGACACCGCCGGCGAGGGCGGCCTTCACGAGGGAACGACGGTGGGTGGGCTCCGGAGACATGACCTCGATTGTGCCGACGACGAGGCCGGGATCCTGGGAGGCGCGGCCCTCGTCATCGTGAGAGTCGGCACGTCCGGGCCGCGTGGCCCGCTGCTAGCGTCGCGCCATGGCAGCCTCCTCGCCCCCGGGCTCGGTGTCGACCGAGGACCTCGTCCACCTGCGCCGCGCGGTCGCGCTGGCCCGCGACGCCCTCGCGGCCGGTGACAAGCCGTTCGGGACCGTGCTCGTCGACGACCGGGGCAGGGTCCGCTTCGAGGACCGCAACCGCACCAGCGGCGGCGACAGCACCCGGCACCCCGAGCTGGCGGCCGCGCAGTGGGCCGCCGAGCACCTCACGCCCGCCGAGCGGGCGGCCAGCGTCGTCTACACCTCGGGTGAGCACTGCGCCATGTGCAGCGCCGCGCACGCCTGGGTTGGCCTGGACCGCATCGTGTACGCCGCGAGCAGCGAGCAGCTGGCCTCGTGGCACCGCGAGTGGGGCGTCGCACCCGGACCCGTGGCCACCCTGCCGATCGGGGCGGTGGCACCGCACGTGCGCGTCGACGGCCCCGTCCCCGCCCTCACCGAGGAGGTGCGGGCGCTGCACGCCGCCCTGCACGGCGTCGAGGGGTAGCAGACCCGCTGCGCACCGTCAGTCGCGCACCGGCACCGGCACGAGCTCGGGCGCCACGTGCAGCAGCGGGGGGCCGAAGAGGCCCTCCTGGCGGGCGACGTATGCAGCCAGGGCCACGGTCGCGACGGCGGCCAGGACGTTGACGCTGAGCATCAGGATGCTCTTGACCAGCACGAACGTCTCGAGCGACTGCGACTGGAGCAGCCACAGCGTCACCGACCCCTTCGCGAGGCCGAGCACCGCCCACAGGGCGGTCAGGTGCCAGAAGAGGCGGCGCACCCGCGGGCGCATCGCGAGCTCGTGGTCCATCGGGTAGAAGTCGCCGGCCAGCCGCGCCACCATCGGGCGGGCGCTGGCCAGCGACAGCAGGAAGAGGAGGGCGACCACGCCGTCGCTGATGACCGGCTGCAGGAAGTACAGCCACGTGCTGTCCGCCACGACCGAGAGCAGGGTCCGCCCGGTCAGCATGATCGCGGTCAGGTAGAGCAGCCCCGAGGCACGGCGCCGCGTCACGAACCGCCACGCGATGGCGCCGTACGACCAGGCGAGCGCGAAGCCGATCGCGGTCCAGATCCCGGCGAGCGCGAAGACGCCGTAGAAGAGCACGGCGGGGATCACGACGGCGATGAGCAGGCTCATCGAGACGCGCCGCACCACCGAGAGGAGCGTGGGTCGGTGCGGGAGCAGGTCGGCGAGGGCCGTGGTGGGCGCGGGCGTGGTGCGCTGAGATGCCAAGGGGGCCGGTCCTGCCGGCCTCTGCACAACCGGGCTTTGCTCGTGGTGCCACCGCCGGATGACGGCCTCGGAGGCCCGTCAGGAGGTCCCGCGGTGCGCCCCAGTGTAGGGCCTGCGGGCGCAGAACGGTGTGGTCGGAGGCGCCGGATCCCAGGAGGCACACTGGTGGGATGCATCGGTGGCTGAGGGCGGGTCTCCTCGCTCTTCCTGCACTAGCGATCGTCGCGTGCACGGGCGGTGGCCCGGAGCAGCGGCCCGCTTCCAGCGCTCCCGGGACCAGCACCAGGGCCAGCACCGGGGCCGGTGCTCCCAGCACTTCCGCACACACGGGCACCCCCAGGAGCAGCAGCGTGACGCCCTCCCCCCTCAGCAGGGCCCTCAGCACGACGCAGCAGAGCGAGCTCGACGAGCAGCTGCGCGAGGCGGCCTGGGCCGACGACGTCGATCGAGCGCGCCGGCTGGTGCGCCGCGGCGCGGACGTCAATGCGAAGGACGACACCCAGCAGTCGGCGTACCTCGTCGCCACCAGCGAGGGCTACCTCGACCTGCTCCGGTTGACGCTCTCCGCCGGTGCGCGCGTCGACGACAAGGACAGCTGGAACGGCACCGGGCTGATCCGCGCCGCCGAGCGTGGCCACGCCCTGGTGGTGGGCCGGCTGCTGCAGGCCGGGATCGACCGGGACCACGTCAACCGGATCGGCTACCAGGCGGTCCACGAGGCGGTCTGGCTGGGCGAGGACACCACGACGTACGTCGACACCATCCGGGTGCTGGTCGCGGGCGGGGTCGAGCTCGACCGGTCGTCGGTGCAGGAGGGCCTCACTCCCCTGCAGATGGCCGAGCAGCGCGGGCACCCGCGCCAGGAGTCGGCGCTGCGCGCGGCGCTGACCGCCGAACGCGTCGCGGCTCCCGACGCCGCCCTGCTACGGGCCGCCGAGAGCGGGGACGCCGACCTGGCCGCGCGAGCACTCCGCTCGGGCGCGGGCCTCGAGACCCAGGACCGCCTCCAGCGCACCCCCCTGCTGCTCGCCGCGACCCACGACCGGGTCGACGTGGCCCGGCTGCTGGTGGCGATGGGGGCCGACCCCGATGCGCTGGACCACCAGCACGACACACCCTGGCTGGTCACCGGCGTCACGGGCAGTGTCGCGATGCTGGAGGCGCTGCTGCCTGCGCGTCCCGACCTGGGCATCGTGAACCGCTACGGCGGGACCTCGTTGATCCCTGCGAGCGAACGCGGTCACGTCGACTACGTACGACGCGTCCTGCGGACCGGCATCGACGTCGACCACGTCAACCGGCTCGGCTGGACGGCGCTGCTCGAGGCGGTCGTCCTCGGCGACGGGGGCCCCGCGCACCAGGAGATCGTCCGCCTGCTGCTCGACGCCGGGGCGGACGCATCCATCCCGGACGGGGACGGCGTCACGGCACTGGAGCACGCCCGCACCCGCGAGTTCGTCGCCCTGGCCCGTCTCCTGCGCTGACCCGGCCCATATGTCGCGCTGACCCGGCGCAGATGTGCCCCTCAATCGTCGGCAGGCTCCGCGTCGGCGAGCTCACGCAGCGCCTGGACGCGGTCCCCGGGTGCGCCGAACTGCTCGTGCAGCACCTCGAGGGCGATCCCGAGGACCCGGTCGAGCCCCCGGGCGGCCGCGGCGACCTCGTCGTCCGTCGAGCCGGACTCCTCCTGCACGACCTGGTCGAGCCGGACCAGCAGCGGCACCAGGGCGATGCGGGGGTCGTGCTCGCGGAAGTAGTAGGTCTCGGAGTTCTGCACCAGGTCGACCACGACCGCGCTCATCGAGCTGGTCCAGGCGCGCAGCTGGGCGGCCCGGCCAGGGCCGGGGAGGACGGTGTCGCCGGCAGCACCGCAGCCGACCTCGAGGGCCAGCGAGCGCCGGCGGGCCAGCGCCGGGTAGATCTGGCTGATCCAGCCGATCGCACCGGTGAGCACCGCGAAGCCGAGCAGCGCCTCGACCGGCGTCACCAGCCGCATCCACGGCTCGGCGAGCACCACGTCGCCCAGCCCGAGGGTCGCGAGCGCCACCACCGAGAGGTAGACCGCGTCCTCGACGCCCCCGCCCTTCGGGATCCCGGGACCGTACGACGCGTCCTGCGGCAGCTGGGGCAGGTAGACGAGGGCGAAGCCCACCACCAGCAGCGCGAACCAGACGAGCATTGTCGTCGTCACCGCGAGCGGACCGGCCAGCACCTGCGGGCGTCGTCCGAGCCGACGGGCGACGGCCCAGACCGCGGTGCACACGTGGGCGCTCAGGGCCCCGTCACCGCCGGGGTGGAAGAGCGTGTGGAAGACGTCGCGCAGCACCACCAGCACGATCACCGCGCCGACAACGGTCATCGCGATGTCCATGTCACCACCCTAGGGCCGTGGCCAGGGGTTCGGCCGGCAGCCGTCCAGACCCAGTGTCTGCTGCAGCATCACCGGCGCCGGTCGCCCCGGCCCCGGGCAGGTGGCGTGGCCGTTGCCCAGGGCATGGCCCACCTCGTGATTGACCAGGTACCGCCGGTAGCCGGGCAGCCGACCCGCGTACGCCGGCGCGCCGCGGGTCCAGCGACGGGCGTTGAGCACCACCATCTGACCGTTGCGGCACGACAGCTCGCCGCGGGTGTTCAGCGGCGCACAGAGGCGGTCGGTCGTCGCCGGGGTGGCCAGCAGGATCCTCAGGTCAGGGTCGGTGTCGGTGGGTTCGAGGAGGCCGGCCTGCCCACCGACCCAGCCCCGACGGTGCGAGAGCACAGCGCTCACCTCCGCCGCGACCGAGCCAGCGAGGAGGCCCGAGGCCTCCAGGTTGTCCTCGACCTCGACGGAGTAGCGGGTCCGGGTCCCTGCCGGCGGAGGCCGGGTGACCTCTGCGACGCGGAAGGTCCCGGGACCGCTCTCCGGGAGCGGGGCGGAGACCCGGTCTCTTCCTCGTAGCGGGTCCCCGACCCCGCTGCCCGGGGAGCCCGCGGACGCAGCAGCGGTCGCCGCTGGAACCTCCAGCATCGCTGTGGCCTCGCCGGCCGACGCCGCATCTCGGCCGGATCTGTCACGCAGAGCCGCTTCCACCGCGAAGGCACCGACCCCGACCGCGGCCAGCGCCAGCAGCCCCATCGGGAGCCGCACACGCCTCGACCACCGTCGAGAGCCCCGTCGGGACGGAGCAGGCGACCGGTGGCGTCCGGCGGTCATGCGACGTAGCTGACGACCGTCATCATCCCCAGCTCGCCGTGGTAGAGGTTGTGGCAGTGGGTCAGCCACTGGCCCGGGTTGTCGGCGTCGAAGTCGAGGCTCAGGCGTTGGCCGGGGACCACGTTGACCGTGTCCTTGCGAGGCCCGCCCTCGCCGATCACGGGCGTGTGACCGTGCAGGTGCATGGGGTGGAACATCATCGTGTTGTTCACCATCTCCAGGCGCACCCGCTCACCCTGGCGCAGCTCCAGCGGCTCCCGGTCCTCGTAGGTGCGTCCGTTGATGAGCCACTCGCGCCCACCGTCCCCCATCTCGAGCGACATGCTCAGCTCCCGGTCCGGCGTACGACGCTCGAGGGCGACGGCCTCGGTCGCGGCGAGGTCGTCCAGACGCAGGAGCCGACCGCCGAGCTCGGTGACCCTGGCGAGCTCTCGCGACGAGAGCGGCATGCGCCTCGATCCCGGCGCCGTGGTGAGCAGGGCGGCCGCGCTCGGGCCTTCCTTGCTCTCGGGACGCGCCACGATCGGGAAGGAGCCGTCCTGGACCTCGATCTCGACGTCGTAGCGCTCCCCCATGCCGATCACGAGGGTGTCCACCTCGACCGGGCGCACCGGGAAGCCGTCGGTGTGGGTGACGCGGAGCACGTGTCCGGCGACGGCGAAGCGGAAGGCGGTGTCGCCGCTGGCGTTGATGAGGCGCAGCCGCAACCGGTCGCCACGCTTCGCGGGCACGACGAAGGGGTCGCTCGGCAGTCGGCCGTTCACGAGGTTGGCCGGGTAGACCACGTCGCCGCCGTCGCGCCCCAGCGGCGTGTCCGGGCTGACGCCGGCCATGTCGGCCATGTGGGACCCCATCCCGTCCATGCCACCCATGCCTCCCATGTCGCCCATCCCTCCCATCCCGCTCATCCCCTCGGCGGCGAGGCGGGCCAGCAGGTCCGCGGGGCTGTCGCCCCAGCCGTCGGTCCAGTCGTCCAGCACGAGGACGACCTCGTCGGTGTAGCGACCCTGCTCGTCCGGGTCCTCGACGATCAACGGGGCGTAGAGCCCGGTGTCGAGCTGCGTGCCGACGTGGGGGTGGAACCAGTAGGTGCCCGGGTGGGGCACCACGAAGTCGTAGTCGAAGCTCGCGCCGGCAGCGACAGCCTGCTGGGTGAGACCGGGCACGCCGTCCATGTCGTTGCGCAGCGCCAGACCGTGCCAGTGCACGGTGGTCTCGTCCGGGAGGCCGTTGGTCAACGCCACCTGCAGCCGGTCTCCCGCAGTGAGCCGGATCTCCGGTCCGGGGAGCTCGCCGCCATAGGTCCAGGTCGGCACGACCCGACCGCCGAGGTCGACCTCGGTGGCGCGCGCACTGAGCGTGCGTCGCACCACCTGGCCGCTCGCCGCGCGCTCGCGCGCCGTCTCGGTCGCCTGCACCGAGCCGGCGCCCGGGAGCACGGGGCTGCCCGAGAGCCCGTCATCCAGGAGGCGGGGCAGCCCGAAGACTCCCGCGGCACCGAGGGCGCCGGCTGTGCCGGCCCCGAGGAGCCATCGACGCGACACGGGAGGCAGCTGCGGAGACACGGACGACGTCCTTCCTGACGACGGTGTCGGCGGCAGCGCCGACATCTACTAGGTTACGTAGTAGACAAAGAGGATCAGCCCCCGGGGCAAGGCGAGCCACTCTGCCGCTGCGAGCCTCACAGTCCTCCGCACCAGTGCAGGAGCACGCCAGCGAGGGCCGGGCCCAGGGCGAGCGCCAGCGGCAGGGACAGCTGTGCCGTCAGGACGGTCGTCACCCACCGGCGCTGCGCAGGCGTCACCGGGTCGACAGGCTCCACCAGGCGCCGTACGCGCTCGACGACCCCGCCACCGCTGGCCGCGAGCGCCACGGACCCGGCAGAGCCCCCGCGGGCGCCGGCCAGGGTCAGCACCGCCTCGACGAGCTGGCTTCGCCGCGCCCCGGAGCCAGCGTCGTCGGCGTCCATCTCGACGAGGTCGCAGATCCGGGCCAGCGCCACGGAGCTGCCGAACCGGCCCCGCCAGGCGGTCGAGAACGCGCGGGCGACCAGCACGGCACGGTGGTGGCGTGCCCTCAGGTGAGCTCGTTCGTGCACCAGCACCTGCTCGAGCTGCTCCGCACTGAGAGCATCCATCGCCCCCTGGCTCACCACCACGCGAGGTGAACGGCCGGCGATGCAGTAGACGGTGGGGCGTGCCTCGTCGATCACCACGACGTCCTTGGCCAGGTGCGCGACGGCAAGGGCATCCACCAGGTCACGATGACGACGTCGCTCTGCGCCCGCACGCCACCAGTGCCGAGCCAGGGTCGCGCCGAAACGGGTGAGGACCAGGCCCACCCAGCCCGCGCCCAGCAGTGCCGCAGCGACGCCGCCGGACGTGGCGTAGTGGTCGCGCAGCATCATCGTGCAGGCATGCAGGAGCCCGCTCATGTCAGTGCTCGTCAGGCCGGCGGAGCCCATCGGGATGATCGGGACCGCCAGCACCAGACCTGCGAGGACCAGCGCGAGCAGGACCGCCGCGCCCTGGACCTGCCAGGCCAAGATGCCCAGCCGTGGCGACCGGGTCACCCAGGTCGCTCGACCCAACCAGCGGGGACCGAGGACGCCGACCCCTCCCGCCAGCATCAGCAGCAGCGCGGGGACGATCACGTCGCCCCCTCCGCCCTGCCGGCGTCGGATTCGGGGTCGATGTCAGCGACCACGGCGCGCAGCGAGGCCAGGTCAGCCTCCGAGAGCTGCTCGACGAACCTCAGCAGCACGCCGCCACGGTCGCCGATCCCCTCCATCGCCCGCTCCATCAGCTCCGCGGTGTGACGCTCGCGTGAGCTCGCAGCGCGGTAGACGAACGCCCGGCCGCGCTTCTCGCGCAGCAGCAGACCTTTGCGGTGCAGGTTGTCCATCACCGTCATCACCGTCGTGTAGGCCAGCGGACGTTCCTTCGTCAGGTCCTCCAGCACGTCACGCACAGAGGCGGATCGATCCCACGACCACAGGCGATCCATGACAGCAGCCTCGAGCTGTCCCAGCACCATGAGCCCTGCACCGCCTCGTCTCGTCCGGCCCCGATCGTAGCCAGTGCGCCCGGACCACCCCGGTGTGGCACACACGTCTACGATGTTCCTTCGTAGATCCCTGCTCCGAGAGGTCCACCGTGCTCCTTCGCCCCAGCCGCAGGCTCGCCCCCCTGGCCCTGGTCCTGAGCACGGCTCTCGTGCTGACGGCGTGCTCCGACAGTCGCGACGGCGACGGGGCCCAGGACCGCACGTTCGCTCCCGACCACATCCACGGTCTCGCCGAGGAGCCGGGCACCGGGCGGCTCCTCATCGCCACCCATGACGGACTCTTCGCCCTCGCGGACGGGGACGACGAGCCGACGCCGGTCGGCGACACCACCGCGGACCTGATGGGCTTCACCGTCTCTCCCGACGGTGACTTCCACGCCAGCGGACACCCGGGCCCCGGCGAGCCGGGCCCGTCCGCGCTCGGGCTGGTGACCTCCGACGACGCCGGCCTGACCTGGAAGAACGTCTCCCTGGGCGGCGAGGCGGACTTCCACGCCCTGGACGCCACCCCGACCGCGGTCTACGGCGTCGACGCGGGGGTGCGCCTGATGCGCAGCACCGATTCAGGAGAGAGCTGGGACGAGCTCGCCCTGCCCCAGCCGGTCGTCGACATCGCCGCCGACCCGGGCTCGGACGCCCTGGTCGTGACCAGCGAGGCAGGCCCACTGCTGAGCACCGACGCGGGCGCGACCTTCGCCCCCATCGCAGAAGCCCCGGTCATGGTGCTCGTCGACTGGGCCGAGGGCGGCAGCCTCGTCGGGGTGGACCCGTCCGGCCAGGTCTTCACCGCCGACGACCCGGGCTCCTGGACCTCCCGGGGCACGGTGGACGGCGCCGTCCAGGCACTGACGACCGGCAGCCAGGGCGCGATCTACGTGACGACCCAGGACGCCCTGCTGCGCAGCGACGACGGCGGCGAGTCGTTCAGCACCGTCATGAGCTACTGACGCACCACCCCTGCCGACTGTCGAGACCGACAGCGGGGATGGCGGGCGTCGCTCCGCCGACCGCTGCCCCCCTCCCCCCGCCCGCGAGACGGCGACCCGGCGCGAATATCGCACCGACCCGGCGCAGATCGACCACCCGAGCAGTCGATGCGTCGGCCGGTTCGGGCCGACTCGGCGCGACATCCGCGCCGGGTCGCGGGGATATTTGCGCCGGGTCGGGCTCTTGTGATGCATGTGTGGGTGGCTGAGCGTGCCGTGAATGAGCGCACGCCGCTCTCTGTCTAGGTTTCTGAACTGTCGAGGAACTGAAACCAGGTGCACAGGAGAGCGGCGTGCGCGATGCCACCTTATGGCGTGC
Source organism: Nocardioides dokdonensis FR1436 (assembly GCF_001653335.1). NCBI lineage: Bacteria > Bacillati > Actinomycetota > Actinomycetes > Propionibacteriales > Nocardioidaceae > Nocardioides > Nocardioides dokdonensis. Next base: position 4,261,116 of record NZ_CP015079.1, read on the forward strand.
TCTTGTCGGGTGTGAGAACACCGTGATCGAGGGCGTTGACTTCGAGCAGGAATTGCAGCAGGTCACCATCCGGGTCCGCCCGGTAGCTCGTCAGCGTGGCCGCTGTGGCCGTTGCCAGCGCCCCTCGCCGGGCTACGACGCAGGTCGAGGACGCCGGCACTGGCGCGCTTTGGACCTGGGCACGATCCGGTGTCAGCTGCAGGGCGATGCGCCGCGGGTGCGGTGTCGTGAGCACGGCGTGGTGGTAGCTCACCTGCCCTGGGCCCGCCATGGTGCTAGGGCAAGCAGGGCATTCGAGGACCAGGTCGCCTGGTTGGCCACCCAGACCTCGAAGATCGCGGTCACCGAGCTGATGCGCATTGCGTGGCGCACCGTAGGCGCGGTCATCACCCGTGTCTGGGCCGAGGTAGAAGGACGCGTCGACCTGCTGAGTGGGCTCACCAGGATCGGGATCGACGAAGTCTCCTACCGGCGCGGGCACCTGTACCTGATGGTCGTCATCGACCACGACACCGGCCGACTGGTGTGGGCCGGCAAGGGCCAGACCAAGGCCACCTTGCAGTCCTTCTTCGATGCCCTCGGGCCCGAACGGTCCGCCCAGATCACCCACGTCACCGCTGACAGCGCCGGCTACATCGCCGACGTCGTAGGCACCAACTGCCCTGCCGTGATCCAGGCCGCTGATCCCTTCCACGTCGTGAAGTGGGCCAACGACGCCCTCGGGGAGGTCCGGTTGACTGCCTGGCGCGAGGCACGAGCAGCGGTGCGCGCGAACCCGCCACGACGCGGACGACCAGTTAAGGACGCACCACCGCACCTGGAGTCACAGCGCCTGCGACTGCTCACCCGCTCCCGCTACGCGCTGTGGAAGAACCCCGAGAACCTCACCAGCAGCCAGAGTGCCCAACTGAAGTGGATCGCACAGACCGACCCCCGACTGTGGCGCGGCTACCAGCTCAAAGAAGGGCTACGCGCGATCTTCAAACTGCCCCACCACGAGGCCCCCGAGGCGCTCAATGCCTGGATCACCTCAGCGCAACGCTGCCGCATCCCCCAGTTCGCAGCACTAGCCAAGACCGTGCAGGCCCAACGCGGCCCCATCCTGCTGGCCATCGAGCACGGCCTGTCCAACGGCCGCACCGAAGCCGTCAACCTGCGCATCCGACTACGAACCCGCATGGCCTACGGCTTCCGCGACCCCCACGCTCTGATTGCCATCCTCATGCTCACTCTCGGCGGCCACCGACCCCGACTACCCGGCAGATGACCCACACATCAGTCACAAGAGCCCGGGTCGCGGGGATATCTGCGCCGGGTCGCGGGGATATTTGCGCCGGGTCGGCGGGCGGTCAGGGCTTCTCGGCGACGATGCGCCAGTTGAGGTCGGCGATCTTGGCGCGCTCGGCCCGGGTCCAGGCCTCGCCGCCGGTCTGCAGCAGCTCGAGGGACTCCTCGATCCAGGCCGGGGCGATGCGCGCCTTCTCCAGCAGCCGGACCAGCCGACGCCCGTGCAGGATCAGGTCGCGCTTCTGCTCGCACAGCGGCCACGCCTCGCTCCGCGAGGGTGCCGAGAGCACGATCCGGAACCCCGCGCGTTCCAGCGCGGCGCAGACGTCGGCGGGGTACATCGACTGGGTCGCTGCCAGGGTCGGCAGGTAGAGCCGGTGCAGGGCGACGTGCTCCTCGTCGTCCCAGTCGAAGAACGGGGTGAGCAGGTACTCCGAGCACGCGTAGCGAGCCCCCGGCCTGAGGACCCGGTACATCTCGGCGGCGTGGGCGTCGAGCTCCTCCTTCTTGAAGAAGGGCCACACCGCCTGGAACGAGAAGCACCCGTCGAACGACTCCGAGGGGTAGTCCAGCGGGTCGTGGTGGTTGCCGACCTTGAAGTGCAACCGGTCGCTCATCCGGCTCCGGGCGGCCCAGTCGATCGCGTTCTGCACCTGGTCGGGGTCGATGTTGTAGCCCGAGACCTGACCCCCGGTCAGCGTGGCGAGGTGGTGGGCGATCCGGCCACGGCCGCAGCCCATGTCGAGCAGGTGCGAGCCGCCCGGGTCAGCCAGCGCCAGGTCCGTGAGCAGCGCCTCCTCGGTGAGGATCTGGTTGTCGTAGAGACCCTTGTCGGCGTCCAGCATCGGGGGGATGTAGAGCTTCTCCAGGTCGAAGACCGAGAGCATGTTGTTGAGCACCTTGTAGTAGTCCGCGACCGCCCGGGTCTCGTCCTCGGTCTCGGTGGCCTCGCCGGCCTGCATCCGCTGGAAGAACCGGTAGGCGTCGATGCAGGCCTGCTTGTCCTCCGCCGGGAGGGTCGCCAGCCGCTTGAGTCCGGTGAGGGCGGTCTTGAATCGGTAGGTGTCCACAGTTACATTCATACAACAGGTGGATGAATGTATGGAAGGGGTGCGACGACATGGGTCACCACGGCTGGCGGGGCGACCCGCCGCCCACCGAGGCACTGGCCCGGGAGCGCATCCTGGCCGCGGCCGGCCGCTGCCTGGACCGCGCCGGCGTCCGCAAGACCACGCTCTCGGACGTCGCGGCCGAGGTCGGCGTCACCCGGCAGACCGTCTACCGCTACTACCCCAGCCTCGCCGACCTGCTCAGCGCGCTCGCCGAGGCCGGCGCCGCCGACTTCATCGAGCGGATGCGCGCCCACCTGACTCCGCTCGACGCACCGGTCGACGTCGTCACCGGCGCCATCGTCTTCTGCCTCGAGGAGCTGCCCCGCGACACCCGCATCGCCCTGCTCCTCGATGCCGACGACGAGGGTCTCTTCGGTCGCGGGATCACCTCGACGACCGGGTTCGGGCTCGGCGGGCAGTTCCTGCGCGACCTACCCGTGGGCTGGGGCGCCTGCGGTGTGCCGGACGACGACCTCGACGATCTCGCCGAGCTGATGCTGCGCCTCATCGGCTCCTGGATGCAGCACCCGCCGACCACGCCCCGCAGCCCCGACGACGTACGCCGATTCGTGCGGCGCTGGTTCGGGCCGGCCCTGAGCACCGACCCTCCCCCTCACGACGTCAGGTCGTAGAGCTCCACGCCGTCGACGGTGGTCGACGCGAAGGTGCTGCTCACCCAGGCGCTGATCTGCGTCGACGAGCCCGACTCCTGGCCCCCGACCGCTCCGCCGGGTCCGCCACCGGTCCCGCCACCGCGCCCGGCGTCCGAGCCCGCGATGAACCAGTGCACCTCGCCGTCGGCGACCCACTGCTGGAACTCCTCCAGCGTGGGCGAGGGGTCGGTGCCGTTGAAGCCACCGATGGCCAGCACCGGCTCCCCCGACCCCAGCTGGTAGCCGGCCGCGGACTGCGCCCCGACCGCGGCGCCGACCCACGTGAAGGAGTCGGCGTCCTCGGTGAGCAGCTCGAGCAGCGCGTCGGATGGCGTGCTGGCGTCGAGCAGCCCACCGGCCCCGCCCCCGCCGGGTGCACCGCCGGGTGCACCGCCGGGTGCACCGCCGGGCGCACCGCCGGGTCGAGCGCCACCTCGTGCCCCGGTGTCGTCGCCGGTGGTGACGGCGGGTCCGGCGCTGGGCAGCGAGCCGGTGTGCGCGGTGCCCGCAGTCTGCACGGCGTACGCCGTCGGGCCGGCGAGGCCGGCGAGCAGCGCGGCCGCGGCGACCGCGACGACCAGGCGGCGGCCCAGCAGCGGCAGCGCGAGCAGGCCCGCGGTGGCGGCCAGGCCGACCACCAGGACCCCGACGCGCAGGGGTGGGAACCACTCGGGGCTGCGCGAGAGCAGGACCCAGGCCAACGCGGTGGTGACGGCCATCGTGGCGGCGAGCACCGCGCGGGCCGGCCACTGCGCACGCAGCCGCCAGACCCCGGTCGCCCCGATGCCCACCAGGGCCGCGAGCGGCGCGGCCAGCGCGACGACGTAGTAGCCGTGGATGATGCCCTGCATCAGGCTGAAGGTCAGGGCGGTGACGAGCAGCGGGCCGAGCCACAGCAGGACCTGGGCGCGCCGCGGGTCGGTGCGTGGCGCGCGCCACGACCACCACAGGAGGGTGCCGGCCAGCAGCAGCGCGGCCGGCAGCAGCCAGGCGACCTGCCCGCCGAAGTCGGCGTCGAACATGCGCAGCAGGCCCGGCGTCCCCCACTGGTCGCCCCCGCCGCCGCGCGTGACGGAGCCGGCCTCGTCCCCGGTGATCCGGCCCAGGCCGTTGTAGCCCAGGGCCAGCTCCAGGGCGCTGTTGGTCTGCGACCCACCGATGTAGGGACGGGCCGAGGCCGGCCACAGCTCGGCGATCGCGATCCACCAGCCCGAGGCCACGACCAGCGCGGCGCCCGCGGCGACCAGCTGCCGCAGGCGGCGGCGTACCGGTGTGTCGGCGGTGAGCAGGTAGACGCCCACGAACGCGGGCAGCACCAGGTAGGCCTGCAGGGTCTTGGTGAGGAACCCGGTGCCGACGAGGGCCGCGGCGAGCACGAGCCACCGGGTGCGGGTCGACTCCTGGGCGCGCACCATCGCGTACGTCGCGCCGGTGAGCAGCAGCACCAGCAGGGCGTCGGGGTTGTCGAAGCGGAACATCAGCGCGGCCACCGGCGTCAGCGCGAGCACCGCTCCGGCCAGCAGTGCGGCCGGCGCCGAGAAGTGGCGCCGGACGGTGGCGTGGACCAGGCCCACGGTGGCCACCCCCATCAGGGCCTGCGGCACCAGCAGGCTCCAGGTGCTCATCCCGAAGATCCGCGCCGAGAGCGCCATCACCCACAGCGAGGCGGGCGGCTTGTCGACGGTGATGGCGTTGCCGGCGTCGAGGGAGCCGAAGAAGAACGCCGTCCACGACTCGCTGCCGGCCTGCACCGCGCTGGCGTAGAACGCGTTGGCCCAGCCGGAGGCGGCCAGGTCCCAGGTGTAGAGCAGCGCGGTCAGGGCGAGCAGGCCCAGGAGGGCCGGGCGCTCCCACGCCGGGGCGGCGGCGCGGGCCGTGCTCGGCGCCTCGCGCGGGGTCGTCAGGGTGGTGCTCATCGGGTGCTCCAGTGGTGGTCGGGACTGTCGGCGGGGGTCGCGCTCGCGAAGACCCAGGAGCGCAGCAGCACGAAACGCAGGACGGTGGCGACCAGGTTCGCGACGGTCAGCACGACCAGCTCCAGGGCGTGCCCCGGGTCGCTGCCGGCGTGCAGCACGAGCAGCGAACCCGAGGTCAGCGCCAGCGCGAGGCCGAGGACCACCAGCCCCTGGGCGTGGTGGCGCAGCAGCCCCGAGCGGCCGCGCACGGAGAAGGTGAGGCGACGGTTGGCAGCGGTGTTGCCCAGCGTCGTCACCAGCAGGGCCAGCAGGTTGGCGACCTGGGCGCCGGTGCCCTGCCGCAGCAGCCAGAACACCAGGGCGTAGGCGAGGGTGCTGAGCACCCCGATGGCGGCGAAGCGCAGCGCCTGCACGACGCCGGGCAGCGGTCGCTGGGCCCGGGCTCCGGGGCCGCGCACCTCGTCGAGGGGGATCCGCCCGGCGGCCAGGCCGCGGGCCAGGCGGGCCGTGCCGCGCAGGTCGTCGATCGCGGTGCGCACGACGTCGACCCGGCTGTCGGGGTCGTCGACCCAGTCGACCGGCACCTCGTGGATGCGCAGCCCGGCTCGCTCGGCGATGACGAGGAGCTCGGTGTCGAAGAACCAGGTCTCGTCGCGCACCAGCGGCAGCAGCCGCTGCGCCACGTCGCGGCGTACGGCCTTGAAACCGCACTGCGCGTCGCTGAAGCGGGCGCCCAGCACGCCGCGGAGCAACAGGTTGTAGGAGCGCGAGACGAGCTCGCGCTGCGGGCCCCGGGTGACCCGCGAGGAGCTGCTGAGCCGCGACCCGATCGCCAGGTCGCTGTGCCCGGAGAGCAGGGGTGCGACCAGCGGCAGCAGCGCGTCGAGATCGGTGGAGAGGTCGACGTCCATGTAGGCGACGACGGAGGCGCTGCTGCGCGACCACACGTGGCGCAGCGCCCGGCCCCGGCCCTTCTCGGCCAGGTGCACCGCCCGCACGCCCGGCAGCTCGGCGACGAGCTCGAGCGCGATCGCCCAGGTCCGGTCGGTGCTGGCGTTGTCGGCGATGGTCACGGTCGCCTCGAAGGGGAAGCGCTCGCCCAGGTAGCCGTGCAGGCGGCGCACCGACGCGGCGAGGTCGTCCTGCTCGTTGTGGACCGGCACCACGATCTCGAGCGTGGTGGCGACCGGGCTCTCGATCGGGTCCACGACCGGGCCGGGCAGCATCGTGGCAGTCACGTCGTGGTCCCGGCCTCGGTGCCGCCCGCCATGATCCGCAGCGCGACGAGGTCGCCCCCGTCACTGCTCCGGCCGGCCACCAGGAGGATCGTGTCGCCCTCGACGAGGTCGGTCGTGGCCACCTCGTCACCGCCGCGCACGACGAGTGTCTCGCTGGTCGTCAGGTAGGTCTGGCTGCCGGAGGAGGTCTCGACCTGGATGCTGGAAGCAGACAACGAGGCGATGGTGCCCTCGACCGGTGCGCTCATCGGTGCCCCACCGCCACCGGGGCCGCCCTGGCCGGCAGCACCGCCGGGCTGCGCGGCACCGGCCGCCGTCTGGTCGGCGGCGGAGGGGGCGGTTTCGCCGGAGCTCTGGACGAGCGCGACGACCGACCCGCCGGCGATCACACCGGCCGCGACGAGGCCGGCCATCCGCCAGCGCGGCCCCGGGCGCGAGCCGGTGCCGGGCGCTGCGTCACGGCCTGTCCCGGAGACGGAGGGGGCAGCAACGGGGTGCAGCCAGTCCTCCTGAGCAGCCTGCTGAGCGGGGGGCTGGACGGGCTGGTCAGGGTGCTGGGCGTCAGTCATGAGCGTCCTTCCGGGACACGATGGGGTGGGATGCGACGAGACTGACGAGCGAGCCTGGGACCGACCCGAGCCCTGCCTGCGAGGTTGCTGGGAACCTGCCCACCCGGCCTGGATCCGGGCCGGGTCACGGTGAGATCCGGGCCGGGTCACGGTGAGATCCGGGCCGGGTCGGCGAGGTGGGGGCCGGCGTTCACAGGAAGTTCCCAGGCCGCGCACAGGCGCGGCCCGGGCCGGCGGGCGAGGATGGTCGCGTGAACCAGACTCCCGCCGCCCACCCCGAGGCCCGACTCCTGGTCGTCGACGACGAGCCGAACATCGTGGAGCTGCTGGCCGCGAGCCTGCGCTTCTCGGGCTTCGAGGTGCGCACCGCCCCCGACGGGCGGGCCGCGCTGGAGCTGGCCCGCGAGTGGCGCCCCGACCTGGTGGTCCTCGACGTGATGATGCCCGACATGGACGGTTTCGAGGTGGTGCGCCGGCTGCGCTCGGAGGGCCGGTCGTGCCCGGTGCTGTTCCTCACCGCGCGCGACGGCGCCGAGGCGAAGGTGCAGGGGCTGACCCTGGGCGGCGACGACTACGTCACCAAGCCGTTCAGCCTCGAGGAGGTCGTGGCGCGCATCCGCGCGGTGCTGCGGCGTACGACGCAGGGCGCGTCGACGGTGTCGTCGACGCGGTTCCGCTTCGAGGACGTCGAGCTCGACGAGGATTCCCACCAGACGTGGAAGGACGGGCGCGAGGTCACCCTCTCCCCCACCGAGTTCAAGCTGCTGCGCTACTTCCTGCAGAACCCCGGGCGAGTGCTGAGCAAGGCCCAGATCCTCGACCGGGTCTGGCAGTACGACTTCGGCGGCGACGCCAACGTGGTGGAGACGTATGTGTCCTACCTGCGGCGCAAGGTCGACACGACCGAACCGCGGCTGCTGCACACCGTGCGCGGCGTCGGCTACGTGCTGCGCGTGCCGAGCGGGTCCTGAGGTGCGCGCCCTGGCTCGCCGGGTGCCACTGCGCCGGGCGCTGGTGGCGACCCTCCTGCTGGTGGTGACGCTGGCGCTGGTGGGGTCGGGCGTCGCCACCCATGCGGCGCTGCGCGGCTACCTGCTCGACCGGGTCGACGACCAGCTCCGAGGTGCCGCCCCCCTCGTCGCCGACGGCACCGGCGCTCTCGTACGACCCGGGCGGCGCGGCGGGGCGGAGGCTCCCGAGAGCCGAGGCCCGCTGCCCAGCGCCTTCGTCGTGCAGGTCGTCGACGCCGACGGCGGGCTCGTGCTCGGCCCGACCAGCAACCTGGTCGACGACGAGCCGCTGCCCGACCTGCCCGACCTGCCCGATGACGGTGGGGCGTCGCGCTCGTTCACGGTCGCGGCGGTGGGCGGCGACGGGCAGTGGCGCGTCCGGGCGGTGCCGGTCACCCTCGACGACGGCACCGTCGGCACGCTGATGGTCGCGCAGAGCCTCGGCGACGTGCAGAGCATCCTGGACCGCCTGGTGCTGCTGCTGCTGGTCATCGGCGGCGTGACGGTCGCGGTGCTCGGCGCCGTCGGCTACCTGCTGGTGCGCGGCAGCCTCCGGCCGCTGCAGGACGTGGAGCGCACCGCCGCCGCGATCGCCGCGGGTGACCTGAGCGAACGGGTGCCGCACGCCGACTCCCGTTCCGAGGTCGGCCAGCTGGCGGCCGCCCTGAACGTGATGCTGGCCCAGATCGAGTCGGCGTTCGCCGAGCGGGAGGCCGGCGAGCTGGCCGCGCGCAGCTCCGAGGAGCGGATGCGCCGCTTCGTCGCCGACGCCAGCCACGAGCTGCGCACCCCGCTGACGACGATCCGCGGCTTCGCCGAGCTCTACCGCCAAGGTGCGGTCAGCGACGACGACGGCGTACGCCGCCTGGTCGCGCGCATCGAGGGCGAGGCGGCCAGGATGGGCCTGCTCGTCGAGGACCTCCTGCTCCTCGCACGGCTGGACCAGCAGCGACCCCTGGCCCGCGAGCCGGTGGACCTGCTGGCGCTGACCACCGAGGCGGTGGAGAGCGCCCGCGCCGTGGCCCCCGACCGGCCGGTGGTCCTCGAGGTCGGCGCGCTCGACGCTCTGCCCGTGGTCGTCGGCGACGCTCCCCGGCTGCGCCAGGTGCTCGACAACCTGCTCGGCAACGCTCTGCGGCACACACCCGCAGGCACCCGGGTCACGGTCTCGGTCGGCACCCGCCGCGGCGCCGGCGACGCACCACCGTGGGTCGAGGTGGGGGTGGCCGACGAGGGCCCGGGCATGGGCGCCGCCGAGGCGGAGCGGGTCTTCGAGCGCTTCTACCGCGCCGACGAGTCCCGCAACCGCAGCGACGGCGGCACCGGCCTGGGCCTGGCGATCGCGAGCTCGCTGGTGCAGGCGCACGGCGGCTCCCTCGGCGTCGACACCGCGCCCGGGCGGGGGGCCCGGTTCAGGTTCGACCTGCCCACCGAGGAGTGAGCCGCGGCGCGGTCAGGCCCAGGGCTTCACCGGGTTGGGGAAGTGCCGGCCGGGGCTCTCGTCGGCCTCGGTGACGTCCCGCGGTGAGCCCACGAGCAGCGGGTCGGGCTCGCCCACGAGGTCGTGGTCCTTCGACGGGTAGTCGAACTGCGCCAGCAGCACCCGCATCGCCTCGAGCCGGGCCCGCTTCTTGTCGTTGGACTTGACCACCGTCCACGGTGCGTCGCCGGTGTGGGTGTGGAAGAACATCGCCTGCTTCGCGCTCGTGTAGGCCTCCCACTTGTCGAGGCTCGCGAGGTCGGTCGGCGAGAGCTTCCACTGCTTGACCGGGTCCTGGCCGCGGGCCTCGAAGCGCGCGAGCTGCTCGTCCTTGGAGACCGAGAACCACAGCTTGACCAGGTGCAGGCCCGAGCGCACGAGCATCCGCTCCAGCTCGGGGGTCTCCCGCATGAAGTTGAGGTACTCGGTCGGCGTGCAGTAGCCCATCACGCGCTCCACGCCGGCCCGGTTGTACCAGGACCGGTCGAACATCACGATCTCACCGCCGCTCGGCAGGTGCGGCACGTAGCGCTGGAAGTACCACTCGCTGCGCTCGCGCTCCGAGGGGACCCCCAGCGCCACCACGCGCGCGCCGCGGGGGTTGAGGTGCTCGCTGAACCGCTTGATGGCTCCCCCCTTGCCGGCCGCGTCCCGGCCCTCGAACAGCACGGCGACCTTGAGACCCGAGTCCTTCACGTGCGCCTGCAGCTTCAGCAGCTCGATCTGGAGCTTGCGCTTGGTCCGCTCGTACTCGCGGCGCCCCATCTTCTCCTCGTAGGGGTAGCCCTGCCGCCAGGCCGGCTCTCCCGCCGCGCGGGGCAGGTCGTCGAGCTCGGCGCCCTCGTCCCGCAGCGACTCGCTGAGGTCCATGATCTCGTCGAGCTCCTCGGCGTGCCCGGGGGCACCGGGCGGCGCGGGGGTGTCGGCGACGGCGCCGGCTGCAGGTGATCGCGTCGTGGTCATGCGCTCCACACTGGTCACCTCAGCGACCCGACGTCAGGGACCTAGGTCCCGACCCGCCCGTGTCGAAGGCCTCGACGGCCGGTGCAGACCCTGGTGCGAGGATGAGGCATGACCCCGACGTCGATGAGCTCCGGCACCGCCGACCCCACCCAGCGCACCGGCAAGACCCCGCCGGCCCCGGTCTCGCTGCGCCTCGACGGCCGCGCGCTCCCCGTGGTCGGCACCGCCCGGGTCTACACCTGCGGGATCACGCCCTACGACGTCACCCACCTCGGCCACGCCGCGACCTTCGTGTGGGCCGACGTGCTCACCTCGGTGCTGCAGTCGACCGGGGTCGACGTGCACGCCTGCCGCAACATCACCGACGTCGACGACGTGCTGACCACGGCGGCACGCGAGCGCGGGCGCTACTACGACGAGTTCGCGCTGGCGCAGGAGGCCGTCTTCGACCAGAGCATGCGCGCCCTGCGGGTCGCGACCCCGGCCGCGTGCCCGCGCGCCCGCCACCACGTCGACGCGGTGCAGCAGCTCGCGCAGGGCCTGCTCGACGCGGGCGCGGCCTACGAGCGCGACCGGACCGTGTGGTTCCGCGGTGCACACGTGGTCGGGCAGGCCGGACTCGACCCCGAGCGGGCCCGCGCGCTCTCGACAGCGTTCGGCGACGAGCCGGACAGCGCCGACAAGGACCACCCGTTCGACGTGGCGGTGTGGCGCCCCTCCACCGAGGAGCACCCGGCCTGGCCGAGCCCGTGGGGCTGGGGACGCCCGGGCTGGCACGCGGAGTGCGCCGCGATGGCGCTGAACGTGCAGGGGTCCTCCGTCGACGTGCTCGTCGGTGGCGACGACCTGGTCTTCCCCCACCACGCCTACCAGGCCGCGATGGTCGAGGCCCTGACCGGCGTGACCCCCTTCGCGCGCTCCCTGCTGCACGTCGGCGAGGTCCGCCTCGACGGCGAGAAGATGGCGAAGTCCACCGGCAACCTCGTCCTGGTCGACGACGTGCTGCACACCTGCACCCCGGCCGCGCTGCGCACCCTCATCGTCGACCGCGACCACCGCGAGCCGTGGAGCTTCGAGACCGCCGACCTGCACGGCGCCGAGGCCCGCCTCGAACGCCTGTACGCCGCCGCGGGACGCGGCGGGGCCACCCCGGCCGCGGTCGCGGCGGCCACCGCTCCCCTGCTCGACGGCCTCGACGTGCGCACCGCCCTCGACGTCGCCGAGAGCGAGGGCGGCGAGGCCGCCCGTCGCGTGGTCCAGCTGCTGCGGCTGGGCTGAGGCCGGCCCGAGCCCGGCCCGAGCCCGGCCCGGGCCGCCTCAGGCCACGGCGTACGGCGGGTCGCTGCGGCGGCCCTGGAAGGCCAGGATCGCCGGGTTGACGACCCGCCCGTCGCGGATCTCGATCGCCTTGCTCAGGGTCTCGTTGGCGTCCCATGCCGCCGACCCCTCGAGGACCGGTCGCAGGAAGGGCATCAGCGCGTTGCTGTTCTCCCAGGTCGCCGAGCTCCACAGGTACGACGGGCTGTGGTCGACCGCGTAGTAGACCACGTCGGGACCGACCCGGAAGGACGGCTCGTCGAAGGTCGTGGGCCGGGCCCAGCTGAAGCCCATGCCGAGGTCGCACGAGACGTCCACGATGACGCTGCCGGGCCGGAAGGCCGTCAGGTCCTCGGTCTGGAGGTAGGTCAGCGGGTCGGCGGTGTCCTGCAGGGTGCAGTTGACGACGATGTCGTTCTCGGCCAGGTAGGCCGCCAACGGCTCGCGCCCGCGTTCGGTGATCACGTGCGTCAGCCGCTTGCCGTCGGGATCGTGGTGCATCTGCCGGATCCGCACCGAGTGGATCGGTGAACCGACGGCCGCGACCTCCCGGTTGGTGAGCACGGCGACCTCGTGCACGCCGAGCGCGTTGAGGGCCGTGACGGCTCCGCGTGCCGTCGCGCCGAACCCGATCACCACCGCACTGAGCCGGCGCCCGTAGTGACCGGTCAGCCCGGCGATCTCGAGGGCGTGCAGCACCGAGGCGTAGCCGGCGATCTCGTTGTTCTTGTGGAAGACGTGCAGCCCGAACCGGCCCTCACGGGTCCAGTGGTTCATCGCCTCGAAGGCCATCAGGGTCAGCCCGCGATCGATCGCCAGCTGGGTCATCTCGGTGTCCTGGACGCAGTGCGGCCAGCCCCACAGGACCTGGCCGGCGCTGAGCGCGGCCACGTCCTCGAGCTGCGGCTTGGGCAGCAGCACGACGTCCGAGGTCGCCAGGATCTCCTCGCGGCTCGCGAACCCGGCCACCCACGGAGCCAGGGACGCGGCGGTGGCGCCGAATCGCCGGCCGTACCCGTGCTCGAGGGTGATCCGGGCACCGAGGTCCGCGTCGAGGAGCGCGAGGTGGTCCGGGTGCAGCGGCAACCGGTGCTCGTTCTCCTTCGCCGACGAGGCGATGACACCCAGCGTCAGGGGTGCCGAGGTGGACCGACCGCCCGTCACTTGCCCTTCGAGGGGTTGATCTTGTCGGCCACGGCGCCCACTGCGGCGTCGCCGCGCTTGGCGGCCCGCTTCTCCTTGATGGACTTGCCGGCCTTCTTCGTCATCTTCTGACGGGGGGACTTGTCGCTCATGGCGCATCCTTTGGGAGGGAGCCTGAACAGCTCCGTCATACGACAGTACGCCTCCCCGGGAAGTACCGCCCGGCGCCCCGAGTACACGGGTCTGCGATGTCCTAGTCTCGGGTGCGTGGACCCCGACGTGCTCTTGATCGGCTGCGGTGACCTCGGGTCCCGCATCGGACTCCGACTGGCCGAGCGGGGACACTGCGTCCTCGGCCTGCGGCGACATGCGGATCGCGTGCCGCCGCCCCTGCGGGGTCTCTCCGTCGACCTGACCCAGGACGTCCCGCGGCTGCCCGACCTCGCTCTGCGCTACCTCGTCGTCGCCCTGACCGCGCGACCCCGCAGCGAGGACGCCTACCGGGCGACGTACGTCGACGGCATGCGGCGCGCCCTCGACGCCGTCGAGGCTGCCGGCCAGCAGCCGGTCCGAGCGGTGCTGGTCTCCTCGACCGGCGTGCACGGCGAGGAGCCCGACGACGCCCTGGTCGACGAGAGCCACCCGCCGTCACCGAAGGACGGCCCCGCGCGGGTGCTGGTGGAGGCCGAGCGGCTCTTCGCCTCCCGGCTGCCCGGTGGCACCGTGCTGCGCTGCTCGGGCCTGTACGGCGGCGACCGGGCACGGCTGGTCGACCGCGTCCGGGCCGGCGACGTGGGCGATCCCGACCGCTGGACCAACCGGATCCACCGCGACGACGCCGCGGCCGCGGTCGTGCACCTGCTCACCCGGGCGGCGGACCCTGAGCCGGTCTACCTCGGCAACGACGACGAGCCGGCGCTGATGGGCGACGTTGCGGCCGAGATCGCCGAGCAGCTGGGCGTGGACCCTCCGCCCGTGGGCGAGCGCGCGCGGGCGCACGGCAAGCGCATCTCCAACCTCCGGCTCCGGGCGACCGGCTGGGTGCCGGAGTACCCCACCTACCGCGAGGGGTACGCCGACCTGTGAGCCGGCGGGCTCAGTCGGCGTCCAGGTCCTGCGCCACCAGGGCGGCGATCACGGCGACGTCGGCCTCGACGTCGCCGCTCACCTCGACCGCATCTCCGTGCCCGGCTCCCAGCGTCATGATGAGGAGCGACGACCCTGCGTCCACGCCCTCGCTGCCGGGCAGTCCGATGAGGACCTCGGAGTCGAGGTCTCCTGCGGCCTCGGCGATGATCGCGGCCGGGCGGGCGTGCAGGCCGACGGTCGAGCCGACCGTGACGGTGGTGGTGGGCATGTGCTGCTCCTTCGGGTCGGGCGGTGTGTTCAGGACCTACGCGGGGTGCACCAGGTGCGGGAGCCGGCGTACGACGACGCGGTCCGGGTGCACGTGGCTACGTCGGGGGATGGTGGTGCCGGGCAGACCGGCGGCAGCGCTGCCGTAGGCGACGGCGAGCGCGAGCCGGGCCGCCGGTTCCAGGTCGTGCAGGGCCCCGAGCAGGTAGCCGAACAGGCTGGAGTCGCCCGCACCGACGGTGCTGACGACCTCGATCTCGGGCGCAGCGGCGTGCCAGGCACCCCCCTCGGTGACCAGGACGGCGCCCTGGCCGCCCAGCGTGGCCAGCACGGTCTCGACGCCCCGGTCGAGGAGCCGCTGCGCTGCCTGGGCAGCGGCCGCGGGGTCGGACTCGAGGTCCTCCGGGTCCGCGCCGGTCAACGACGCGAGCTCCTCGCCGTTGGGCTTCATCACGTGTGGCGCAGCTGTCTCGAGCTGGTCGACCAGGGCCTGCAGCGGTGCGTCGCTGGTGTCGACGGCGATCTTGGTGCGCTCCCGCAGCATGGCGACGAGGTCGGCGTACCACCCGAGCGGCGCCCCCGGGGGCAGCGATCCGGCGAGGACCATCCAGTCCGCCCGCTCGGCCAGGTCGCCCAGCGTGTCGGCCAGCGCGTCCAGGCAGGTGCCCGTGACCGGGGGGCCGGGGCTGTTGAGCTTGGTGGTCGTCCCGTCCGGCTCGGTGAGGGCGAGGTTGACCCGCACGGCCCCGGGGCCAGGCACCAGGCTGTAGGGGATCCCGGCCGAGGACAGCAGGTGCACGAAGGGGTCGTCGGGTCCGGCCGGCAGGACCGCGACGGTGTCGACGTCCGCCGCGAGACAGGCACGGGAGATGTTGACGCCCTTCCCGCCGGCCTGCGAGGTGACCGACTCGAGCCGGTGCACCGCACCCCGCTCGAGCGGACCGGCGAGCGTCCCGGTGCGGTCGATGCTGGGGTTGGGGGTGAGCGTGACGATGCAGGACCGAGCACCTGGCGTGCTCATGCGACGATCACCTCGATGCCGAGCGACTCCAGCTCGTCGCGGTAGTCAGCGGTGATGCCGGCGTCGGTGACCAGGCAGTCGACGTCGTCCAGGGTGGCGAAGCGGATCGCCGACTCCTTGTCGAACTTGCTCGAGTCCGCCAGCACGACCACCCGTCGGGCCGAGGCGACCAGGGCGCTCTTCGTCGCCGCCTCGTCGCTGTCGGGCGTGGACAGACCGTGGTCCCGGCTGAGTGCGTTGGTGCCGAGGAACACGGTGTCGGCCCGCACCCGGTCGAGGGCCGCGACGCACTCGGCACCCACCGCGGCCTGGGTGGTGGCCCGCACCCGGCCCGGCAGGAGGTGGAGCTCGACCTGGGGGTGGTTCACGAGCCGGCCCGCCACGGGCACGGCATGGGTGAAGACCGTCAGCCGGCTCACGTGCGGGATCATCGAGGCCAGGCGGGCCGTCGTGCTGCCGGCGTCGATGAGCAGCGTCGAGCCGTCCGGCGGCAGCTGGCTCAGGGCCGCCCGGGCGATGGCGTCCTTGAGGTCGGTGTTGATCGCGGCCCGTTCGCTGAGCTCGGACTCGATGGTGCTCAAGGACCCTGCCGGCACCGCCCCGCCGTGCACCCGGCGGACCAACCCGAGCCGCTCGAGCTGGGACAGGTCGCGGCGCACCGTCTCGGTCGTCACGGCATACGCTTCGGCCAGCGCGACCACGGAGAGCCGACGCTCCTGCTCCACCAGTCGCACCATGGCCTGCTGTCGCTCTTCTGCATACATGGAGACGCTCTCTTTCAGTCTTTGTGCATGTTGTTCTATGCCCGATTGTGTTGCTTGTCAAGGTCGAAGCGGGCTACCGTGTGAGGGTGGCCACGTCGACGAGTGCACCCCAGCCCCAGCAGACCCCCTCCCTGACGGGCACCCCCGTGGTGCCCGGGGTCGGGTACGGCCCCGTGGTGGTGGCCCGGGGCGAAGTCTCGAGCACCGCGGTCGCCGCCTTCGGGACCGGGGGCTTCGCGGACCCCGACGCGGCGCTCGCCGCCTACGACGACGCCGCGGCCGCCGTGGCGGCCGGGTACGCCGCGAAGGCCGAGCGCGCGACCGGGCACGTCGCCGAGGTGATGACGGCCAGCGCCGGCCTCGCCAGCGACCGCGGGCTGCGCGGCGCCGTCCGCAAGAACCTGCGGGACGGGGACGACCTGCTGGCGTCGGTGCACGGCGCGGTGGAGCAGTTCGTCGCCGTGTTCACCCAGCTCGGGGGCCTGATGGCCGAGCGGGTCACCGACCTGCTCGACATCGAACGTCGTCTGGTGGCGCGACTCGTGGGCGAGCCGGAGCCCGGCCTGCCCACGCTCCCCGCACCCTCGATCCTCGTGGCCGAGGACCTGGCCCCGGCCGACACCGCCGGCCTCGACCCCGCGCTCGTCCTGGCCCTGGTGACCGAGCGCGGCGGCCCGACCAGCCACACGGCGATCATCGCCCGTCAGCTCGCCATCCCGTGCGTGGTCGGCGTCGAGGACGTCCTCGAGATCGCGCCCGGGACAGTGGTGCTGGTCGACGGGGCGAGAGGCTCCGTCCAGGTCGAGCCGGACCCCGGGTGGGCCCGGCAGCAGGTCACTGCCGCAGCCAGGGACCGCGCCGCGCACGACGCCTGGACCGGCCCGGGCAGGACCGCCGACGGACTCGCGGTCAAGATCCTCGCGAACGTGGCCGACGCCCCGTCCGCCGCGCTGGCGGCGCAGGGGCCGGTCGAGGGCGTCGGCCTCTTCCGCACCGAGCTGTGCTTCCTCAACCAGACCGCCGAGCCGAGCGTCGAGGAGCAGGCGGGCATCTACGAGCGCGTCCTCGGGGCCTTCGGCGCCGGGCAGCACGTCGTGGTGCGCACCCTCGATGCCGGCTCGGACAAGCCGGTCGCGTTCGCGACCCTGCCGGGCGAGGAGAATCCCGCCCTGGGTGTGCGCGGGCTGCGCCTGTCCTTCGGCAACCCCGGACTGATGGACCGTCAGCTCGACGCGGTCGCGATGGCTGCCACCGCGACCGGCACGGAGACCTGGGTGATGGCTCCGATGGTGGCCACCGTCGCCGAGGCAGCCGACTTCGGCGCCAAGGTCCGCGCGCGCGGCATGAAGGCGGGCGTCATGGTCGAGGTGCCCAGCGCGGCCCTCCTCGCCCACCGGATGCTCGAGGAGGTCGACTTCCTCTCCATCGGCACCAACGACCTGACGCAGTACACGATGGCCGCCGACCGCATGGCCTCCCAGCTCGCCCACCTCACCGATGCCTGGCAGCCCGCCGTGCTGCAGCTGATCGCCATCACGGCCGAGGCCGGACGGCGGGCCGGGAAGCCGGTCGGCGTCTGCGGGGAGGCGGCCGCGGACCCGCTGCTGGCGTGCGTCCTGGTCGGCATGGGCATCACGTCGCTCTCCATGGCCGCAGCCGCCGCACCCCCGGTCGGCGCCCGACTGGCAGCGGTGACGTCCGAGCAGTGCGAGGACGCAGCAGAGGCGGCGCTGGCGGCGACCGACCCGGCGAGCGGACGCGCCGCCGTGCTCGAGCTGCTGGGCTGAGACGACGAACGCCCGGGCCTCCGACAGGGGGCCCGGGCGTCGACGTACGAGGATCAGGGCTCGACGGTCACCTTGATCGCCTTGCCCTCCTTGACGATCGAGAACGCCTCGAGGACCCGCTCCAGCGGGATGTGCTCGGTGATCAGGTCCTTGACCGGCACCTGCCCGGTGGAGATGTACTCCAGGGCCCGCTTGTTGTGCTCGGGCGCCGAGCCGTTGGCGCCGTGGATGTGCAGCTGGCGGTAGTGCACGACGTTGGAGTCGACGGTGATCGTCGGGTCGGTCTTGGGCAGCCCCCCGAAGAACGAGATCCGACCGTTGCGCGCGGCCATCGCGATGGCCTGCTCCTGGGTGACGTTGGCGGCGGTGGCGGTGATGACCACGTCGGCGCCTCGACCGCCCGTCAGCTCCATGACGCGCTCGACGACGTCGACCTCGGCGGCGTTGATCGTCTCGTCGGGGCCGACGGCGTCCGCCGACATCTGCAGGCGCTCGGCGTTGACGTCGACGAGGTAGACCGGACCGACCTTGTGCACGCCGCGGGCGATGCGGATGTGCATGCAGCCGATGGGGCCCGCGCCGAAGACGACGACGGTGTCACCCTCCTCGATGCCGAGCAGCTCCTGGGCGTTGATCGCACAGGCGAAGGGCTCGGCGGCGGAGGCCTCGTCGAAGCCGACGTTGTCGGGGATGCGGTTGAGACCGTCGACCTTCAGCACCTGCTGGGGCACGATCATGTACTCCGCGAAGCCGCCGTCGTACTGGTAGCCGACCGAGGTCTGGTTCTGGCAGACCGCCATCCAGCCCTTGTGGCACTCGTGGCAGTCCCCGCACGGCACCGCCGCGATCACCTGCGCACGGTCACCGACCGCCCAGGTGCTGGCGTACGTCGAGTTCACGTCGGCACCGACCTCGACCACCTCACCGGCGATCTCGTGCCCGATCGTGCGCGGCGGCGTCAGGTTCTGGTGGCCGTTGTGGAAGATCTTCACGTCCGTCCCGCACGTCGAGCAGTTGCGCACCCGCAGCTTGACCTCGCCGGGCCCGCACTCGGGCTCGGGCACGTCTTCGAGGCGCACGTCCTCAGGGGCATAGAACCGGAGAGCCTTCATCGTCACGTCCTTCACGTCGTCACAGTGACTCGACCGAGCGGGCCGAGCGGTGGTGCTGCCGGCTGCCGATCTCTGGCGCTGCCTCGACGGCTGACGCACCGGACATTACCACGTATCTGTGGTTTTAGGCTTGATTATGTTGGAAAGACCCTTGACTTTGTCCATTTCGGCGCGATACAAAGATATTCACAGATCCGTGATCCCGGTCACAGATCGTCGAGCTTCACCACCCCCGGTGCTCACCGGGCAGGACAGCAAGGAAGGTGCCATGGCAACCACACAGGCGACTCCCGGAGGAGCCCGGGTCCAGGTCCAGAAGGTCGGGACGTTCCTCTCGAACATGGTGATGCCCAACATCGGCGCATTCATCGCCTGGGGACTCATCACCGCCCTCTTCATCGAGAAGGGGTGGCTCAACCGGGGCGGCTCCGGCGGACTGGCCCCCGACAGCTGGGTGGCGGAGATCGGCGGCTGGGGCGACTTCGCCGACGGCGGCATCGTCGGCCCGATGATCACCTACCTCCTGCCCCTGCTCATCGGCTACACCGGCGGCAAGATGATGTACGCCGCCAGCCCGATGCGAGGCGGGGTGGTGGGCGCCATCGCCACCATGGGCGTCATCGCCGGCACGGACATCCCCATGTTCATGGGGGCCATGATCATGGGCCCGCTGGGTGGTTGGTCCATGCGCCACATCGACGCCCTGTGGGACACCAAGATCAAGCCCGGCTTCGAGATGCTGGTCAACAACTTCGCGGCCGGCATCTGGGGCGCTGTCCTGGCGACCTTCGGCTTCTTCGTGATGAGCCCGATCGTCACGTGGATCGCCAACCGCCTCGAGGACGGCATCGACGTCCTGGTCACGAACAACCTGCTGCCGTTCACCTCGATCATCATCGAGCCGGCCAAGGTGCTCTTCCTCAACAACGCCCTCAACCACGGCGTCCTGACCCCGCTGGGCTCCACCGAGGCGCTGGAGAACGGCAAGTCCGTGCTGTTCCTGCTCGAGGCCAACCCGGGCGCGGGCCTGGGCCTGCTGCTGGCCTACTCGATGTTCGGCAAGGGCCTGGCCAAGGCGTCCGCGCCCGGCGCCGCGATCATCCACTTCTTCGGCGGCATCCACGAGATCTACTTCCCGTTCGTGCTGATGAAGCCCAAGCTGATCCTGGCGATGATCGCGGGTGGCATGACGCAGATCTTCATCAACGTCATCTTCAACTCGGGTCTGCGCGCACCGGCGGCCCCGGGATCGATCATCGCGGTCTACGCCCAGACACCCAGCAACAGCTTCATCGGCGTCACCCTCTCCGTCATCGGCGGAGCGGCGGCCACGTTCGTGGTGGCGGCCCTGCTCCTCAAGACCGACCGCAGCGACGACCCCGAGGACCAGCTGGTCGCGGCCACCGCGAGCATGGAGGCGATGAAGGGCAAGTCGTCGTCGGTCTCGGGTGCGCTGCTCGACGGCGGACGCGGGACGGCCGACCACCAGGGCGCCATCCGGTCGATCGTCTTCGCCTGCGACGCCGGCATGGGGTCCTCGGCGATGGGCGCCTCGGTGCTGCGCAAGAAGGTGCACTCCGCAGGCTTCACCGACGTCACCGTGGTCAACCAGGCGATCTCCAACCTCACCGACACCTACGACCTCGTCGTCACCCACCAGGACCTCACCGACCGCGCCCGCCAGCAGACCGGCTCGGCACTGCACGTGTCGGTGGACGACTTCATGTCCAGTCCGCGCTACGACGAGATCGTCGAGCTGCTCGCCCGCACCAACGCGGATCCGGCGGCGGCCCCCAGCGCGGCAGCGGCCGAGCCGGGCCCCCCGACGGGGCTGCTGGCCCGCGAGTCGATCGTCCTCGACGCCCTCGCCGAGTCGCGCGACGACGCCATCACGCGCGCCGGCGACCTCCTGGTCTCGGCGGGTGCGGTGGACGCGAGCTACGTCGCGGCGATGCTCGACCGCGAGACCTCGGTGTCGACGTACATGGGCAACGGTCTGGCCATCCCGCACGGCACGAACGAGGCCAAGCCGTCCATCCGGCGCTCGGCGATCAGCTTCGTGCGCTACACCGACCCGCTCGACTGGAACGGCAAGCCGGCCCGGTTCGTGATCGGGATCGCCGGGGCCGGCGACGACCACCTGACGCTGCTGCGCCGCATCGCCGAGGTCTTCGTGGATGCCGACCAGGTGGCCCGACTCGAGGCCGCCCAGAGCGCCGCCCAGGTGCTCGAGGTCCTCGACGTGGTCCAGCCGGCCTGATGCGGCACGGCTAGCAGACCTCGATCCGTGCTCCCGCGCACGGCTGCTGCACCCAGGCCCGGCCGTCGGCGCCCACCACGAGGGCGCCGAGGTCGGGCCTTCGTGCGAGCCAGGTCCGGCACCGCTCCCCCATCGCGAACACCGCGGTCGCCATCGCATCGACGTGGGTGAGATCGGCGCCGACGAGGGTCACCGAGGCGAGCTCGGTGGCGGGCCGACGACGGACGGGGTCGACGATGTGCGGCCCCCGCTCGGCGGTGCCGGAGGTGGCGACGGCGAGGTCGTGCCCGACCACCACGGCCGCCACGCGGGTGCGGTCGAACGGGTCGACCACGCCCAGGCGCCACGGCCTCCCCGGCGCCGGGGAGCCGCTGCTGCGCAGGTCGCCGCCGGCGGCGATGCAGTGGACCCGCGAGCCCGCGCCGTGGAGCATCCGGCTGGCGACCTCGACGCTCCAGCCCTTCACCAGCCCGGTGGGGTCCAGGCGTCCGCCGGGCTCCGCGGTGAAGTAGCCGTCGCTGGCCTCGGTGGCGTCGCGGCACAGGGCCAGGACGTCGCGGACCTCCACCGCACAGTCCTCCAGGCCACGCCGACCGTCGCCCAGCTCGACGACCTGGCTGTCGGACCGGTAGGTGCTGAAGGTCGCGTCCACCCACCGCCACCAGCCGACCACCCGGTCCACGGCCTCGGAGTCCAGGGCCAGGTCGCGCACGTCGACGCTGAAGACCGTGCCCATCACCGAGACGATCCGCCGGCTCCCCCGGATCTCGTCGTCGAGCACGGCACTCATGCCGAGGAGCTCGGGTCGCCGGCCGCGATCTGGTCGAGGGCACCTTGGAGGGAGTCGGCGTACCCCTGGCTCGTGTACGTCGCACCCGACACCGCGTCGACGCCGGTGCCCTGGGCCGCCAGGGCCTCGCGGCGCAGCACCGGGGCCGAGTAGTCGGCGATCTGGCCGGACCGGCCGCCGGTCGGCAGCCGCAGCGACACCACGTCGGTCAGCACCCCGCCCTGGACCGTCACGCGCACCTGCACCGGGCCGTACCGGGTGCTCACGAGCGGGCCGTCGACGGTCCCGTGGTCGCTGGCCACGAGGTCCACCGCCGGTCCGAGGGCGGTCTGGTCGGAGGTGAGGGTCTTGAGGCCGATCAGCAGCAGCACGCCCAGGACGGAGGCGGCGATCCTGACGGGGGGGCTGGTCACCGGGTGGGACATCGGGTCCTCCTCAGAGCTCGAAGTGTTCGGCGTGGACGTGTCGTGCCGGTACGCCGCAGCGCCGGAGGCTGGCGGTGGCCGCCTCCATGAACGGGCCGGGGCCGCACAGGTAGACGTCGCGGTCCCCGAGGTCCGGGACGACCTCGCGCAGCCGCTCCCCGACGAGGACGTCGTCGCTGCCGCCGGAGGGGCCCACCCCGTAGTGGACGTCGATGTGGGCTGCCTGGGCGAGGCGGTCGATCTCCTGACGGTGCACCAGGTCCTCGATGCTCCGGGCCCGGTAGACGAGCGTGGCGGGTCCCGCCTCCGCGCCCTGGTCGTGGTGCTGCTCGAGCAGCGCCCGCAGGGGCGTGATGCCGATCCCACCGGCGAGCAGCAGGACGCCGGGGTTGCGGCGCCGCGCGACCGTGAGGGCGCCGTAGGGCCCCTCCATCAGGGCCCGGGTCCCCGGGACGAGACCGCGCAGCCCGGCGCTGTGCGTGCCCAGCGCCTTCACGGTGATCCGCAGCTCGGAGTCGGTCGGGGCGGCGGACAGCGAGAACGGGTGCGACTGCCACCACCCGGTCGGGGTCAGGAACCGCCACCGGAGGAACTGGCCGGCCTCGGCCCCGAGCCGGTCCAGGTCCCGTCCGGCGACCACGACCGACACCACCCCGGGGGCCTCGGACGTGACGGCCGCGACCCGGGGGCGGTGCCGCAGCGCGTTGCGGACCGGGTTCAGCCAGCGGTACCAGACCAGCAGGGCCGCGACGACGGCGTACAGCGTGATCCAGGCAGCCTCGGCCCAGCCCGTCCGGAAGTCCGCGCCGGCGCTCAGGACGTGCAGGAAGCTCAGCCCGATGGCGACGTAGGTGAGCAGGTGGACGAGGTACCAGGTCTCGTAGCCGACCCTCCTCCGGACCTGCCTCGCCGAGAGCACCCCGACGAGCACCAGGAGGCCGTAGCCGATCACGGCCAGGAGCACGTCCGGGACGGCGACCAGCAGCAGCCGGACCTGGGCCACGAGTCCCGAGCCCGAGGCCAGCGAGTAGCCCCAGGTGATCAGGACGGCGTGGGCGCTCAGGAGGCCGAGGAGGTAGCGGCCCGTCATCGCGTGCCACCGGGCCAGGCGGTCGGTGCCGAGGCCGTGGTCGAGCCACGGCGCCCGGCACATCAGCAGCAGGGCCACCGCGACGGCGTACCCGCCGAGCAGCCCGGTGATCCGGCCGGCGGCGCTCACCCACTCCCCCGGACCGGCGAGGATCGTCGTGTCGTGCCACCACAGGGCGAGGACGGCGACCGCTCCGACGGCGACCGCGGCGACGAGCTGCCGCTCGCCGACGGTGCGCCTCCGGCGCCGGAGCGCGGGTGGGGTGCTCGGGGTCTTCGTGACGGTGGTCATGTGGAACCACTCCTCGTGGTGCCTCGGGATCTGTGCCTCCACCGTGGCCCGCTCGACCTGCCGAGAACCTGACTGGGCATGGTGGTGGCACGCTGGACCCAGCGAAGGGACTGACCCGAGACCATGCTGATCGGACTGTGTGAGGACGACCCGGCGATCCGGCGCCTGGTCGCGCGCGCGCTCGAGTCCGCCGGGCACGAGGTCCGGCGGGCGCACGACGGCGGCGAGGCCACCCGGCTGCTCGGCCCGGACAGCGGCGTCGACGTGATCGTGATGGACGTCGGGCTCCCCGACTCCGACGGTCGCGACGTGGTGCAGGCGCTCCGCTCCGCCGGGCAGGCGGCGCCGGTGCTCTTCCTGACGGCCTTCGGCGCGGTCCACGAGCGGATCGCCGGTTTCCACGCCGGCGGGGACGACTACGTCACCAAGCCGTTCGACGTCCAGGAGCTGCTGCTGCGCGTCGACGCCCTCGGTCGGCGCGGCCGGCCGGCCGCTGCGCCGCCCGGCGGGATCGAGCTCGACCCGGCCCGTCACGAGGTGCGCTGCGCGGGAGGCGGCGCGCAGCTGACCCCCACGGAGTACCGGATGCTCGCCGCGATCACCTCGCGCCCCGGGGAGGTGGTCCGGCGCCGGGCGGTGGTGGCGGCGGCCTGGCCGGACGGCTCGTTCGTCAGCGAGAACACCATCGACTCCTTCATCCGGCGGATCCGGGTCAAGCTCGCCTCCATCGACGCCCCCGTGACCATCGAGACCGTCCGCGGCGTCGGGTTCCGGCTCTCGTGAACCCACCGGTCCCCACCGGCTCCTTCCGGCGCCAGATCGTCGTCCTCACCGTCTGCGTGACGGCCTTCGCCATGGTGGTCCTGACCGTCCTGGTCCAGCTCCTCCTCGCTGCCCAGACCAGCCGGGACGTCGACCGCGTGCTCGAGGACCGCGCCGACGCCGTGGCCGGCTCGACGACCTCCGGCTCCCCCGAGGACCCGCTCACCGTGCCCGACGCCGAGCTGGACCGGGGCGTCGTGGTCTACGACGCCGACGGCGCCCTCGTGGCTGGGCAGGCCCCCGCCGGGCAGGCCGAGGCGTACGCCGAGCTGAGCCGCACCGGCGAGACCAGGTTGCGCGACCTCGGTGACGACCGTCGGGTCCTCGCGCGCCCCTTCACCACGACCGCCGGCACGACGGGCGTCGTGGTCGTCGACGAGGTCCTCACCCCCTACGAGGAGGCCGAGTTCTACGCCCTGCTGGTCAGCCTGGTCACGGGGGGACTCGCCACGGCCGCCGCCGGCGCTCTCGCTGCCTGGGTCGCGACCCGGGCGCTGCGACCGGTGGCGGTGCTGGCCGGCACCGCCACCGAGTGGAGCGAGCACGACCTCCTGCGTCGCTTCGACCTCGGACCGCCCACCAACGAGCTGACCGCCCTGGCCGGGACGCTGGACAACCTGCTGGACCGGGTCACTGCCGCCATCCGGTCCGAGCAGCGCCTCACCTCCGAGCTCGCCCACGAGCTGCGCACCCCCCTCACGACCATCCAGGGCACCGCCGACCTCGCGCTCCTGGGCGAGGACCTCACCGAGCCGGCACGGGAGCACCTGGAGGAGATCTCCGCGGCTGCGCACCGGATGACGCACACCATCGCGACCCTGCTGGAGCTCGCACGCACGGAGCGCACGGTGGCCGACTCCGCGGTCGCCTCGCTCGTCGACGTCGTGGACGAGGTGGTGCGGAGCACCCCCGCCGACGTCGCGGTCGAGGTCGAGGTGCCGGACCTGCGCGTGGGGGCGCCACACGCCCTCGCGGTGCGAGCCCTGGCGCCCGTCCTGGCCAACGCGGTCCGCTTCGCGACCACAGCGGTGCGGGTGCGGGTCGACGGCGCCACCGCGCCGGACATCGCGCTGGTCGTCGAGGACGACGGACCCGGCATCCTCGGCGATCCCGAGAGGATCTTCGAGCCGGGGACCACCACGGGCGGCGGGTCCGGGGGCGGCCTCGGGCTGGCGCTGGCCCGTCGCGTGGCCCGGTCGTGCGGAGGCGACGTCGAGGTCACCCGGGCCGCCGGTCCGACCCGGGTCACGGTCCGGCTCCCCCGCGTGTGATCGCAGTCAGGTGGATGGCAGGAACGGCGCACCACGCTCTGCCCATGACCACACCAGACCCGATGCCCGCGACCCGCCCGGCATCCACGCCCGTCGTCCTGCTCAACAAGGTCCCCGAGGTCTTCCTGCTCTTCTGGGTGGTGAAGATCCTGTCCACGACGGTCGGTGAGACCGCTGCGGACTTCCTTGCCTCCAACGTCGGCCTGGGACTCACCGGGACGTCGCTGCTGATGGCCGGCCTCACGGTCGCGGCCCTGGCCCTCCAGCTCCGGGCGCGTCGCTACGTCCCCGCGACCTACTGGACGGTGGTGGTGCTGATCAGCGTCATGGGCACCCTCATCACCGACAACCTGGTCGACAACCTGGGGGTCAGCCTCTGGACCACCACGTCCGTCTTCAGCGTCGCACTGGCCATGGTCTTCGCCGCGTGGTTCCGGGTCGAGCGCACCCTGTCCATCCACACCATCCTGACCAGCCGCCGCGAGGCGTTCTACTGGTCGGCGATCCTGCTGACCTTCGCCCTGGGCACCTCCGCGGGCGACCTGGTCGGCGAGCGGCTGGCACTGGGCTACCTGCCCTCCGCCGGACTGTTCGGCCTCCTGATCGCGCTGGTCACCCTGGCCCACGTCAAGGGCGGTCTGGACGCCGTGCTGGCCTTCTGGGCGGCCTACATCCTGACCCGGCCCTTCGGCGCCTCCATCGGTGACTACCTCACCCAGGCGCCCGCCGACGGCGGCCTCGGGCTCGGGGCGAACGTCACCAGCGGGGTGTTCCTGGTCGTCATCGTCGCCGCCGTCAGCTGGTTCACCGTCCAGCAGCGACGCGCCGACCTGGCGGCGGCCCCGGCGTACGAGACCGCTGTCGCCTGACCACCCGGCAGGATGGACCCGGGACCGCCCGCCCGTCCAGCACCGACCTCCAGGAGCCCCCGTGACACCGAGACGCCCCCAGTCCTGGGCACCGCGAGCCAGGGCGAGCGCCGTGCTCCTCTCGCTGGGCGTCGCCGTGGCGGTGTCCGGGTGCGGTGCACCGGCCGAGGTGTCCGAGAGCGACGTGCGCGGCCCCGCCGCGTCCGAGCTCTCGGACACCTCAGGGCCGGGCACCACGGTGCGCGTCGTCGCCGTCGGCGACATCGTCTGCCCGCCGGACCTGCAGGTCACCGACGACGAGTGCCAGCAGCAGGCCACTGCCGACCTGGCCGCCTCGCTGGAGCCCGACGCCGTCATCGCCCTCGGCGACCTGCAGTACGAGTCGGGGCGGCTCGAGGAGTTCCAGCGCGGCTGGGCTCCCTCGTGGGGGCGGTTCGACGACATCATCGCGCCGGTCCCGGGCAACCACGAGTACCAGAGCGACGGCGCCGAGGGGTACGTCGGCTACTTCGACACCGGTCCGTACTACGTCCGGGAGGTCGGGGCCTGGCGGGTCTACCTGCTCGACTCGAACTGCGAGGACGTCGACTGCGTGCAGGAGGCGGCCTGGCTGAGCGACGACCTGGCCACCCACCCCACCGACTGCGCCGTGGTGGCGATGCACCACCCGCGGTGGTCCTCCTCGACCGGTCACGGCTCGCAGGAGCAGGTGGACGGCCTGTGGTCGGCCGCGGTCGACGGGGGCGTGGACCTCTCCCTGGCCGGTCACGACCACGACTACGAACGCTTCGCCCCGATCGATGCCGACGGCCGGGTCGTCGACTCCGGCCCCCGGGCCACGCACTTCGTCGTCGGGACCGGCGGCCGATCGCTCTACGACATCGGGGACCTGGCGACGGGGTCGCGGTTCAGCACCGACGAGGCGTTCGGCGTGCTGGAGCTGGGCCTGTCGCCGACGTCGTTCGACTGGCGCTTCGTCGACGTCGAGGGACGCACGCTCGACGCGGGGACCCAGGAGTGCTCGTGAGCCGCCGGCTCGCCCTCAGCTGAGGGCGAGCGGGACACCCCGGGCGAGGAAGTCGGTCAGGGCACGCCGGCACATGGCTTCGGCCGTGTGCAGCAGGCGCTCCGGGGGTGAGGCCTCCCGGCGCAGCTGTCGGACGACTCGACGCACCAGGCGCTCCACGTCCGTCGCCTGCACGGCGCCGGCGTACTCCGTCGCCAGTCGGGCGCCGAGCGCCTGCTCGGCCTGCCTGTCGACCACCGGCACGCGCACCGGCTCCGGTGCGGCGGTGACCAGCGGCGCCGGGGCCGGGGTGGCCACGGCGGTCGCAGGCGCGACCGGACCAGCGACGAGCGCGGACCCGACCAGTGCCAGGGCGACGGCGGCCTGCTTGCCGCGCTCCCGCCAGCCACGTCTGTGCGACAGGAGCCGCGACGGTGTGGTGGGTGCCGGGCGTCGACCGGGGAAGAGCCTCATGTCGCGATCATCGCCACATCCACCTGCACAGAACCTGACCAGCGCCTGTCACGCGCCCCGGAGCGCCGGCGGCCCGCCCTAGGATCGCGGCATGTCCGACACCCTGAGCCCGTGCCCTGAGTGCCACAGCGAGTACACCTACGAGCTGGGCGCCCTGCTGGCCTGCCCCGAGTGCGCCCACGAGTGGTCCCCCGCGGACACCGCGGCGGAGGGCGACGCCGTACCCGTGGTCAAGGACGCCGTCGGCAACGTGCTGACCGAGGGTGACACGGTGACGATCGTCAAGGACCTCAAGGTCAAGGGCGCCGCCGGCTCCATCAAGGTCGGCACCCGGGTGAAGGGCATCCGGATCGCCCAGGGCGTCGGTGACCACGACATCGAGGGCAAGGTCGACGGCTTCGGCCCCATGCAGCTCAAGTCGAGCGTGGTGAAGAAGGTCTGAGCCCGCCGCCCGTCCTTCGCGACGGACGGCTCAGGCGATGGTCTCGGTGACGTGGTCGGCCGA
The DNA here is from genome assembly GCF_001653335.1 of Nocardioides dokdonensis FR1436. Taxonomy (NCBI): domain Bacteria; kingdom Bacillati; phylum Actinomycetota; class Actinomycetes; order Propionibacteriales; family Nocardioidaceae; genus Nocardioides; species Nocardioides dokdonensis. Next base: position 4,289,647 of record NZ_CP015079.1, read on the forward strand.
GGTCACCGGGTCCACCTCACCCACCAGCCGGTCGCGCAGGCCCACCAGGTCGCTGACCGAGTCGAGGAAGCGTCGGGTGCTCTCCCCGACCTGCAGGTCGTCGAAGTAGTGGTGGCGCATCGCCAGCCGGGCCAGGTGGTGCTCGTCCCGCCGGAGCCGCCTGGTGAGCAGGGTGCCCAGTGCGTCCACCGACGTGCGGTCGACGACGTCGGCGCACCGGCTGACGGGCACGTCCCGGCGCAGCCGCTCACGGTCGTCGTGCGGGTCGGTGAGGAAGATCGGCTTCTCGGTGCGCAGGTAGAGCCAGTCCAGACCCACCGAGGAGACGTCGGTGATCATCGCGTCGCAGTCAGGGATGACAGCCAGGATGTCGCCGCGCAGGACCTCGGCGTGGCCCGCCCCGGGGTCGCGCCGGCCGGCCTCCGCGACCAGGCGCAGGACCTCGAGGTGGGCCTCGAGCACCCCCGGGCTGGTGCTGGTGAGGATCTTGGGGTGCGGCTTGTAGACCAGCCGCACGTCGGGCACACCCAGGACCTGCTCCACGATCCGGGTGCCGAGCACGTCGAGCGAGGTGTAGTCGTTGTAGTCGGCGTCGCCCTCCCAGGTCGGCGCGTAGAGCACCGTGCACCGGGTGCTGGGCGCCAGCAGCGGTGCGGGCCGCAGGTCGAGCTGCGGGCGCCCGGTGCGCACCAGACGGCGCGTGTCCAGCTCGAGCAGGCCGGTGACGTGGCGCTGCACGGCGGCCTCACCGGCCACGAACACCCGGTCGTAGGCCTTGGCGTTGTTGCTCGCCATCGACTGCTTGTCGGACTCACCGTGGTTGACGTGCACGTGCAGGCGGCGCCCGTCGAGCAGCGACTGGAAGTTGAGCATCGAGTTGTTGCAGTAGAGCACCACCTTCGCGTCGAGCTCCTCGTAGAGCGCGGCGAGCTCGGGGAACTCCACGGCGCACAGCACCGGCAGGTCGGTGCGCTCGCGCAGCACCTCGGCGGAGCCGGGGTCGCGCACCACGATCGCCACCGGGTGCTGCTCGTGCAGCAGCGCCAGCACGTCGAGCCACTGCACGAGCTGGTAGGTCCGGGTCGGGTCATCGGCGAAGTAGGCGATGACGTGCACGTCGTTCACGAAGAAAGATTACGGCCCGGGTGCGCACCATCCGATTTCCGGACCCCGCTGCTACCCCGTTCGGTGTAGACGCGTCGCTGTACGCCCCTCGCTCACGCCGAGCCGGACGTTCACGCGATGAGGACCCAGTGTCCGGGCCAGGTCTCGACCCAGGTGGGTTCGGGTGGGACGAGCCCGGGTGGGTCGGGTGCTCTGGTGCGGGTGGTCTGGCCGGCCGGTGAGGTGATCTCGACCTCGTGGGGGTCGAGGTCGTCGGTGTGGATGGACTGGTGGGTCCAGCCGGGTTCTTCCTTGAGCTGGTTGCAGGCCGTGCAGAGCCCTTGGCCGTTGGTGGCGCTGGTGGGGCCGCCTGCGTGGTCGGGGGTGATGTGGTCGATCTGGCGGATGGGCGCGTTGCACCACGGGGTCCGGCAGGTCCGGTCGCGCAGGGTCACGAACTGGCGCAGCAGTCCGTCGAAGGTGCGGGAGGTGGACTCCATGGCGACGAGGTGCTCGGTGTCGGCGAACAGCCGCCGGATGCGGGTCGAGGTGTCCGGGGAGCAGGTGAGGAGTCTGCGGGCCACGGAGGCGGGGATGGGTCCGCCGGCGCCGCCGTGCATGGGGACGATCTCGGCCGGCTCATCGGCGCCCGGGCCGTCGCCGAGGAGGGCTTCGGCGGAGACGACGAGGTTGAGCGCGATGGGGGTGGCGACGGCGGTGACCTGGCCGGTGAGCCGGGCGACGAACAGGTCGGCGACGACCTGGCCGAAGGAGCGTTCCTCGCCCTCGTCGCACGTGTCCTGGGCGGCCTGCTCCTGAGCGGCGCGGGCGTGCAGGGACTGCATGATCGCGGCGGCGTGGACGTCGGAGACGGTGGCGGTGATCTGGGCGGTGCCGTCGTCGCGGCGTTGGGCGGTGACGTGGCGGTTGCGGTGGGCGCGTTCGCGGCGTTTGGCGGCGGCCTGGTCGTCGAGGCGCATCGCGATCCGTTGGGCAGCCAGGCGGAGCGCCCGGTCGCCGAGCGGTGCGCCGGTGGCGAGCAGCTCACCGAGCTGGGTGTCGTAGGCGGGCCGGTCCAGCGCGTGCAGGTGGTCGGCCTCGCCTGCCAGGATCTCGGCGCGGTGCTCGTTGATCAGGCCCTGCTCGAGGGCGGCCAGGACGTGGGGCAGGTCGTCGACGAGGGTGCAGGCCATCGCGCGCAGCCGGGTGCCGCGGTGGGGTGACTCGTGGCGGGCGAGGGCGACCTGGGCGCCGACCGAGCGGTCGGAGGCGCCTGCTTGGAGGTCGTCGAGGTGGGCGGTGATCCGCGCCTGCCGAGCGGCGAGGTGGGCCTTGAGCGCCTCCAGCTCCTCGAGCGCGGCGACGCACTCACCCGGCGTACCGGGGAGAGCGTCACCACGAGAATCGAACATGTGTTCTATTCTAGAGGCTCCCCCGACGCGTGTCCAGGGTCCGCACGCTTCTGTGGACGACCCGCACGCACGCACGCACGGACTGACGAGGGGCTCGTCAACGGGGGGTACGCGTCCAGACAGCCGTGACGGTCTCGTCGCGGAACATGGTGAGCTCGAGGGTGCTGCCGTCGGGTTCCGTGCGGGACTCGGTGGCTCTCTTGGGCGTCTTGCGGTGGATGTCCCCGCTGTCGCGGTGCAGCCTGCCGTACAGGCTGGCCAGCTGGTCGACGGTGATCGCGGCGCCGGTCTCCTCACTCATCGCCTCGGCGATGCGTGCGCGGTGCTCACGGTCGGACCGGAACACCCCGAGAGCGGCGCGGGACGACTCACAGCCGACGGCGACGCCCACGAGTGCGACAGCGATCCGTGCCGGGTCGGACGGCACGAGGGCCACGGTGAGCGCACCGACCACCAAGACCGTCAACAACGTGCCCGCCCAGAAGTCCCAGCGCCCGTAGAAGGGGTAGCCGTGGTCGGTCGCCGACCAGGGGTAGCGCTTGCTTCGGCGGACGTGGTCGCGACCGTCGGTCACGAGCGGACCCCTCGGGCCCCGGCCGGCTCGTTCCACAGCGCGCGGGCGTCGCCACCACGTCCTTCGTCCATGACCACCATCGTGCCGGAACGCACGAAGTCCCGCCGGTATCTGCACCGGCGGGACTTCTGTGGTTGTGCCCGGCGACGTCTGCGGTCACCTATTTGTAGCGGGGGCAGGATTTGAACCTGCGACCTCTGGGTTATGAGCCCAGCGAGCTACCGAGCTGCTCCACCCCGCGTCGGTGGCTCAACCGTCACACATGGCGCCTCCAGCGCACAAATCGCGTTGCCTGCGCGCCGGACGCAACCTCTTGCGCCGCACTCGCGTCAGGTGGAGTAGGAGAAGGAGGCGGCGGTGTTCACCACGACCAGACCGGCGCAGGACGCCGCGGGCTTCGAGGAGTACGCCGCGTCCGCGTGGGCGTGGCTCTACCGGTGCTCCTACCTCCTGGCCGGCAACCACGCGGACGCGGAGGACCTCGCCCAGCAGACGCTGGAGCAGACCTACCGCTCCTGGAGCAGGGTCAGCCGGGCCGACAACCCGACGGCGTACGTGCGTCGGATGCTCACCAACCTGCATCTCTCCCAGCACCGCCCGCGGGCGCGCAGGCTGGAGGTGCTGTCCGAGGCGCCCCCGGAACCGCGGACCACCGCCGCGGCGGGCCCCGAGGAGCGGATGGCGCTCTGGCCGCACGTCGCCTCGCTGCCACCGCGGCAACGGGCCGTGATCGTGCTGCGGTACTACGAGCAGCTCAGCGAGCGCGAGATCGCCGAGACGCTCGGCTGCTCCCCCGGCAACGTCAAGTCCACCGCCCACCACGCGCTGAGGTCGCTGCGAGCCGCCATCGGCCCCGGCACCGACCCCGGAGAGGAGGCCCGCGATGAGTGAGCGCAGCCCCGAGCAGAGCACGCCGATGGAGGACCGGCTGACCCGTGAGCTGGACCAGGTGGCCGACGGCCTGGTCGTGCCCCCGATGCCGGTCAGACGCCCGCAGTCGGCCCCGCCGTCGCTGCGCACGCGGTGGCGCACCCCCCTCCTGGTGGCGGCCCCGGCCGTCCTGGCCGTCGCCGGACTGGCCCTGGTGATCGGCCGCCCGGGGGACGCGCCCGCTCCGGTCGCACCCGAGGACCCGACCATCTCCGTCACCGCGCCGACGGTGCCCTACGTCGTGGACCAGCGGCTCTACGTCGACGGGACCCAGGTGCCCGGCGCCTGGTGGAGCGTGGAGTCCCGCAACGGCCAGTGGCTGGCCCTGCAGCAGGACGGCTCGTGGTGGAGCGGCGGACCGGGCCGCGACTTCGGGCCGATCGCCGCCGAGATCGACCAGCCCCCCGTCCTCTCCCCGGGCGGCGGCTTCGTCGCCTTCGTCGACCTCAGCACCGGGCGTCCCCGCCTCACCGGCTTCGACACCCGACCGGCCGGCGAGGGGCTGGGCAGCCCACCGATCGAGCTGGCCCGCACCGACGGCGGGGTCGTGCCCCGGGTGCGGGCGGTGACCGACGACGGCTACGTGGTCGTGCAGGGGCGCCGCACCAGCCTGATGTGGCGTGCGTGGGAGCCGGACCGGGCCTCGGACCCGCCGGCCGTCGTGGACCTGGCGACGACCGCCCCTGAGCAGCAGGTCCTCCAGGACACCGCCGCCGGCCTCGTCGTCGTCGACGGGATGGACTCCGACCCGCAGAGCGTCCCGTCCTACCTGGCCGAGCTCTCCGAGAACGGCGTGCTCACCCGGGGCGGCACCCTGCCGACGTACGACGACCTCGAGGTCAGCCCGGGCGGCACCCGGGCGGTGTTCTCCCCCGACGGCACCCTCGGCGGCGAGGTCTCCTCGGTGGGCGGCCTGAGCACGCTGGACCTCGCCGGCGGCGACGAGGCGGTGCTGGAGGCCCCGCAGGGCTGGCGGTTCGCCGTCGGCACCTGGGTCTGGGAGGACGACCGGATGCTGGTGGCGGTGCTGCAGGACGAGAGCGACCCGCAGGCAGGCTCCCGACTGGCACGGTGCGACGTCGACCTCGGCGAGTGCCGCGACTTCCCCGCTCCGGGTGCCGGCACGGGCACCGGCACCGCGAGCGCCGAGGACGCCCTGGCGACCGCACTCGACGCCGCCGGCGCCGACGACCGCGATCTCCTCGGCGACGCCGCGGTCCTCGGGGACGCCGAGTGGGAGCAGCTCGTCGACTGGACGCACGGCGAGGCCGGTTCGGTCGCCGGGTGCCGGGACAACGGCGGCGGGACCCGGGACTGCGAGATCGTCCTCACCGCCGACCCGGGGGTCACCTACTACGCGATCCTCGAGCCCACCACGAGCCCCACCGGGTGGCGGATCTCGTACGTCGGCATCGCCGACGGGTAGACCGGCGTCACCCCTGCGGTCGCACGTCCGACAGTGCGCTGCGGTCGCCTGCCTGCTCCGCGGGGATCACGCTGAGGCTGCCGTCGCTCTCCAGGACCACGGCCGCGATGGTGCTGAGGTCGCCCGATCCGCTGCCCCGGACCGCTTGCCTGACCTCCGCCTCGGTGAGCCGCGCCGAGCGCAGCGCCTCCGTCAGGAAGCGACCGTCCCGCAGCAGCAGCGCCGGCCGGGAGGTGACGACCGAGCGGGCGACCGGGACCCGCGAGCTGAGCGTGGCGACCAGGAGCTGGAGCAGGGCCAGCACCGCGAGCGCCGCCGCTCCCTCGGCCCAGGAGACGTCCTTGCTCAGGAAGATCGTCGCGAGCGTCGACCCGAGCGCCACGGTGACGACGAGGTCGAAGGCGTTGAGCTTGGACAGGGTGCGCTTGCCTGACGCGCGCAGCACCAGCACGACCGTGAGGTAGGAGGCGGGCCCCACCAGGAGCACCCGCACGACGTCGGACCAGGAGTCGAACCACATGACCTCTGTCTACCTGCCGCAGCCCCGTGTGTCCTCAGCCCTCCAGCAACCGGGCTGCGGCAGACCGCGCCGCGGCGATCGCGTCGACCCCCGGAGCGGTACCGCGCAGGCTGAGCACCCCTTCGTGCAGGCACATCAGCTGCAGCGCGAGCGCGCCATCCTCCGCGAACCCGCCCTCCCGCAGGGAGTCGGCGAAGAGCTGGATCAGCCACTGCTTCTCGGCCAGCACCACCTGGCGACCGGGGTGGCCGGCCTCCGGCAGCTCGGCCAGGGCGTTGACGAAGGCACACCCGCGGGTCGCGCCGTCCAGCCAGGTCTCGAGCGCGTCGAAGGGTGCCAGCACCCGCGCCACCGGGTCCGGGGCGTCCCGGTACGGCTGTTCGACGAGCGCGCGCCAGCGTCGGTCGCGCTCGAGCAGGTAGGCCGCGACCAGCTGCTGCTTGGAGCCGAACCGGTCGTAGAGGGTCCGCTTGGTCACGCCCGAGCGCTCGGCGACGAGGTCGACCCCGACCGCGGTGATGCCCTGCTCGTAGAAGAGCACCGCGGCGGCGTCGAGGATCCGCCGGGCGGCAGGGGTCAGCTGCTCGGGATCCAACACGTCCACGTTGACCTCACAGATCGGTATACCTAGGCTGACTTCACAGATCAGTGAAGTCTAGGTGAGGAGCAGGACATGGACCAGCCCGACGTCCCCCGCACGATGCGAGCGATGGTGCTGACCGGCCACGGCGGGCCGGAGGTCCTCGAGCTGCGGGAGGTGGGGACACCGGCCCCCGGTCCCGGCGAGGTGTTGGTGCGGGTGGCCGCGGCGTCGCTCAACAACACCGACCTGTGGACCCGCGAGGGCGCCTACGGCAGCCGCCCCGACGACCCCGACGCCCGCTCGGGGTGGCGCGGCCCGATCGACTTCCCCCGCATCCAGGGCGGCGACGTGGCGGGCCAGGTGGTCGCCCTGGGCCCCGGGGCCCCCGGTGACCTGCTCGGGCAGCGGGTGCTCGTCGACCCGGCCCACTACGACCACCCGGGACCCGACGCCCACCCCGTCGACATCCTCGGCAGCGAGCGCGACGGCGGCTTCGCCGAGCTCGTCGTCGTCGACGCCGCGCGGGCCCACCCGGTCGACGACTCCCCACTGAGCGACGTCGAGCTCGCCGCGCTGCCGATCGCCTACGGCACGGCGCTGGGCATGCTCGAGCGCGGGCGCGCCGCGGCCGGTGAGACGGTCGTGGTCACCGGCGCATCCGGCGGCGTCGGCCTCGCGGCCGTCCAGCTGGCCGCCGCGCGCGGCGCCCGGGTCGTGGCCGTCACCAGCGGCGTGCACGCCGACGCGGTGCGTCGCGCGGGTGCGCACGCGACCGTCGACCGCACCGAGGGAGACCTGCACGAGACCCTGGCCGCGGCCTGCCCGGAGGGCATCGACGTCGTCGTCGACGTGGTCGCGGGACCCCTCGTCGCCCAGGGCCTGGACCTGCTGGGCGACGGTGCGCGCTGGGTCGTCGCCGGGGCGCTCGGGGGCCACCGGCTCGAGCTGGACGTACGCCGCCTCTACCTGCACAACATCGCCCTGGTCGGCTCGACCATGCACACGCCGGCCCACTTCGAGACCCTCGTCGAGCTGGTCCGCCGCGGCGACGTGCGTCCGGTGGTGGCCCGCACCTACGACCTCGCCGACCTCGCCACCGCCCAGGCCGACCTCGAGGGACGCGGTCTCGTCGGCAAGCTGGTCGTCACGCCCTGATCGGCCGGTCCCGGGACGTCCGGGACCCCTGGAACATGCAGAAGGCCCGGACCAGTGGTCCGGGCCTTCAGCCTGTGTAGCGGGGGTAGGATTTGAACCTACGACCTCTGGACCTTCGGCGTGTGCGCTGCTGCGCTCTGCGTTCTTTGCCCGCTCTTGGCGATGTGCGCTCTGACCTGCGCAGACGGGGCCAACTCCTGGCTCCGGCCGGCCGATGTCTTGACGCCGTCTGCTCCGATTGGACGGCTTATGCTGCCGTTTTCGGGGCATTAACGCGGCCCGACTCAAATTACATCCTGTTGGCGCCACCGGTAGACGCCGGGTTCGTGGCCGCCGGCGACGACCGCTGCCAATCCGCTCATCAGGCGATCATCCAAAGCGTCCCGATCTGATGTTCCTTGAGACGATCCAAACGACTCAGGCCATCGGGAACCGAGACGCTCAGGAGGTCGAGTTCCCGGCGAAGAAGGACGCCCGGCTCTGACACAGTCACCCGGCGGCGACGCCCGCGCGGCAGCGCTGGCATCAAGGAAGGCGCTGGGGCGACCGGCGCAGATGATCGCCGTCGGCACGCTGTGGGAGAGATCGGCCCGTGCCAGATGAGGGCGGGAACCTCGGCGGGGTCAGTGGGCCATTATCGATTCTGGAGCCAGATCGAGGTCAGCACGTGCTCCCGCGAGGCCGCTCGGTCGTGAATGCTCCGCTCGTGTTGTAGCCCGAGCTCGACGAGCTCCGCTTCGTCGCCCGCCTGAAGAGTGACGTCGCACTCCGGGCAGGTCAGTTCCAAGACTCGCACCGCGACCTCCTACTAGGGATCATAGTAGGAGCGGCAGTACGCGGTCTGCGCCAAGCTTGATGGACCCCATAGGAGATTCCGTGCCTCCGGCTAAGGAGCCGGCGCCGGCTTCTCTAGGAAGCGCCAGGTCAGCCCACTTCGCCCATCTACTATGAGAGTTAGTAGACTCTTGCCCATGGCGCGTGGACGACCAGGCTTTCGCCGGCAAGGGGCCGGAACTACGGGCGCCTGATGCCGGCGCAAGGGGGCGACCATGTCCGCGAAAGCTACGGACTCCCGGCAGACCTGCGAGATCGGACGGCACCATCGGTGAACCGCGACCGGATGCGTTCCTGTGCTGGCTCGACTGAGGAGAACCCATGACCCTTGAGGCACTGCAGGTCCTGTTGTCTGACACGCCGTCCGGTCTACTGCCCGCGCGTAACCAGATGGCGCTGTCGCTGGGCTGGCACATCATCTTGGCCTGCTTCGGCGTGGCTTTCCCGTCGATGACCTTCATCGTCCACTGGCGCGGTGTCTTCCGCGGTGACGCGGTGGCACTCGAGCTTGCCAAGCGGTGGTCGAAGGTCTCCGCCGTGTTGTTCGCGATCGGCGCGGTGTCCGGGACCGTGCTCAGCTTCGAGATGGGTCTGCTGTGGCCGGGTCTGATGGGCAGGTACGGCGACGTGCTCGGTCTGCCGTTCGCATTCGAGGGGCTGGCGTTCTTCGTCGAGGCGATCTTCCTCGGCATCTACCTCTACGGCTGGGGCCGGATGCCCCCGCGGATCCACCTGCTGATGCTGGTCCCGATGGCCTGCGCGGGCGTGATCGGCACGTTCTGCGTAATCGCGGTCAACGCCTGGATGAACAACCCAACCGGCTTCCGGCTCAACGCGGCCGGCGAGGTGGTCGACGTTGACCCTTGGGCCGCGATGTTCAACGACGGCGTGTGGCTGATGTTCGCCCACATGTGGGTCGGCGCCTTCGTGGTCGTCGGCTTCACCGTCGCCGGGGTGTACGCCGCGGGCATGCTGCGCGGCCACCGCGACCCCCACCACCGGCTCGGGTTCATCGTTCCGTTCGTCTTCGCCACCGTCGCCGCGCTTGCCCAGCCGCTGGTCGGCCACGTGCTCGGCCTACGGGTCGCGGAGAGCCAGCCGGCCAAGCTCGCCGCGTTCGAACTGGCCGAGACCACCGAGCAACCGGCGCCGCTGCGCCTGGGCGGGATCATGATCGACGGCGAGGTCCGCTACAGCATCGACATCCCCAAGATCGGCTCGCTGATCGCACGCAACAGCTTCGACAAGCCGGTGCCCGGCCTGGACGAGGTACCGGAGGACGAGCGGCCGCCGGTCAACATCACCCACTGGGCGTTCCAGTCCATGGTCGGCATCGGCACGCTGCTTGCCCTGTCCGTGCTGTTGTTCTGGTTCGTGCGATGGCGCGGCCGCGACCTCCTGGAAAGTCGCTGGTTCCTGCGATACGCCGTGGCCGCTGGCCCGCTAGCGATGATCGCCCTCGAGGCGGGCTGGATCGCCACCGAGGTCGGCCGCCAGCCGTGGGTGGTCTGGCAGGTGCTGCGCACCGAGGACGCGGTGACCGATAACCCGTGGATCTGGTGGAGCTTGGCCGGGACCGCGGTGGTGTACCTCGGGATGACGCTCGGCGCCTACGTCGTACTCCGGTCCATGGCGCGACGCTGGCGCGCCGGCGAGCTCGACCTACCCAGTCCCTACGGCCCGGAGTCCGCCGAGGGCGTGAAGGAGGCGTCGCGGTGATGTTGGAGATTGTGGTGGCCGCCGCGCTGTTCGCCGGCGTCGTCGTCTATTCGGTCTTCGGTGGCGCGGACTTCGGCTCCGGCTTCTTCGACGCCACCGCCGGCGGCGCCCGCCGCGGCGCGCAGGTGCGCACGCTGATTGACCACAGCATCGGACCGGTGTGGGAGGCCAACCACGTCTGGCTGATCTACGTGCTGGTCACCTGGTGGACGGCGTTCCCCGGCACGTTCGCCGCGGCCATGTCGACGCTCTGGTTGCCGTTGATGCTCGCTCTTCTGGGCATCGTGCTGCGCGGGGCGTCCTTCGCGTTCCGAAAGTACTCCGCCACCATCGGCCAAGCCCGGCTCTTCGGCATCGTGTTCGCCGGGTCCTCACTGATCACGCCCTTCTTCCTGGGCTGCGTAGCCGGTGCAATCGCCTCCGGCCGAGTCCCTGCCGACGGCGGCGGCGACCTGGTCTCGTCGTGGGTGAACCCGACCTCGCTGTTCGGCGGCCTGATCGCGGGCGGCAGCTGTGCGTACCTGGCTGGTTCGTTCCTCGTCGCCGACGCCGCCCGATCCGGGCACCCCGGGCTAGCCGAGATGCTGCGCGTGCGCACACTGGGTGTGGGCGCGGTCACCGGCGCCTGCGTGTTCGCCGCGTTGGTGCCGATCAGGCAGGACGCGGCCACGCTCTTCGACGGCCTCACGGGTCGGGCCTTGCCGCTCATGGTGCTATCGGCGTTCGCCGGCGCCGGCGCACTCGTGCTGATCTGGACGCGGCGGTACGCCGTCGCGCGGTTCGCCGCGGCCGCCGCGGTCGGCACGGTGACCCTGGGCTGGGGGGTCGGGCAGTACCCGTGGCTACTGGTCGACCAAGTCACCATCGAGCAGGCCGCCGGCGCCGACGCAACGCTGCAGGCGCTGCTGGTCGCCGTCGGGCTGGCGGTGGTGATCGTGGTGCCCGCGCTGTCCTACCTGCTCTATCTCACCCAGTCCGAGCGGTGGTTACGACACTGAAGAGAACCTCTGCAGGGTCAGGACGGGCGGCCAAGTGGTGCCGTCACCCGTCCATCTTGTCGACGGCGGCCCGGACGAGAGGAGGTCGTTCAGGGTCTCGATCTCGGTCCGTGTTGGGCGGTCTCGCGCTTCTTCTCGATGCCAATCGCACGATCTTCGTCGATGGCATCGGGGTGGCCGCCGCCCGGCATCTTCATCATGTTCCATCTCCGTGGTCCTTTCGTGAGCACTCCGGATGAGTTCTCCATGTGTATCGGCACTTCGGGGGTCGCAAACCCCGATCGCGCCTATGAGGAACGCGACCGTCCGGCACCCGTGGTGCCTACGCGCGTGGAGGTCCGCGTTCGGCCCACGCTGCTCACGGAGCACAACTGGTCGCGCAGAGGCTAAACGGAGCCGCCGACAACCTCAGTCCGATCGAGCTGCGTGCCCGCACCGCGGCCATCGTGCGCCAGCGCGGAGCAGCTCCGCCGCCGATCCCGATTCACATGTCCGAACAGGTGTCCTATCCCGGATAGTAGTGAGGATTTCAGAATCCGCTGGCCGGCGTGCTTGCATCACTCGTCATGCCCGGCCTCCTCACCGGGGGAACCAGCGCATCGACCTTGACAGCGACAGTAAGGAATCAGCGCGTGGCGACTCATAGCCACAAGCGGGAAACCGCCCGACGCAAGCCTTCGGCAGCACTCATCGCGGCACCACTCGCGGTTCTCGCAACCGGCGCAGCGGTGACGATCGGAGTTGTTGGATCCGATCCCCCATCCGACATCCGCGCCGTCGACCAGTCGGCAGCGGGCAGCGTCCTTGACCGCCGCCCGGTCGTTTCGCGTGGCGGTATCAGGCGCGGCGACGCCGGCCGGCCAGCGGGGTCTCCCGCGCGTGAGCTGAAGGCCGCTGCTGCGCGTAAGTTGAGCCCGGTCGATGAGGTCCTGCTGCCAAATGCGGTCGCAGCGGCCATCCGGAATGCCGAAACCCAACGGTGGACCACCACCGAGCTCAACATCTGGACCCGCCCGGACAAGCAGGCCGAGCAGCTCGGTGTCCTCGATGCAGGCAAGAAGGTGCCCGTCACCGGCCGCGAGATGCTCGGCCGACAGGAGATCGTGCTGGACGGTGCGGCCCGGTGGGTCACTTCGGGCTATCTCAGCGAGGAGAAGCCTGAACCTGGGCCTAGCCTCGGCGGTCAGTGCACGAACGGGACCTCTGTCCCCTCCGGCGTCAGCTCGAACATCCGGGCGATCCACCAGGCCGTCTGCGCGAACTTTCCCGAGATCGTGACCTACGGCACGCTGCGCGCCGACGGTGAGCATGCGCAGGGGATCGCTATGGACATCATGGTTGCCGGCGACCGCGCCTGGCAGGTCGCGGAGTTTCTCCGGGAGTATTACTCCGAGTTCGGGGTCAGCTACGTGATTCACGCCCGGCGGATCTGGTCGGTGGAGCGCTCTTCAGAGGGTTGGCGCGCGATGGGGGATCGCGGATCGGTGACCGCGAATCACTATGACCACGTCCATGTGACGACCTACTGATTCCCCGGAGCAACCGCGCTCACCGGGTCGTGATGACGACGGGGTTCGAGGAGAACCGGAGGTCACTCCAAGGGTTCTCCAGCCCGTCCGTCTATGGGTAAGAAAGAGGGCAGGCCGCTGCGGCAGCAAGCGCAACGTGTGTCTACTATTGCGTCTAGTAGATGGTGTTCCGACGAGACGCGGTAGGGGTGGTGGTGACGACGGACGTGGCGGACCGGGGCGCCCGGCCATTGCCCTCGTGGGGATGGGGTCGGTGGGCTTGGCGTGAGCTGACCTCGATGCGTACCGCCGTGGTTCTGCTCGCGCTCCTCGCATTCGCGGCGATTCCGGGATCGGTGCTGCCGCAACGCAACGTGGCCACCGATCCGGCGGCGGTGCCGCAGTTCATGGCCGAGCACCCGAGGATCTCGCCATGGCTGGACCGGCTGGGGCTGTTCGAGGTCTACGCCTCACCCTGGTTCGCCGCCACGTACGGACTGCTGCTGGTCTCGATGACCGGCTGCGTCCTCCCGCGCTGCGTGCGGCTGTGGCGGGAGGCGCGGGCCGAGCCACCGAAGGCGCCACCGCGGCTGGACCGGTTCGAACACCACCGCGAAACCTCGCTCGACGCGCCGACCGACGTCGTGGTCGCACAGGCCGCGGCTACCCTGCGCGGCCGCGGCTATCGCGTCGTCGTCGACAGCGAGCCCGACACTCCTGAGGGCACAGGGTCAACTGAGACAGCGCCTGGCCAGTCCGAGGTACGAGTGGAGGTTCGCGCTGAGAAGGGCTATGTGCGGGAGATCGGGAACCTGGCCTTCCACCTCTCGCTGCTGGTCCTGCTGGTCGGCGTGGCCGGCGGGAAGCTGTTCGGCTTCGAAGGCCGAGTCGCGCTCGCTGAGGGCGACACCTTCACGAACGTGGCCTCCTCCTACGACGCGTTCACACCGGCATCGCTAGCCGACGTCGACGGGCTGACCCCCTTCTCGATGACCTTGGAGGAACTCGAAACGGCCTTCGCGCCGACTGGGCCACGAACAGGCGAACCCCGGAAGTTCGACGCACAGGTCACCTACCGCACCGAGGGCGGCTCGGAAGCCTCCGCCAACATCGCGCCGAACCAGCCGCTGGACGTCAACGGCACTAAGCTGTTCCTCAGCGGTCACGGGTACGCCCCCAGGGTGACAGTCCGCGACGGCAAGGACGAGACCGTGTTCTCCGGGCCGGTCATCTTCCTTCCCTCCGACGGCGCACTGACCAGCGACGGCGTCATCAAGGTGCCGAACGCGGAACCGACCCAGCTGGGTTTCGAAGGTCTGTTCCTGCCCACCGGCACGCCGATGGGCGGCGATGTCTCGCAGTTCCCCGGACTGCTCGCACCCCGTCTGGACCTGGTGGCCTACTCCGGCGACCTCAGCATGGACACCGGAGTTCCGCAGTCGGTGTACAGCCTCGACAAGACCAGCCTGACCGAAATCGAGAGTCAGAGCCTGCGGATCGGCGAGACCATGCAGTTGCCCGACGGCGCCGGGTCGGTCACCTTCGACGGCGTCGCCCGGTTCGGCAACTTCCAGGTCGCCTACGACCCCGGCAAGGAGATCGCCCCGGCCGCAGCTGTCCTCCTGCTGATCGGTCTCACCGTCTCCCTCACCGTCCGCCGCCGACGGGTCTGGGTCCGCGTCACCCAAAGCCCCGACAAGGAGGGCATCCAGGTCGAGACCGCCACGCGGTCCCTCACCCGCAGATCCGCACCGAGCGAGGACACAGACAACCTCATGCGGACCCTGAACCGCCTCGCCCCCAACCTCACCCCCGACCTTGACCCCGACCTCGATCCCGACCTCGATCCCGAGGCCGTGAGGAGTCCCTCGTGAACATCGCCGCACTCTCCGACAACCTAGTGGCCCTCGCCATCGGCATCTAAGCGGTGGCCTTCACGGTGTACGCCGCCGATCTGGCCAAGGCCCGCACTGGCGCCCGGTTCGGCGCCCGAACTCGCTCCACCACACCCGCCGCGGTGACCGGGTCGGCGAATCCCGTCGACTCCCCCGTCGCCGTAGACCCAGATGGGCCGCCCGAGGACGTGGCGGCCCCCGACGTGAACTCGTTGCTCGACCGCAGCGACCGCAGCGACCTCAGCCGGACCGCGCTGATAGCGGGGCGACTTCTCACCATCGCCTGCGGCGTGAACATCGCGGCCGTGGTAGCACGAGGGGCGGGCGCCGTGGGGAAACATGTACGAATTCGCCATGGTCGGCGCCGCTGCCATCGCCACCGCCTTCGTCGTCGGATCGCGGCGCCACCGGATTGAGGGTCTCGGGATCGGAGTTGCCGGACTGGTCCTAGTGTGCCTCGGGCTCGCCGTCACCGTTCTCTACACGCCGGTTGATGCGCTGATCCCCGTGCTCAACTCCTACTGGATGGTCATCCATGTGGCTGCGGCCATCGTCGCCGGCGGCGTGTTCACCATCGCCGCCCTCGCCTCGGGAGCGTTCCTGATCCAGCGGCGCCGCGAACGCGCCAACGACTCCACATCGGGCATTGACGCAACCAGCCGCGGGACTGGTACTGGGTTGAGGTCGGAGACGCTGGAGCGAGTCTCCTACGGGCTGATCGTGTTCGCCTTCCCGATCTGGACCTTCGCCGTCATCGCGGGCGCGGTATGGGCCGAGGCCGCCTGGGGCCGCTACTGGGGCTGGGACCCCAAAGAGACGTGGGCGTTCATCACCTGGGTGTTCTACGCCGCCTACCTCCACGCCCAGTCCACGGCCGGATGGCGCGGAACCCGCGCAGCATGGTTCAGCCTCCTCGGCTACGCGGCGTTCCTGTTCAACTTCGTCGGGGTCAACATGTGGATCTCCGGCCTGCACTCCTACGCCGGAGTGTGACCCGGTCGTGACCGGACCGCCGCTGTCAGCGGCACCTCGTGATCAGATGCGCCATGGTGACAGAGGGCAGCCATGAGCTGGTGGGGGATCATCGCCATATTCGTCGGCATCCCCGTCGCCGTCTGCGTGGGTGTCGGGACACTGGTGTTCTGGTTGACCGAGAACCGGGTGCCCGACGGACTCGCCGCTGCCCGCGAGCAGGACTCATCCTCCGCGACAGCGGCAGCCCAGAACGAACCCGGGGATCAGCCTGAAGCCACGCCCCAAGATCGGTCTGCAGATCCGCCCGCCGAGCATGGCCCCATCGTCGATCCCGAGGGCGATGGAGAGTGCGGCGGGATGTACGGCGACACGCACTGAGACACCAGTCGACCCGCGGCCCTCGCCCGCAGCCATCAACTGATGCGCGCAGCTACCAGGTCACTTCGTCGCAGTTGGCGGTGCGCTTCTCCTCGACCTGCAAGGTGGCGTGCTCGATGAGGTAGTCATTCCGCAGGATCGTCTGTGCGGCCACCAATGCGGGTTGCCCTTGAGTGTTGTCGTGGAGGACCAGATGGGCGGTGGCCACATTCATCCCCGAGGTGAGGGTCCAGGCGTGCAGGTCGTGCACGTCCTTCACTCCGGGCACCGAGGCCAAGGAGTCCGCGACCGCGTCGATGTCCAGGCCAGCGGGCGCGTGCTGCCCGAGCACCGCGAGGACCTGGCGGCCGAGCATGACCGCGCGCACCGCCACGAAGGCGCCGATCGCGAACGCGACAGCGGTGTCCCAGTACCCCTCGCCGGTGGCGGCGACGAGACCGGCTGCGGCAAGAACCCCGATGCTACCGGCGGTGTCGGCGACGACCTCCAGGTAGGCGCCCTTGACGTTGAGCGAGTCCTTCGCTCCGGCGCGCAGCAGGACCAGTGCGGCCAGGTTCACCAGGAGGCCGAGAAGGCCGACGATTAGCATGGCGCCGGTGTCAACCTCGGGGTTGGTGCCCATACGACCAATCGCCTCGATGACGACGTAGGCGGCGACGCCGAGCATCAGCAGAACGGCGAGCCCGGAGGCGAAAACCTCGGCTCGGTAGGAGCCGTAGGTGCGGCGGCCGGTGTCGTCGGTGCGGGTGGCGATCTTGGTCGCCACGAGCGCGGCCCCCAGGGCGACGACGTCGGCGGCCATATGGCCAGCGTCGGAGATCAACGCGAGGGAGCCGCTGATGATGCCCGCGACAAGCTCGACGACGAAGAACATTGAAATGAGTCCGAAGGAGACCGCTAGCCGCCACCGGTACCGCGCGCCCGCGTGTCCCGTGAGCTGGCCCCCATCCTGAGGTCCATGCCCATGCCCGTGACCGACACCCATCCCGATGTCCCCTCCTAGTCGACCGCTGTCTACGATGGAGCATAGTAGTTGTCCGTGAACGGCTGGAGAATCCCCTTGACCGTCAAGCCCGTGCACCCGAGCCTTGCCCTGCTACGTGCCTTGCTGGTTTCGATGGTCGCATCGGTCCTCGTCTTCACCATGCCCGCCCCACCCGCAGCGGCCCACACCGACCTGGTCGGCTCGGACCCCGCCGCCGACTCGACGCTGCGCGAGCCCCCGGACCGGGTGACGCTGCGGTTCAACGAGCCGATGGAGCCACGGCTCTCGAAAGTCGCCCTCACCATGCCAGGCCAGGACGCGGCGGAGCTGCCCGTGACGGCGGGCTCGGAACTGACCAACCTGGTGGCCGACATCCCCGGCGAAGGCATGGCTGGCGCATGGGAGGTCGCCTACCGGGTCACGTCCACCGACGGACACCCCGTCCAAGGGACGCTGTCGTTCACCGTGCGCCCTCCTGCGAACGCTGCCACCGAGGACCCCGAAGACACAGAGGGCAACGCATCAAGTGACGACCCCGCCGATGCCCGAGGGTCGGAAGAGAACGCGTCCTCTGAGCCGGCCGATGGTGCGGCTTCAGGGGGTGGCAAGCAGACCAGCGACGCGCGAGAGGACGATGGCGCGGGATCGTGGCGACTTGTGGCGCCCGTGCTCCTTGGCGGCTTTCTGCTCCTGCTCGCCGCACTGCTCTTGGTGATCCGGTTCACCCGGGTGGCACCGGTCGAGTCGATCGACGGCACGGCTGCCGAGACCACCAACGGAGGGGCTGACGCAGATGCCGGCCACGGGGTGGCCGGCACGGGGACGGACGCCGACACATCCGATGCCAACTCCGAGGCAGACGTATCAGAACCCGATCAGCCAGAACCTCGGCGATGACCAGCCCAATCGCGCCAAGTGACCGCGCGGTCACCGGCTCCCCGGTGACCGGCAGCGGGACTAGGCGCGCCGCCGGCCTGCTGGTGCTCACGGCTCTCGCGCCGGGTGTCGCGCTGGGGCTGCTGTTCCTCTCCGACGGCCTGGCGGCCACCAGCCTGCCGGGTCTGCCGGACTCGGGTGCCGTCACACGGTGGGGCCTGCCGGTAGTGCAGGCGGTGCGGGATGCCAGCGCGACGGTCGCGGTCGGGGTCGTGGTGCTCGCGGCCACCTGCCTGCCCACCGCCCCTGGATCCAGCGACGGGTCCGGTGGTGGGTTGCGCCGCGTGTCGTCGACGCAGCGGCTGCTGCTCAAGGTCGGTGCCGTGACCGCGATGGCATGGGCATGGAGCACCCTGGCGATGCTCATCTTCGTCTACGCCGACGCCTCCGGTGAGCCCGTCGGCGGCGAGGGGTTCTGGTCCCAGACGTGGTTCTTCGCCACCAGCTACGACCCTGGCCGCTATCTGCTCACCGGCGCCGCTCTGGCGGCCCTGCTCGCCACCGCCTGCCTGATGATTCGACGTCCCGAGGGGATGGGGTTCGCGGCGCTGGTGGCGTTGGCCGGAGTGTGGCCCATGGCACTCGGCGGACATGCGACCGGGTCACTGGATCACAACCGCCTGGTGGAGTTGCAGCTGTTCCACCTAGTCGGCGTGACCGTGTGGACCGTTGGCCTGGTCGGCCTACTGGTGGTGCGCCGACACCTGGGCGACAACCTCGGACCCGTCGTGCGCCGCTACTCCCGGCTCGCGGGCTGGTGCCTGCTGCTGGTCGCGCTCTCCGGAGTCTCCGGTGCCGCCCTGCGCCTACCCGGCGCATCGGCACTGACCACCAGCTACGGAGCCATGCTCGCCGTCAAGGTCACGGTGCTGAGCGCGGTCGCCGCTCTCGGCTGGTGGCAGCGGACCCGCATCGTGCGGCGCATCGAGTGCGGCGCCTCGAGTGCGTTCGCCCGGCTTGCGTTCTACGAGGTCGTCCTGCTGCTGACCGGCGCCGGTGCCGGGGTCGCGCTGAGCCGCACCAACACACCGGCCCCCGAGACCGACCCGTCCCTCAGCAACGCACAGGCCCTCCTCGGCACCGACCTGCCCCCCGAGCTCGGCATCGGTGAGTGGTTCACCCAATGGAAGCCCGACCTGATCTGGCTCACGGTCGCCTTGGCCATGACCGCCTGGTACCTGAGTGCGGTGCTCCGGCTCCGGGCGCGGGGTGACGGATGGCCACTGCTGCGCACCATCGCTTGGCTGCTCGGCTGGCTGCTCGTCGTGTGGGCCACCAGCGGCTCCCCGGGGGTCTACGGACGGGTGCTGTTCAGCATGCACATGGTCCAGCACATGACCATCGCGACCGCCGCACCCACGTTCCTGGTCCTCGGCGCACCGATCACACTCGCGCTACGGGCACTGCCCCGCCGTACCGACGGCTCCCTAGGTCCCAGAGAGTGGCTCCAAGAGGCACTTCGATCGTTCCTGGCCCACCTCCTGACCCTCCCGGTAGTAACGGCCGGGATGTTTGTAGTGAGCCTGGCCGTCTTCTACTACAGCGGCCTGTTCGAACTGTCGCTGGAGTCTCACACCATGCACGTGGCCATGGTGGCCCACTTCCTCCTTACCGGCTTCCTACTGGCGAACTGCCTGGTCGGCATCGACCCGGGAATCCACCGACCTATGTTCCCGCTCCGTGTGGTGCTGTTAATGGTGACGTTCGGCTTTCATGCACTCTTCTCGGTCTCGCTCATGTCCTCGGACCAAGTGCTCGCGCTGGACTGGTTCTCAGCTCTCCAGCGGCCCTGGGGAGCCTCCCTACTCGACGATCAGCAATTCGGCGCATCACTGGGATGGGCGTTGGGTGACTACCCGCTCGCGATCCTCGCCGGAGCCCTCATCGTCCGATGGGTCGCCTCCGACCGGCGCGAGCGACGTCG
This sequence comes from Nocardioides dokdonensis FR1436, assembly GCF_001653335.1. NCBI lineage: Bacteria > Bacillati > Actinomycetota > Actinomycetes > Propionibacteriales > Nocardioidaceae > Nocardioides > Nocardioides dokdonensis. The sequence goes on from NZ_CP015079.1 coordinate 4,309,503, forward strand.
GTTCGACCGCTCCGAGGCCCGCACCGGAGGGCAGGTAATGGCCGACTACAACGCCTACCTCAGCCGCCTTGGGAAGCTCGACGGATCGCTCGAACCGAGTCGGGACCCTGCCCCTCCCCCGGCGCCGGAGTCCACGGGCGAACGCCAGGAGTAGCCCCACCACCGCGACCGCGGGAATGGTCGCCGACCGCATCGACTGGGAACGCACCGCTGGCGTCACCCGGTCGGCGAGCTCAACCTCGGCAACGAGCGTCGCGGTCTCCTCCCCTGTTGCACGTTGGGTCACTTCGCCGTCGCCGGCGATGACCCCGGAGACACCGTTGGTCGAGGCCACCACGACCGTCCGCCCCAGCTCAACTGCCCGAGCCCGAGTGATCTCGAACTGCTGCTCGGGCTGGCTGGTTCCGGTGAAGGTGGCGTTGCTGGTCTGCACCACCACGATCTGTCCACCGCGAGCGACCTGGCCGGGAAGGACGTCGTCGTAGGCGACGTCGAAGCAGATCGCGTCCACCACCAGTAACCCGTCCACCGACAGTGGTCCCTCGCCTTGGCCGGGGAGCATGTCACGTGGGATGCGGTCGAACCGCGAGGACCAGCCGCCGATCACCGACCGCCACGGAATGTGCTCCCCGAAGGGCACCGGATGCGTCTTCGTGTACACCCCGCCCTCGCCGACCTTGGGTCCGCTGTCGGGTCTCCAGAGCAGTCCGCGGTTGTAGGCCGTCTCAGCGGTCGGGCCATCGAAGATCCCCCCGACCAGCACGGGAACGCCGACGGCGGCCACGGCCTCCTCGATGCCCTCGCGCGCAACCGGGTCACGGACCGGATCGACGGCAGTCGCGTTCTCCGGCCACACCACCAACGCGAGCGACTCCCGCTGCTCGGAGGTGAGGCTGTCGGCGAGCGCCGTGGTCGCCTCCACATGGTTGCGGGTGACCGCCCGGTGATGGCCAGCCAGATCCCGGCCATCACCGGGCACGCCGCCTTGGACCGCGGCCACCATGGTCGTCGCGGCCGCCGGCACCCGGTAGGGCCAAGTCGCCCCTGCGAGAACGGCCGCGCAAACCCCCGCCAACATCCCGGCGGCCGCTGCGCGACGCCGCGAGGTGCGGCGCAGGAAGACGCTGCAGGCGTGGGCAAATGCGAAGCCTCCGGTCGCGATGAGGAGCCCGGTCCCGGTGACCCCGGCGTAGGGAAGAAGCGGCTGCCACGGGGTGTCGATGGCGGTGAACCCGAGCCGCCCCCACGGCATACCTCCCAGCGGCCAGCCGCTGCGCAACGACTCGACACCGATCCACACCGCCCCGGCCCACACCGGCCCGGCCGGGAGCGACGCCACCGCGCGCACCCCGACGCTGGCCACGGCGACACTCACCGCCAGGGCACCGGAAAGGCCCAGCCAGGCCGCCCAACCGATCGAGTCCTCCAACCACCACAACAGCACGAGCATGAAGGCCAGACCGAAGCACAGCCCGGACAGGGCCGCGAACCTCAGCGGTGCGCGGGCCACGCCGGCCCACAGCAGCGCCATCGCGACCGGTGCGAGCCAGCCCGCGCCCACCGGTTCGAAGCACAGCGCGGCCACCAGTCCACCTCCGGCGGCACCGACCGCGTTGACAAGGCTGCTGTGCCGGCCGATCGTGCTGCCCCCGCCGAGCACGCCGCTGAGGCTGTGTCGGTCTCCTGGAGGCCCGGTGCGGGTCGCGGCGCGGGGAACCACGGCCCGGCCGCGAGGTGCGGGAGAGTTGGAGGACATGGGACCCTGAGGACGGAACTGGAGCCAACAAGAGCAGCAACGAGACGCGACGAACCCATCGGACTACGATGCAGCATAGTAGACAGTCGGGTTGGGTGCGGGGGTGTGGAGGTCGGATGAGGCAGATGGGACAACTCGAGGCAGCAGTCATGCACCGGCTGTGGGACTGGGATCGTCCAGCCTCGGTGCGCGAGGTCGTCGACGATCTCCAGCGGGAGCGCAAGATCGCCTACACCACGGTGATGACCGTGCTCGACAACCTGCACCGCAAGGGACTGGTGCACCGGCACAAGCAGGGCCGTGCCTATGTGTACACCGCGGTCATGTCCCAGGAGGACCACACCGCGAGCATGCTCGAAGACGTCCTCGCTCAGACCCCCGACCGTGGCGCCGCCCTGCTCAACTTCGTCGAGCAGCTCTCCTCAGAAGAACAGGTCCAAGTTCGCACCGCCCTGGCCAAGTTCGGCAAGCACGGCAGGCAGCCCCGCGATCCAGGCGACAAGGAGTGAGCGTGTGCTTGCCCCCGCCGTCCTCCTCGTCTTCGTCGCATTAGCCGCCGCCCTCGGCCCGCGGCTTCTTCTCGGCGCCGCCTGGGTGCAGCGAGCTCCCGGCTGGGGCATCCTGGCCTGGCAGGCGCTGACGGTCTCGGTCGTCGCCGCGATCGCGCTCGTCGGCCTCACCCTCGCCGCACCGCTCACACCCCTCGCTGAGTTCATCGCCCGGCTGTGCCGCACCACCCCGGCCGAGGTCATCGAGCACTACCAGACCCCAGCAGGCATCTGGGTCGCCTACCTCGCCGCTCTGGCCGCAGCGGGGCTCGCCATCCGGATGCTGTGGCTGACCACCTCGACCGTGGTCAACGCCGCCCGCGGCCGCAGCACCCAGCTGAACCTGCTGCGCGTACTCGGCACCGAGCACCCCGACGGGTTCGTGATCGTCAAGCACCCCAAGCCACTGGTCTACTGCCTCCCAGGACTGCGCAAACGGGTCGTGGTCACCAGCGCCGCCCTCGAGATGCTGGACACACACGAGCTGGAACTCGTGCTGGCCCACGAGCGGTCACACCTGCGGTCCCGCCACGACCTAGCCCTCGCGCTTGCCGACGTGCTGCGCCGCGCGCTAGGCCCTCTGGCGGTCTTCCGAGTAGCACACGAGCAGGTGTCCACCCTGATCGAGATGCAGGCCGACGACGCCGCACACGACCGCCACGGGCTCGCGCGCGCCCTGGTGACACTCGGCTCCGGCCTCGCCGCCGACGGCGTGCCCGAGCCCGGACTCGGCGCCGGCAACGTGGCCGCAGTGGCCCGGGTGGAGCGGCTCGCGGCCGCCTCGGGACCGTGGAAGCCATGGAAGCGACGCCAGAGCCTCGCGGTCTTCCTGGGCACCGCCACCCTGCTGGCGACGCCAGTCGCGCTGGCGATGTCCCCGCTAGTCGAGATGGTCATCACTGGCTGCACCACGATCCTCGGCTGAGCCACCAGCCGACTGGTCGCTCCGTCCTGGCCGGGCGTGCGTCGTGGCACTCAGCCGGCGCTCGGCCAAGGGTTACGACGACAGCCGTCCAGCCCGTAGGTCTGTTGCTGCATCACCGGCGCCCGCTCCCCCGGTCCGGGACACTCGGCATGGGCGTACCCGATGGCGTGCCCGACCTCGTGATTGACCAGGTAGGTGCGGTACATCGGCACCGCATCCTGGTAGTCGTCGGTGCCGAAGGCCCACCGCCGGGCGTTGAGCACGACCAGGTCCCCGTTGCGGCAGGAGACCTCCCCATTCGTCTTCAGCGGCGCACAGAGCTCATCGGTGGTTGCCGGTGTGGCGAGCAGAATCCGCAGCTCACCAGCATCGGCGGTCTGGTGGAACGAGCGGCCGGCCACGGTCGGCCAGCCACGGTCATCGTCCAGGATGCCGTCGATCGTCCGCGCAGTCACCGTCGGGGCGAACGGGAGACCTTCCTCGATCTCCACCGTGTAGGTCAGGTCCCCGGCTCCGGCAGCGTGGTCGGCGGTGCTGCTTGGGGGCGCGGTCACGACGAACTCACCGGACCCGGCGGCCGGGATCCTCACCTCTGCCCTGCCTCATCGCGTCGCGTGTGGACCTCGATCCGGCCGGCGCGCGGCCGGTGCGGTCCCGCCCTGGCCCGTCCCTCGCCCGCATCTCCGGTCGGGACGCGGGCGGCGGCCCTGGCGACGGAGCCGGTTCCGCGGCTGACTCCTCGAGCGTGGGCGACGCATCTGGTGGAGGTGTTCTTGCCGCCGTGGGCTGCGGCCGCCCGAGCCCGCTACTGACCGCCGCAGTTGTACCACCCAGCACCATTGCCACCAGCGCCGAGACGACGATGACACGTCGAGCCGACCCGGTACGGCGGTGCCTGCCCGACCTATGCCTCCCGGACCGGCTGCTGTCGAAACGGTTCCCCTTGGATCGGGCACCGCTGGGCCGGCGCCCCGCGGCGGCTCTAGTCCTGCGCATCCGTCTCGGCCAGCACGGGCTCGATCAAGGCACGTAGCGTGCTCGCAGTCACCGGCCCCACCACACGGGCCGCGACCCGGCCTTCGGGGTCGACGACCAGCGTGGTCGGCACCGCCGCGGCGGCCAGGGCTCCCTGGAAGGCGAGCATCGGCTGGCTCGAATCGGCGGAGACGATGCTGTCGTAGGGCACGTCGTGATCGCGCTCGAAGGCACGCGCGGCCGCGTCGTTGTCGCGCACGTTGATGCCAACGAACTGCACTTGGCCGGTGAACTCCTCCGCGACCTCGACCAGCTCGGGTGCCTCGGCCACGCAGGGCACGCACCACGACCCCCACACGTTGTAGACCGCGACCTGGCCGGCCAGATCGCCGGAATCGAACCGATCCCCGCTGAGTGTCCGTGCCTGGAACGGCTCGCCCTCGATCCGGTCGTCAGGCTCGAACTCCTCGACCACCGACCCGTCGGCGGACCGTGCCCGCGGGTCACCACCGTCTGAACGGCTGGCGATCAGCCACGCAACCAGGCCAACCACGGCGAGGACGACCAGCAGGGACAGGATCCGCGTCCCCGGGGTCCGAGACGGGGACGGCGCCCCAGATGAACCGGGTGAACTCGGCGGACCAGGTGTGCTGGGTCTGCTGACCATTGCCTCGCCTTCCATCCCTTCCTGTCCCTTCTGCCAACCGGGGCCGGTCCCGCGGTATTCGATCCGTTCTGCCCGTATCGCAGTCGTGGGTGTAACTAGATGGGGGGTTGCCAGCCGGCAATCAGGGCCTGCATCGCGGCCATCCACTCCGACCACACCCCGGTCAACTGGAGGACCCCCAAAACGATCAGAAACCCGCCGCCGGCACGCGCGATCGCCCTAGCGTGGAGCCGGGCCCACGCCAACCGCCGCATCGCGCCACTGACCGAGAACGCCGCCAGCAGGAACGGCAGACCCAACCCGACGCTGTAGGCGAACGCCAGGACCGCGCCACGACCCGCCGTCGCAGAGCTCGTCGCCAACGTGAGCACCGCAGCCAACGCGGGGCCGATACAGGGAGTCCACCCCACCCCGAACACCACACCCAGCAGCGGCGCGCCGGCCAGCCCGACCCGCGGACGGTACCGCAGCCGCACCGTTCGTCCCAGGAGCGGAACCCGGGCGCCTGCGAGCGCGAACACCAGCCCGAACAGCACCGTCAGCGCCCCCGAGAACCGGATGATGTCCTCCTGGTGGCGCACCAGCTGGGAACCCAACGCACCGAACAACGCGCCGTAACTGGTGAACACCGCCGCGAACCCGAGCACGAACAACCCCGCACCCGCGATCGTGCGACCGCGTGCCGTCGGCGCATGACCTTGGAGCTCGCGCACGACCGTCGACTCCTGGCCCGACACCCCGGCCACATAGGACAGGTAGCCCGGCAACAGCGGCAGCGAGCAAGGGGAGAAGAAGGACACCACCCCAGCGGCGACGGCGACCACGGCCGCCAACAGGAGGGAGCCGGAGAGAACGGTGTCCTGCAGCCCGTTCACGCGACAACCCCCACCCCGACGACGTTCATGCTAGTCATGTCGCGCTCAGACCAGGGTCGACCAGTAGTACCAGAACCGGTCTGCGATCAGGCCCAGCGCGACCACGACCGCCGTCGTCAGCACCACCAGGTGCCACTGCGCAGCCACCCGCACCACCCGGCTCCCGCCGACCTTCGCGCCGAACATCCCGGTGGTGGCGTTGCGAAGCGTGACGTAGCCGAACAGCGGCAGCATCACCGTCCACACGACCATGCAGTAAGGGCACAAGGCGCCGATCCGGTACAGGCTCTGGAAGATCAGCCATCCCACGAACACCAACCCGAAGGTGACACCGGCCTGCAGCCCCAGCCAGTACCAGCGGGCCAGCCGGGCGCCCGCCAGCAGCGCGGCGCCCGTGGCGGCAACCACCGGGAACGCCGCCACCCCGAGCAACGGATTCGGGAACCCGAAAGCCTCGGCCTGCGCTGTCTGCATCACCGACCCGCAGCTGAGCACCGGGTTCAGGCTGCACGAGGGCGTGTAGCTCGGGTCGGTCAGTAGCGCGATCTTTTCCACCGCCAGCACGAACGCCGCCGTGAAACCGACGACGCCCCCCACGAGCATCAGCCACGCCAGAGCACGATCCGACACGGGACGAGCCCCGAGCGACCGCCCCCTCGCCGTGTCATCCGTCGGCTGGCCGGTCGTCTGGTTCGTGTCCCGGCCAATCTGTGTCTCGGCGACAACTGCGCTGCAGTTGGTGACTGCCGGGTCGGTGACCGCTGCGTCCGGCATGGTCTTCCCCGATGCTGGTCTCACGCGCCCCTCACTCCCCACTCACTGGTTGAGGGCGTCGTCGATCGCGGTGTTGAAGTCCTCGGCCGAGGTCGGCTCGAACAGCTCGCCGTTGAGGTAGAACGTCGGGGTCCCCTGGACTCCGAGGTCGGTGCCGTCGGCGACGTCGCGCTGAACCCGGTCCGCCACCTCGTCAGAGGCGTAGTCGGCGTCGTACTGGTCCATGTCCAGGCCGATCTCGACGGCGTACTCGCGAAAGAGGTCGTCCAAGGGCTCCTGCTGCTCACCCCAGGAGGATTGGGTCCCGAACATCCGCTGGTACATCTCCTCGAACTTGCCCTGCCTCGCCGCCGACTCCACCGCGCGGGCGGCGCGCTCGGAGTTGAAGTGCCCGGGCAGTGGGAAGTAGCGAGCCACGAACGTCACCTCGCCGGCGTACTCCTCGCGGAGGTCCTCGATGATCGGATAGGCGGCCCCGCAGGCTTCGCACTCGAAGTCCAGGAACTCCACGAGCACCACATCACTGGAGCCCTCCTCACCCATGATGCGGCTGTCCTCGCGCACCAGCCGCGGATCAGCAGCACCACCGGGGGCGTCCGAGCCGGGCTCGGCCGCATCGTCACGACCGGCCCAGAACAGCAGGCCACCGATCGCGATCACGAACGCCCCGGCAATCAGCAGGGCCACTCTCACCTGGGTACTCACGCGCACGTCCTCGACTCGACACCAACTACTATGCTGCATCGTAGTGGATGGGTAGGTGGCCGCGCCGCCTCGGCCTGGTGCACGACAAGAGACAACAGTGATGGAACCGGCGATGGAGCGGGCAATGGAGCCAGACAACTCACCCATGATCAGGGCCTGGGAGGGCGAAGTCGGGCAACTCTGGGTCACCGAGCAAGCCCGTTACGAGCGCATGCATGCACCCTTCGGCAGCACCCTCCTCGCCGCCGCTCAACTGCGTCCCGGTATGCGCGTCCTCGACGCCGGCTGTGGCATGGGTGATCGCACCATCGACGCCGCCACCACGGTCGGACCACATGGCAAGGTCGTCGGTGTCGACGTCGCCAGCCCTATGCTGCAGGTCGCTCAACACAGGGCCGTCGAGCTCGGCCTCGACAACGCACGCTTCATCCGCGCCGACGTCCAGACCACCGAGGACCTCGGCTTCGAGGAGTTCGACCTCGCACTCAGCCAGTTCGGTGTGATGTTCTTCGCCGACCCCTACGCTGCTTTCGCCAACCTGTGCACCGCGCTCCACCCGGGCGGTCGGCTGGTGTTCACCTGCTGGCAGGACCTAACCCATCAGCAGCACCTGATGGTTCCGTTGACTGCGGCACTCGAGCACGTGCCGACACCCGAGTTCACCGCCGACAACTGGTCCTATGCCGCCTTCTCGCTGGCCGACCCCACCCGCACCCAGGCGCTGCTGGCCAAGGCCGGATTCGCCGACGTCGAGGTCCAGCCGACCGTGGCGCCGATGTACCAGGGCGCGGACCTGAGCGACGCCCTGCGGTTCCTGCGACAAAGTGAGTTCGGCGACGCTGTGTTCGGAGGTGCCGGCCCGGCCGCCACCGTCCAGGGTTGGGAGGCGGTCGCCACCGCCCTTGCCCCGTACGTGCGCGAGGACGGCGTGTTCCTCGACGGCGCCGCTTGGCTGGTCACCGCGACCCGAACTTGACCGAACCCCCGCCCTCCCCAAGCACGCGTACCGTCGAACGCGTCCGGTGCGGCGCCCCGTCCAAGCGGCATTGTCCTATGCGGCATAGTAGATCTGCGTCGCCGTCTCCCACGCTGACGCCGTGGGGCTTGGAGGCGACGTCACGACCGGTCCCCCGGCCACCCAGAAGGAGACTTCATGCGTAACGCGCGCCTGATCGCGGCCGTCCTGACCACCGTGCTGGCTCTCAGCGCCTGCTCCGGCGGTGACGATGAATCAACCGCCGATGCGCCGGAGGTCACCGCGAAGGCCTCCGACGACTCAGGCAGCGGGTCCCCCGAGGAGTCGCCCTCAACCTCGCCCCCCCAGTCGGCGTTACCCACAGAGGAGGCGCCGGCCGGACCGACCATCGAGGTGCGCATCGAGGGCGACAAGGTCGCCCCCAACGCGGAAGAGCTCTCACTCGCCGTCAACGAGACGCTGGTGTGGAACATCACCTCCGACCGCGCCGGCGAGTTGCACGTGCACTCCAAGCCCGAGCAGTTCGTCGAGTTCGGCGAGGGTGAGACGCGCGCCGAGATGACCGTCGAGACCCCCGGAAGCGTCGAGGTCGAGGACCACGAGACCAGCGCGGTCGTCGCGATCCTGGAAGTGCGTTGACCAACATCTCCGCCCACGGGCTCGGCGGCGCAGACGACCTGCCGATCCCGGCCAATCTCGCGATCGTCGGCGGCACCGCGGCCCTGACGATCTCGTTCGCCGTCTTGCTCCTGGCCTGGCGCAAAGCACGGTTCGACACAGCCAGCCACGAGCTGCTGGTCCCGCCACCGATCGCCCGAGTCCTCGACGGTCCCGCGTTGAAGATCGCGCTGCGAACCCTCGGTCTGCTCTTCCTCGTGTTCATGCTCTGGCCCGCCGTCCTCGGCCCCAACGACCTGACCAACCCCGTCTTCGGCGTCGCCTACGCTTGGCTCTGGGTCGGCCTCGTCCCCGTGTCGCTGCTGTTCGGTTCCGCCTACCGTGCGGTCAACCCCGTCCGCACGCTCCTGGAGCTCCTCGACAAGGCCGTCGGCCGCGCCCACAGCGACAGACACAGTGACGGAGAGGGTGAAGCGCTCCGGCCCTACCCGCCGTGGCTCGGATACTGGCCCGCCAGCCTCGGGCTCTTCGCGTTCGTCTGGCTTGAACTCGTCTCACCCGACGGAACCGACCTCGACTTCGTCCGCCTCTGGTTCGCCCTCTACGCCGCAGCCATGCTCGTCGGATGGGCCGTCTTCGGCACCACCTGGATCTCCCGTGCCGACCCCTTCGAGGTCTACTCCACCCTCGTCGGACACCTCTCCCCATGGAGCCGGAACCCTGCTGGGAGGCTCGTCCTCGTCAGCCCGTTGCGCAACCTCGCCCGCATCACCCCCGAAGCCGGGCTGGTCGCCGTCGTCGCCGTACTACTCGGCAGCACCGCCTACGACAGCTGGAGCAACTCGGGCACCTGGATCCGGTTCGTCCAGTCCAACACCATCGACGGCACCCGCCTCGGCACCGGCCTGATGCTGCTGATCATCCTGGTCGTCGGCATCACCTTCACCGCCGCCTGCATGGCCACCGGCGTCGACCCACAGGGAACCCCGCGCCGTGAGCTGCCCCGACGGCTGGCCCACGCGATCGTGCCGATCATCGTCGGGTACATGATCGCCCACTACCTCTCCTTCCTCGTCGAGTACGGCCAACAGACGCTGATCCTGATCAGCGATCCCGGCGGCACCGGCGCGAACCTGTTCGGCACCGCAGACCTGGAGATCAACTACTGGCTCTCCCAGAACCCCTCGGCCCTGGCCAGCATCAAGGTCCTCGCCATCGTCACTGGCCACGTCCTCGGCGTCATCGCGGCACACGACCGGTCCCTCACCCTGCTCGCACGCCGCCACCTCATCACCGGCCAGCTCGCGCTGCTGTTCGCCATGGTCGGCTACACCTTCATGGGCCTCTACCTCCTCTTCGGCGCATAACAGAGCCATGACAGACCCACAGATCAGGCCAGCACGAACCCGGGCCGAGCCGCCTGGCCAAGTGAACGGGGTGCCCACGGTCCGCAGCGGCCGAAGATGGTGGGCGGTGGTCCTGCTCCTACCGCTGGCCACCGCATGGGCGATCGCGCTCACCTCGTCGGCCGCGGCCGACAACGCCTCGGACCCAAGCGCCGCCGTCGATCGACACCAACCTGTCGCCCAGAGCCCTGACACCCAAACCCCTAGGAAAGGCGGCACATCCCCCAACGACACGTCCCCCAACGAAGACGATGACCCTCCACCACCGTCACCGGAAGAGCCGCGCGAGAGTGGAGACTCTGGAGGATCAACGACTTCGACGATCGTGATAGGGCTCCTCACCGCACTCTTGACGCTCGGATTCGTCGGGTGGCTGTCGCGAGCCCGTCGCAGCAGCTCCGACACAGGGTGACCCCGGCGCCGACGACACGTCGATCGGTGGCCGCAGCCGCGGGTCTCGGCGTCGTCCTCGTCGCCGGCCTTGCCGTCGCCGTCTCACTCAAACCGGCGGGGCCGGCGTGGTTCTCCGCGGCCGGGTTGCCCCCGACTCCGGGTCCCTGACGTGCTGGTGTCTGCCAGCCGGGCGCCGTGCGCGCGACCTCACGGCCACTACGACGATCGGCCTCCTGATGGTCGCGTTGTCGTCTCGGGCAGAGAAGAGCGAACGACTCGCCGGCTACTCCGGCTCCGCGTCCGGGCCGCTCGGGGTGCCGCGGGCTGGCCGCCGCCTGGCTCGTCGCGGGCCTGCGTCCTGGTGCTCTGGTGGCCCGGTGGCTATCGGGGCGGCCCTGGCCGGGCAGAGGAGGATGCCCAGTCGCCGTCGAGGTGGCCGCGCCTGGCCACATACTGCTCGAAGGGCCACGTGAAGGCCGGGGGAATGCTCACCAGCAGGCCAGCCAGGAGCAGCCGCCAGGACCATCCGAACCTGCGGGCAGCCACGATGGTCACCAGGACATAGGCGATGAACGCGACTCCGTGCAGCGGGCCGAACACCCGTACGCCCAGATCGTCGTCGGCGACCACGTACTTGAACGCCATGCCGAGCAGCAGCCCGATCCAGGTCGCCGCCTCGACCCGGGCCGCGACCTGGAACGCCGGCCCGACCCACGCGCCCCGGGTGCCGGTTCTTACGGTTGGACCGGGGTCGGCTGGACTCAGGGTGACCTCCGGTCCGGAAGATCTAGGCATTTGGTCCTCACTCCTCACCACTTCTACTATTTCGTATAGTAGAAGTCCGGTCGCGACACGACGCGACCAGGGTCCTGAGTGAGGAGTCATGCCACGTGCCAGCTGATCCACAGCACAGGGCAACGGCGCGCGCACCCAGGTCCCCCACACCCCGCGGACGACGGCGAGCGGACACACCAACCCGATCACGCATTACCAACACCGACACCAACACCGTCGGTCGACACCGTGCCGCCCCCGGCACCAGCCACCATTCGGGCCGACGCCTCACACTCTCCGCCGCGCTGGCCCTGGCCGCCGTGGCCGGCCCCATCGCGTGGGCCATCGACCTGATCGGCCCCAGCACTCCGGGACCAACATCTGCCGCCAGCGGCGCGACGCCACCGGCTGAGCCTGAGCCCCGAGCCGACGACGCCACCCGCCCCGGCGTCGTCACGAGCAGCAGTAGCCAGAAGAAGGACCGACGTACCAACCGGCGACCACCCGTGAGCCGCGGCTCCATCAGCAGAGCCGCAGCCCAGCCACCGCTCCCGGACTGGCTCGCCACCTGCGACACCACCCCCGCTGAGACCAGCGAACCCAACGGCCTCATCGCCGACAGCAACCTCTGCGAACTCCCCACCGACGGACTCCACCTCCGCGGCGACGCAGCCCAGGCCTGGTGGCGCCTCTCCGAGAGCTACCACCGTGAGTTCGACGAGCCGCTCTGCATGACAGACGCCTACCGGAGCCTCGACGCCCAACAACGCCTCAGCGCGGCCAAGCCCGGGCTGGCCGCTCGCCCCGGCACCAGCAACCACGGCTGGGGAGTGGCCATCGACCTGTGCGGCGGCGCCGAGAGCTTCGGCACCGACGAGTACACCTGGCTCCTGGCCAACGCCATCGACACCGGCTGGACCAATCCAACCTGGGCCCAGCAGGGCGGCTCCAAACCCGAACCCTGGCACTGGGAATACAGCGCGGGCGCCGAGGACCCCAACCCGCCGTGACACACCGGCATGGCGACATCAGAACCCAACAAGAGGCATCGCAATGGACCAACCCCGCTACGCCAAGACACCGCGGCGACGCATCCTGGCGCTCGGCATCCCGCCCGCCGTGGCCATGATGACCCTGGGCGGCTACTGGACCCTGCTCGCATGGGGCGTGGTCGGCAACCAACCCGAGTCCCGGACGCTCGGCGCCGTCGGCCCGATCATCGCCGGCTTCGGCGTCGCCCTCGCCTACGTCTGCATCCGCCCGAGGCGCTAACCACCCACCTTCACCGTGCGCCTTCACAGGTGCCCGGACAGAGCGCAACGAGAGGCAGGCTGCTGTGCACCGCCAGACGAGCGGCTACCACGAGCGGCTGCGGGTACCCCCGCGCTGGTGGATTCAGTGGACGCTCATGGTCGCCAGCTTCTGGGTCGCCATGATCGTCGCCGTCCCGGAAGCCCTCGCCTGGGGGATCACGACGATCCTGATGGTCCTCCTGACAGCCCTGCTCCACGCCTACGGGTCGGCCAGGATCGTCGTAACCGACGAATGGCTGCACGCGGGGCGAGCCCGAATCCAGCTCCACTACCTCGGCCCGACTCAGGTGCTCGACGCACCCGACATGCGGTCGATCGCCGGCCCCGAAGCCAACGCCCGCGCCTACCTCCTCCTGCGCCCCTACATCCGAACGGGGGTACGGATCGCGATCGAGGACCCAAACGATCCCACCCCGTACTGGCTGGTCAGCTCCCGCCGACCCACACTGCTCGCAGCAGCGTTGAACGCCGCCGCCAGCGACACGAAGGCCATGACCGACCCTGAGCACGGGGCAAAGCCCCACTGACCGGCTGGGGGTCTGCCCCCGGCTTGGTTCACACTCGGGGGTGTGTGTCGATCAGAGCGCGTCTGCGGCCGCGTAGACAAGCTCAACCTCGACCGGGGTGTGACCTTGGCCAGGGCGGCCCCCGCTGGCGGCGGCCAGCAGTTGTCTCCGGTTCGATCCAGGTGACGATCGCGAGGCGAAGCCCCCCGCGCGTGTCCCACGGTTGGGTGTCGAGCACGGGTGTCTCACGGCATGCGCAACACGATCACCTGATCGGGCTCCAGGCGGAGGTCCTTGGGGTCGCCGGCGACGGGTGCTCCGTTGCTGGTGACATGCAGCTGCTGGCCGTCCTGTGCCCTCACCCCGCCGATCTGCGTCGAGGTCAACGTGACTCCCCACTGGGTGAACAGCTGACCCAGCGTGAAGGTCTCACCGGCGGTGTCGGCCTCGATGTGGATCGTCCCGTCGGTCTCGTGGGTGTGAACCGCTGACATCGCTCCGGTGGTGGGGTCGACGCCGATGTTGGCCGGTATTGGCACGTCCTTGCCGTCGATGATGATCCGCAACCGGGGGTGGTAGTGCTCGGCCGTTCCCATGGGTCCCAGGTCCAGGCCCGCACTGGCGACCCGAGCGGGTACGTCGGCCGGTGCTGGCCACGGGGGCATCGAGGTTCCGTCCGGTTCAACCGATCCGCCTGATTCTTCGGCCTGACCAGATGCGTCGTCGTTCGCGGGGTCGCTGCCGCAGCCCAGAAGCAAGCCGAGCAGCAGAACACCGACCCCCGTGCCGGCGGACAACCGGCGAAGTACTGATCTGTGGGGCGCTTTAGCCGGTGACATGTGGGTTCCTTCCAATGGAGAGGCGCGGCGACGTGGGGCGGCCATCGAGTACTCGTTCGTTCCGACCCGGCGTGACCCGCACGAGGTGCGCGCGGGCCACGCCAGAGTGGATACCTCGGCGGCATTCAGGACCCGAGGAGGTCCTCCATCTGGGCGATCTCGGTGGTCTGATCGGCCTCGATCTTCTCGGCAAGCGCGATGGCATCGGGGTTCTCGCCGTTCTGCTGCTCGGTCTGCGCCATCTCGATGGCACCAGTGTGGTGCTCGATCATCATGGTGAGGAACATCTGGTCGAACTCGGCGCCGGAAGCGGTACCGAGACTCTCCATGTCGGCATCAGTCATCATTCCGGACATGTCGCTGCCGGAGTGATCCATCCCGCCCTCGGAGTCGGGCGAGGCCTCTTGACCCCAGTCCTCGAGCCATCCGGTCATGGTGTCGATCTCGGGGCCCTGAGCGGCCTCGATCTTGTCGGCGAGCTGCTTCACCTCGGTGCTGGCGGCGCGCTCCTGAGCCATTTCGGCCATCTCCATGGCCTGTTCGTGATGGGCGATCATCGACTGGGCGAATTTCACGTCGGCGTTGTTGAACTGCGCGCCGGTGCTATCGGTCGAATCCTTGGAATCGGTGTCGCTGCCGCAGCCGGCGACGGTCAATGCTGCCACGACGGCAAACGCGGCGGACATGAGTGTTCTCTTCATAGGTGTATCTCCTGAGTGGTCTGTCGAATGAGGGCATGCGGAGCCAGCGGAGCCACCACAGGGGTGCTCCGCAGCTGCTCAGCAGCGCTGAATCGACAGCTCGATCAGGGATCGCGTGTCGGGATCCCGCCCACGAGGGACGATCGCTCGCGTAGGTCGAGGCAGCGCCCACACCACTGGTGCTAACCGCACCCGACGGAGGAGCCGCAGCAGGGCGAGCAGCGCGGCGCCGAGGATGGCCAGGCACATGGCGCCCATCGCCATGCCACCGTGACCTGACCCGGTGACAACCTCGAGCAGGTCCTCTGCCTGGTTGCCGGCCGTCAGCCCAGCGTCCGACACGATGCCCGTGGGGATCGCGGCAAGGTCGGAGGCGTCCATGCCCATCGAGGACGCCGGCATGAGCCCTGGCGAAGCTGTCTGCATGCTCATGCCCTCGGCGTCGTGACCACCGGTCTGACCGCTGAGTCCGTGCATGCCGAACAGACCTGCGAGCACCAGGAGCAGTCCGGCCAACCGCAGCGCAGGATCCACTGACGCCGCGACTGGCACGGGAAGGCTCACGCTCCGAGGGTATCGACCACGTGCTTCACGCCATGCGCGGCGGCTCTCGAGGCTACGCGACATGACCGGGTTCGGGCTGAAGTCCGTCGGCGACATTGAACGCGCGATCAGTCACGTGGAGGACCACGTCGACGATCTCGCGGTCGCTGAAACCGTGCAAGCCGCAGCGCCTCGATTTGCCCGGCGGTGATCGTGGAGAGCTCGCGATAGACCCGTGCCCCGTCGGTGAGCATCGCGGCATAGCCGGGGATCCAACGACTTCCCGCAAAGCGTCAACTCGGCAGCCGATCTCCAGCGCCCGGGCCCCGGAGTGCGCTCCCCGAGCCGCCGCGTGGTCGGGATCTCGACGCCACGCTGGAGGACACGGTTTGGCGGGGCTGGTGACCATGAAGGTCCCCACGTTGTTCATCAGCATCGGTTAGCCCTCCCTGGCCTCGGGGACGGTGGTCGCGCGTGGCGAGCGACGGTCATGATCGCCACCGGCGGTGGGTCTGCCGGGTAGGAGCAGCGCGGTGAGTAAAGCGCTGAGCCCGGCGGTGATCGCTGCGGCTATCAGGACCAGGGACATGCCGTGCAGGTAGGCGGCATGTGCGCTGGAGGCGAGGGCCGGGTCACCGAGGCGGGTGGCGGCGGCGAGGGCGCCGGCGATGGATTCGCGGGCGGTTTCCGCTGCCTCGGGCGGCAGGCCGGCGGTGTTCAGTCGTCCGGAGTAGCCCTCAGACAGCAGGCTGCCGAGCAGGGCGACGCCGAGGGCACCACCTGTCTGGCGCAGGGTCATGGTGATCGCGGTACCGGACCCGGCTTGCTCGGTAGGAAGAGCGTCGAGGACGGCGTCCATGGCGGGCGCGAGCGCCACCCCGATCCCGAGTCCCGCTGTGGCGAGCCAGGCTGCGACGAACCCGTAGCTGGACTGCAGATCGGTGAACGCGCCGATTGCCACACCTGCTGCGAGCACCGCCAGGCCGGCTGAGACCGGCACTCGGTAGCCGGCGCGCGCGGCGAGCCGCTCCCCGGCCGGGGCGCCGACGACCAGTCCGCCGATCAGCGGGAGCAGCCGGATACCGGTGCCGAGGGCGTCGTGGCCGGCGACGAACTGGAGGTACTGCGGGACGACGAACAGCAGGCCGAGCATGCCGAACGTGACCAGGACGCCGGCGATGCTGGCCCACAGGAACTGGGGCTGGGCGAACAGGTGCAGGTCGATCATCGGGTCGCGTACCCGCAGCTCCCAGGCCACGAAGCCCGTCAGCACCACCACTCCGGCACCGATTGGGCCGATGGTGACCGGATCCGACCAGCCCCGACCTGGGGCCTCGATCACCCCGTAGACGAGCGAGGTGAGCCCGGCCGTGGAGAGCACCGCTCCCAGGACGTCGGGGCGGCGTGGCGCCGGGTCGCGCGACTCCGGAAGCAGGACCGCGATGGCGATCGCGCCGATGATCGCGATCGGTACGTTGATCAGGAAGATGGAGCCCCACCAGAAGTGCTCGAGCAGGTAGCCGCCGATGATCGGCCCGAGCGGGATGCCGATTCCGAGCCCCATGACCAGGAATGAGACCGCCTTGCCGCGTTCGGCTGGGCCGAAGAGGGCGGCGAGGACGGCGAAGGCGACCGGCAGCATGATGGCCGCGCCCAGCCCCATGACGCCGCGTGCGGCGATCACCAAGGCGGCGGCGCCGGCCCAGGCTGCAGCGGCCGAGGAGATCCCGAACAGGCCGAGTCCGATCAGGAGCAGCCTTTTTCGGCCGTGCCGGTCACCGAGCGCTCCGCAGGTGAGCATCAGGCCGGCGATCACCAGGACGTAGGCGTTGACCATCCATTGCAAGGCGTCGGTGCCGACCTCCAGCTCGGTGGCGATGGTCGGCAGGGCGACGTTCATGATGGTGATGTCGAAGCCGAGGGTCAGGACGGCCAGGCCGAGGGCGGCCAGCGCCCACCAGCGCCGCGGATCGTCGTAGGTAGTCGTCATGATGTTTCTCCTGTCCGGGTGGCGGAGTGGGTCAGTCGGTGAGGCCGAGGCGGTTGTGAAGGCGCCGTAGCGGCGCGGGGGCCCACCAGTTGGCCTCGCCGGCCAGCCGCATGATGGCGGGGACGAGCAGGCCGCGGACGATGGTGGCGTCGAGGACGACGGCGAGGGTGAGGCCGACGCCGATCACCTTCAGGGCCGTGAGGTTCGAGGCGGCCAGCGCCAGGAAGACGGTGACCAGAATGGCGGCCGCGGCGGTGATCAGCCCCCCGGTGCGTTGCAGCCCTTGGGCCACGGCTTCGGTGGTGGTGGCGCCGTTGCGGTGGGCCTCGGTGATCCTGGACAGCAGGAAGACCTCGTAGTCCATCGACAGGCCGAAGGCGATGCAGAAGACCAGGACCGGCAACGTGGTTTCCAGGGTGCCGGTCGGGGTGAAGTCGCCGACCAGCCAGCGCAGATGACCCTCCTGGAACACATAGACCAGGGCTCCGAAGGTGGCGCTGAGGCTGAGCAGGTTGGTCACGATCGCCTTCACCGGGATCAGCAGCGACCCGGTGAACAGGAACAGCAGGACGAAGGTGGACAACGCGATCACGCCCAGCGCCCACGGCAGCCGGTCGGCGATGGTGTCGGTGGCATCGACCAGGGTGGCCGCGGAGCCGCCAACCAGCACCGCCCCCGGTGCCGGCTGGTCGCGGATGTCGCGCACGACGCCGCGGGCGTCGGCGGGGTCGGTGGCCGACGGGGTGACGGCCACCCAGGTCCCGGCCGCGGATGTGTAGCGGGCGTTCAGAACCTCTGCTTGTTGGCCGGTCGTAGCAGTCGTTTGCCCCTCGACGTACTGGCCGGTGGCCGTCTCCACGGTCGCCACCCCGGGCAGGGTTGAGAGCCGGGCGGCGTACTCGTCCAGCTCGTCCTCACCAACCGGCGTGGCGTCGCCTCCGGGCATCACCACGGTGATCGGGTCCTCGGCCGCGCTGGGGAAGTCCCGTGCCAGCCGTTCGGCTGTCTCGGCCACGGGGTGGTCGGCGGGAAGGGTCCGGTGGTCCAGCAGCCCGAACCGCACGCCGGCGAACGGCAGCACCAGCAGGATGAGCACGGCGCTGACCGAACCCAGGACCAGCACGGGGCGGCGCATCACCAGGGCAGCGATCCGGTGCCAGGTCAGCCGGTCCTCCCCCACCCGGGCGCGGCGCCGGGTCATCCGCCGGCGGACCGGGGCGAACAGGTCGGCCCGGTCGAGCCGGTGCCCGACAAGGGCAAGCATCGCCGGGATCAGGACCACCGCGGTGAGGGCGGCCAGCGCGGTGACCGCGATCCCGGCGTAGCCCAGCGAACGCAGGAACGGCATCGGAAACAACAGCAGCGCCGACAGCGACAGCGCCACCGTGATCGCCGAGAACACCACCGTGCGGCCCGCGGTGCGCACGGCGACAACCACAGCGGAGTCGACGGTGCGGCCGGCGCGGCGCTCCTCACGGAACCGGGTGACCAGGAACAGGCTGTAGTCCACCGCCAGCCCGAACCCCAGAGCGGTGGTCAGGTTCAACGCGTAGGACGACATCGTGGTGGCCTCGGCCAGCAGCCCCAACACGGCCAGGGTGCCGACCACCGCACCGGCACCCACCAGCAGCGGCAGACCGGCCGCCACCGCGGAGCCGAAGACCAGCAGCAGCACCAGCAGGGTGATCGGCAAGGTCACCATCTCCGCGGAGACCAGGTCACTCTCGGCCTGCTCGTCGACCGCCAGACCCACCGCGGCGGACCCGGTGGCACTCACCCGCAACGATCCTGAGTCCTCCCCGAGGTCGCCGAGGATCCTCGCCGCGGTCTCCTGCGCGGCATGCTCGCCGCCGGTCAGCTGCAGCCCGATCAGCGCGGACCGCCCGTCGTCCGCGCGCAACGACGGGTCCGGCCTCGCCCAGTAGGAGTGCACCCCGCCCACACCGGGCGACTCGGCCAGCTGCCCGGTGAGCTCACGCCCCGACTCCACACCTGCCGCAGAGTCGACGGTGCCGGTGCCCACCTCGGCGACCAGGATCAGGTTCGGCGGCCCGCCGGGGAACTGCTTGGTCAGCAGCTCGGCCGCGCGTTGCGACTCTGCCGAGGGGTCCAGGTAGGCACCGGAGGTCAGCTTGTCTCCGGCATCCCGCCCGGCCACGCCGGCCAGAATCATGAGCAGCAGCGCCGCCAACAGCACCAGTCCGCGGCGACGGAGCAACAACCGCAGGAGTGGACCCGCCTCCGCCTCCGGCTCGCGCTTCCCGCTCCGCTCGTGGTGCACCGCCGTCGTCGCCATAATAGGACCCTTCAAGATTTGGCCGCTGTCAGCGGAACTGGCCGATCAATAGATCGCACGCTATCATCGGCCTATGGCAATGACAACGGCTAACGCCGACCCGGCGCTGCGGCGCGGAGCGGCCCTGTTCCACGGACTCGCGGACCGCAACCGGCTGGCGATCGTCCGACAGCTCGCCCACGGCGAGCGGCGGGTAGTGGACCTCACCGAGGCCCTCGGGGTGGCACAAGGCACGGTTTCAGGCCACCTCGCCTGCCTGCGCGACTGCGGCCTGATCGTCGGCCGACCCGAGGGCCGGCAGATGTTCTACTCCATCGCTCACCCCGAGCTGATGGACCTGCTCGGTGCGGCCGAGAAGCTGCTCGCCCTGACCGGCGAGGCCGTCGACCTGTGCCCGAACTACGGCCTAGACGACATCCCCACCGACACAGACACGGGGACCACCCCCACCACGACTGAGGAAGTGGCACCGTGACGGACGCCTGCGGCTGCGGCCACGACGAAGCGCGAAACGACGACGGCGAGCTGGAGGAGCACGAGCCGGAACGGCTCTGGGAGGTCAACGAGCTGCGCTTCGCCGCTGCCGCCGGGGTCTTCCTGATCGCCGGGTTCCTCGCGGGTCTCAACGACAGCCCCGATTGGGCGGTCACGAGCCTCAACGGGATCGCCTTGGCGCTAGGGGCCTGGACCTTCGTGCCCAGCACCTTGAAGCGGCTGGCCAAGGGCAAGATCGGCGTCGGCACGCTGATGACGATTGCGGCCGTCGGCGCGGTCATCCTCGGCGAGGTAGCCGAGGCCGCCGCACTCGCATTCCTCTACTCCATTAGCGAGGGCCTCGAGGAGTACGCCGTGGCCCGCACCCGCCGCGGCCTGCGCGCCCTGCTCTCCCTGGTCCCGGCCGAGGCCACCATCCTCCGCGACGGCACCCAGGTCACCGTTGCCCCCGCAGACCTCGCGATCGGCGACCTGTTCCTAGTCCGGCCCGGCGAACGCGTGGCCACCGACGGCGTCATCCGCGCCGGGCGCACCGCCCTGGACGTCTCCGCCCTCACCGGGGAGTCCGTACCGGTCGAGGCCGGCCCAGGCGACGCCGTCTACGCCGGCTCCATCAACGGAACCGGCGTCCTCGAGGTCGAGGTCACCACCACAGCCGAGGACAACTCCCTGGCCCGGATCGTCAACATCGTCGAGGCCGAGCAGTCCCGCAAGGGCAACGCCCAGAGGCTCGCCGACCGGATCGCCAAACCCCTGGTGCCCGGGATCATGGTCCTCGCCGCCGTCATCGCGATCACCGGCAGCCTGCTCGGCGACCCGGCGACCTGGATCGAACGCGCCCTGGTCGTCCTGGTCGCCGCGTCCCCGTGCGCGCTGGCGATCTCCGTGCCGGTCACCGTGGTCGCCGCGATCGGCGCCGCCAGCCGCATCGGTGCCCTGGTCAAGGGCGGAGCCGCCCTTGAGTCCCTCGGCCGGATCCGTGCGGTCGCCCTGGACAAGACCGGCACCCTGACCCGCAACCAACCCTCCGTCGTCGAGGTCGCCACCGCCCCCGGCCACACTCGCGAGCAGGTCCTCGACATCGCCGCCGCCCTGGAGTCCCGCAGCGAGCACCCCCTGGCCCGCGCGATCCTGGCCGCCGTCACCGACCATCGCGACGCCCAAGACGTCGAGGCCGTCACCGGCGCCGGCCTCACCGGAACCATCGACGGCCGCCCGGCTCGCCTGGGACGGCCCGGCTGGATCCCCGCCGGCGAGCTCTCCGAGCCCGTCACCGCCATGCAGGAAGCGGGCGCTACAGCGGTCCTCATCGAGTACGACGGGGCCGTGATCGGCGCCGTCGCCGTCCGCGACGACCTGCGCCCCGAGGCAGCCGAGGTGGTCGCCCGCCTCCGCGCCAGCGGCTACCAGGTCGCCATGCTCACCGGCGACAACGAACGCACCGCCGCCGCCCTAGCCGACCAGGCCGGCATCACTGACGTTCACGCCGAGCTCCGACCCGAGGACAAGTCGGCCATCATCCACCGGCTACGCGAGGACCGGCCGACCGCGATGGTCGGCGACGGCGTCAACGACGCCCCCGCTCTGGCCACCGCCGACGTCGGCATCGCGATGGGGGCGATGGGCAGCGACGTGGCGATCGAGACCGCCGACGTCGCCCTCATGGGCGAAGACCTGCGCCACCTGCCGCACACCCTGACCCACGCCCGCCGGGCACGGTCGATCATGCTGCAGAACGTCGGCCTCTCCCTCGTGCTGATCGCCATCCTGATCCCGCTGGCCGCCCTCGGCGTACTCGGGCTCGCCGCGGTGGTCCTGGTCCACGAGGTCGCTGAGATCTTCGTGATCGGCAACGGCGTCCGCGCCGGCCGCGTCCGCCCACTTCCCCCAGCACCAACGGCCACTCCCACAGCGGCTACGGTGCCGGCGAAAGCCGGGGCCAGGTGACCGGCCGTCCCAGCAAGACCGCGACACCTGCCAGAAGGAGTCGCGCCACGGTCCTGCTAACAGCTGCAACTATTGCCGCGATCGACCTGGCCGCGAAGGCCGCATCCGAGGCCCGGCTGGCCGACTCCTCGGTCGACCTCGGACTGATCCAACTGCAGCTGGCCTACAACTCCGGCGTGGCGTTCAGCATGGGCGACAGGCTTCCCGTCGGCGTGATTGTGGCCATCACCGCCGCCATCGCCGTCGCCATCATGGTGTACGCATGGCGTAGGGCCCCGCACGCCGGATGGGTCGAGCGGATCGCCGGAGGCGCCGTGATCGGCGGCGCCCTCGCGAACGTCGTAGACCGCGCCCGCGACGGCCGGGTCACCGACTACCTGCACACCGGCTGGTGGCCCACCTTCAACCTCGCCGACACCTTCCTGGTCACCGGCTTCATCGTGATCGCCTTGCTGCACGCTCGCGCCGAACGCACGACGGATGCCCCGCAGCCGGTGGAGGACCGCCCAGCCACCCCGGCGCCCACCAACGAGCCATGACAGACATTCAATGACGACCGAACTGCCTCGCTGAGCAGCCGCAGACTGCGACTGGCCAGCCTTGTCTTCGTGCGAACACCCCTCCCCGAGTTCGTCTCGCTCAGCCTGGGCCACAGGAGCGCGGCCGGCGAAAGCAGAGGGGTCTCGGGTTTAAGGCGGGCCAGTTCATCGCGCTCAGTGGCCGGGCACCTGCCGTGCGCCGGCTAACTGGACTCTGCGGTCGCAGCCAGCGAACACCCGCAGTCCTCTCGAGACGAGCGACCAAGAGCGTCGACACCGAAGAAGTGAAGGAGACACGGACTTGATCACCTCCGCATTGCAGGCGATTGGCCTGTTCCTGGTCACCAACATCGACGACATCATCGTTCTCTCCCTGTTTTTTGCGCGCGGAGCCGGCCAACGCGGCACCACCACCAGGATCGTTGTCGGGCAGTACCTGGGGTTCGGTGGGATCCTCCTGGCCTCTGTCGCGGTGACCTTCGGTGCCGGGCTGTTCCTTCCCGACGACGCCATCCCGTACTTCGGTCTCATTCCGCTGCTCTTGGGTATCTATGCCGCCTGGCAGGTCTGGCGCAACGGGGACGATGACGACGACAAGTTCGCTGACAAGCCCATCAGCGCGCTGGCGGTGGCCGCAGTCACCTTCGCCAACGGCGGAGACAACATCGGGGTCTACGTGCCAGTGTTTCTTGCGGTCGGCACCGGTGCTCTCGTGGCCTACTGCGTCGTTTTCCTGGCCCTGGTCGCCGTCCTTGTCCTGGCCGCCAAGTTCGTGGCCACCCGTAAGCCCATCGCAGAGGTCCTGGAGCGTTGGGAGCACATCTTGTTCCCACTCGTCCTCATCGTGCTGGGCATCGTCATCCTGATCGAGGGCGGCGCCTTCGGCCTGTGAACACCCGGCGAGCCAAGCCTGCCGCCGAGGACTGGATCATGCGGCCGCCCTCCCCGTGCTAGGTGAACAGTTGCGGGTCAGGCCCAGCCGACTCATCTCGTCGCGACGCCCCGCCCGGGACCGATCGGCATGTCGCCCCTGGCCCAGTGCAAGGAACCTAGCTTTCGCCCGCTACAGGGGCGCACGCCATCCGCCACGTCGACGCAGCCTGAGTCTGCATCCGGCGGCCGCCGCGATCGCCGTGATCGCCGTGATGACAGCGATGACACCTGCCAGGGACAGGACCTGTCGGACCAGCGAGCCGTAGCGCACGGCGGGCGTCTGCGCGTCGATGAGGGGGACCTGCGCGACCGCGATATCGGTTGTCCGGGGTGCTAGCTGGTCGCGGACGGTGCCGTCCGGACCGATGACGCCGCTGATGCCGTTGGTGGAGGCGACCACCACGGTGCGGCCGGTCTCCATGGCACGAGCCCGGCTGATGGTGAACTGCTGCTGCAGCTGTGCGGTTCCGGTGAAGGTGGCATTGCTGGTCTGCACGGTTACCATCTGGCCGCCGTTCTCGATCTGGGCGGTGACGGAGTCGTCGAAGGCCACGTCGAAGCAGATCAGGTCCGCGACGCGGGTGCCGGCGATGTCGAGCGGCCGGGTGCGGGTGCCGGCGATCATGTCGCGCGGGATCATGTCCAGGCGCCCGATCTTGAGTTCGGAGAGCTGGCTGCGAAACGGCACGTACTCGCCGAAGGGCACCGGGTGGCGTTTGGTGTAGCGCTCCTCGGTCGAGCCGTCTGGCAGCCAGACAAGCCCCTGGTTGAGCACGGCGTCCGGGCGAGGACCGTCGACGATGGCGCCTACCAGCACCGGCACTCCGATCGCCGTCACGGCCCGGGTGATCCCTGCGTTGGTCTGGGCGTCGCGGAACGGGTCGACGGCGGTGGAGTTCTCCGGCCACAGCACGAAGTCGGGCCGCGGGACGGCACCGGATCGCACCCGCTGGGCGAGGTCGACGGTGGCCCGGACGTGGTTCTCGGTCACCTGCTCATGGACGGCGACCAGATCGTTCCCGGCGCCGGGCACATCGCCTTGAACCGTCGCGACCGTCACGGTCGGTCGGTCGGCTTCCCAGGAGGATGTCAACGACTCGGGCCTGAACAGGACCGGCAAGGAACCGACCAGGAGTGCGGCAACGATGGCCACGACCGCTCGCGCGGGGCGCGCCTTGCCCTCACGGAGGATCCAGGCGAGCGTGGCGCCGGTCAGGGCGACCAGGAAGCTGACGCCGGCGGCGCCGACCCAGGGCAGCCACAGGGCGAACGGGGTGTCCACAGTGGCCCAGGCCAGCCGGGTCCACGGGAAGCCGCCGAGCGGCCAGGCCGACATCGCGGCCTCGACCGTCACCCACACGCATGCGGTCCACCACGGCCATCCGCGCAGCCGAGACACGAGCACGATGCCGACCGCCGCGAGGGCGTAGTAGGCGGCGACGACAGGGCTGAGTAGCAGCCAGGCGTCGGTGCCTACGGCCCGCATCCATGCCGTCAATGCAAGCGTGAAGCCGAGCCCGAACAATAACCCGAGGAAGGACGCCTGACGCAGGGACACCCGCTGGAGCAAGAGCACCAGCGCGGCGACCGCCAATGGTAGTAGCCAGCGCTGCTCCCACGGAGCGCTGGCTCCCGCGGCGGCAACACCGGCGAGCGATGCCGCCATGAGCCGCGCGAGCAGGTTGCGGCGCCGAGGCCGGCGGACGGTCGAGGGAGCCGTCTCGCCAGTTGCGGTCGCGCGGGTCGGAAGAGGAGTCCGGGGCGCGTGGGTCACGCGGTCACTCCTGCTCTGCCAGCGAGTCCAGCAGCGTGGCCAGCTCCGCGCCGGAGATCTCGCCGATAACCCGGTCCACCACCTTGCCGTCCGCGTCCAACGCGAGGGTCA
The DNA here is from genome assembly GCF_001653335.1 of Nocardioides dokdonensis FR1436. NCBI lineage: Bacteria > Bacillati > Actinomycetota > Actinomycetes > Propionibacteriales > Nocardioidaceae > Nocardioides > Nocardioides dokdonensis. The sequence goes on from NZ_CP015079.1 coordinate 4,334,882, forward strand.
CCGGTAGTCCCGGGACCCGGGTGTAGCCGAGCACCACCGCGTCGACGTCGACCAACTGTGGGTACGTCACCCCCGTCCGGGCAAGGAGATCGGCCGCCGCCTCGGAGCGGTCCTGGGTGTTGATGCCGACAAACCGGACATCGGGGTTATCCCTGGCCGCTTCCGCGAGCATCGGCATCTCCTTGCGGCATGGTCCACACCATGACGCCCATAGGTTGACTACAGCTGGTCCGGCCAGCCGGGAGGCGTCCACCGCCCTCCGCTCGTTGAGACACGGCAGGTCCACCGCTGGCAGCCGGTCAGAACTCTCATCACCGGGGGCCTTGCGTTCCATCCCGGCGCAGCGATCCAGCCCGTCCACCGCGATCGGCTCGACCGGCGGAGCCGCGAAGTCCTCTACGGGGGCGTCGCTGGATGGCGCGCCGCATGCGGACAGCAGGGCCGTCGCGAGCCCCCCGACGACCGTCCATCTGAAGGCGCGTCCTCGTCGTGCGGTCGGTTGTCCCAATTGCCTGCCTGCTCTCTCGTCGCCAGTGGAGTCCCGGCGGGGGAAACGCGGTAACTGCTATGTAGGGTAGTAGTTGCCCTATGGCGCGATGGCGCGCCCCGGTGGAAGCCCGTGGAAGGAGCACTGCCTTGAAGAGCCGCCGAAGGGGCCGCGCCCGCGCCGCGGCCGTCCTTGTCGTGGCGACCCTTGGACTCTCGGCGTGCACGACGGGCCCAGGCACGCCGACGGCCACCGACGGCGTTGTCGAGGTCATCTCCGCTGAGAACCGGCGACAGGTCGAGCCGTTTACGGGCCAGCTGCTGGACGGCGGCCGCTTCGACAGCACCGCCCTGGCCGGCAAGGTGGTCGTCTACAACGTCTGGGGCTCCTGGTGCGCGCCGTGTCGGACCGAGGCCCCCGTCCTCAAGCGAGTGTCGGAGGAATCCGAGGAGTTGGGGGTGCGGTTCGTCGGGATCAACGTGCGCGACAACGATGCCGCCGCTCGGGCGTTCGAGGACAGTTACGCTATTGAGTACCCCAGCATCACCACCGACACCTCGAGCGATGCGGTGCTCGCCTTCGGCCCGGCGCTGCCGCCCAGTGCGGTCCCCAGCACCCTGGTCGTCGACGCCGACGGTCGCCTCGCAGCTAGGATAGTCGGCCCCACGGACTACTCGACGTTGTCGACAATCGTCACCGAAACCGCCGCGGAATCGGACGCGAGCCAGTGACTGACGTCAAGACGAAGGCCACGGCGACGGAAGCCACCCAGGCGGGGATGGCGCAGGCGCAGCCGTCCTGGGGGTGGCTGCGCTGGGCCTGGCGAAACCTGACCTCGATGCGCACAGCGGTGATCCTGCTCGCGCTACTCGCGCTCGCCGCGATCCCAGGATCCCTGTTTCCGCAGCGCAACGTCGCCAGCGACCCGGCCGCGGTGATCCAGTACACCCAGGAGCATCCCCGGCTCGCGCCCTGGCTGGACCGGCTCGGGATGTTCGATGTCTACGCCTCCCCCTGGTTCGCAGCCATCTACGTCTTGCTGCTGGTCTCCATGACCGGATGCGTGCTGCCCCGATCCCGTCGACTGTGGCAGTCGGTGCGCAGCGCACCCCCGCCGGCCCCGCGCAACTTGGCCCGTCTGGAGGGCCACCGCACCTGGGAAACCACACGTGAGCCGGCCGAGATCATCGCCACCGCCGCGGCGCATCTGCGCCGCAAGGGTTTCCGCGTCGTCGCCGCCACTGACGAGGTCCGGGCCGAGCGCGGCTATCTTCGCGAGGTCGGCAACCTCGCCTTCCACCTGTCGCTGCTGGTGCTCCTGGTCGGCATCGCCGCCGGCAAGCTGATCGGGTTCGAAGGACGGGTGGCGGTCACCGAGGGCGCGACGTTCGCCAACGACCTCTCCCAGTACGACGCCTTCTCCCCCTCGGCGTGGACCGACGTAAACGACCTAGAGCCGTTGTCCTTCCGCCTGGAGGAGTTCGACGTCTCCTACCAGACCAGCGGACCCAACCTCGGTCAACCGACAGAGTTCGCCGCCCGGCTCGCCTACCGCGCCGGCAGCGGTGAGGAGCAGACCGTCACCGTCGAGCCCAACCACCCGCTCGACGTCAACGAGACCAAGTTCTTCCTCACCGGCAACGGGTACGCCCCGATTGTCACCGTGCGCGACGGGCGTGGCAAAGCTGTGTTCACCGGACCGGTGCAGTTCTTGCCGCTAGACACCAGCTACGCCTCCGACGGCGTGATCAAGGCGCCGGACGCCCAGCCGACGCAGCTGGCCTTCGAGGGCTTCTTCCTACCCACCGCCGATGTCGGGCCCCAAGGCCCCTACTCGATGTTCCCCGACGCGCTGAACCCCCAGTTGTTCCTCACTGCCTACACCGGCGACCTCGGGTTCGGCGACGGCGTCCCGCAGTCGGTGTACACCCTCGACAAGGACGAACTCACCCAGGTGCGCCGCAACGGGCAACCCTTCAGCCAAGCACTCTCGGTCGGCGAGACCATGAGGCTTCCCGGCAATCAAGGCACCCTCACCTTCGACGGCGTCTCCCGATTCGCCAACTTCCAGATCGCCTACGACCCCGGCAAGGAGATCACCCTGGTTGCGGCCATCGTCCTTCTCCTAGGGCTCACCGCCTCACTGGCCATCCGACGACGCCGGCTATGGCTGCGACTGCGACCTACCGACGAGGAGCGCGGGTCCCTGGTCGAGGTCGCCGGCTACTCCCTCACCCGCCGCGAGCCGCCCCCCAACGAGATCGAGAGCCTCGTCGCCGCGCTGCACGGCCCGCACCACTCCACCCCCGCTGCTAAGGATGCCTCCGGATGATCTTCGACGAGCAGACATTCGCCCAACTCTCCAACGGGCTGGTGTATTCGGCCATCGCCGTCTATGCGCTGGCCTTGCTCGCCTACGCCGCCGAGACTGCCGGCCAGGTCGCGGGCGCGCGGGTGGCAGGCGCCGGCACGGTGGTCGACGACGCACCCTCTCGCAGCCGCCTGCTGGGCGCGTTCGGCACGTCGCTGACCGTGCTGGCGTTCCTGCTCAACCTCGGCGGCGTGGTCACCCGGGGCCTCGCAGCCGGCCGGGCGCCGTGGGGCAACATGTACGAGTTCGTCCTCGTGTGCGCACTCGCGGCCGGAGCCGCATACCTGGCATTCCTGTCCAGGCGCCCGGTCCGCACTTTCGGCGTCTGGATCGTGGCCATCGTCCTGCTCGCCCTCGGCCTAGCCGTCACCGTCCTCTACACCCCCGCCGGCGCGCTGGTGCCGGTGCTGGACTCGTACTGGCTGGTGATCCACGTCGCCGCCGCGATCACCGCCGGCGGAGTCTTCACTCTCGGCGCTGTCGCGACCGGCCTGTTCCTGGTGCGCCACCGTCAAGAGCGACGCGGCACGGCGCAGGCGCCCAAGGGGCGCTACGCCGCCAGCCTCCCCACCACGCGCACCTTGGAGCAGGTCGCCCACACCGCCCACATCTTCGCCTTCCCAATCTGGACCTTCGCCGTGATCGCCGGCGCCATCTGGGCGGAGAACTCCTGGGGCCGCTACTGGGGCTGGGACCCCAAGGAAACCTGGGCCTTCATCACCTGGGTCTTCTACGCGGCCCATCTGCACGCCCAGGCAACCGCCGGGTGGCGCGGCGTCCGCGCCTCCTGGTTCGCCCTCGCCGGCTACGCCGCGTTCTTGTTCAACTTCTTCGGCGTCAACCTGTGGATCACCGGACTCCACTCCTACGCCGGTGTCTGACCCACGCCCACCGATCCAAGGCTCGTAGCCTAGATTCGTACTAGATCCGCCGTGGACACCGCGGCCCTCACCAGGACAGGACCGAGACCATCGTTGCCATGAGCGCCAGCGACCTGGTGATGTCCGGACCGCTCGTGGTCGCGGCACTGTTGGCGATCGCGGCCGGACTGGTGTCCTTCCTCTCGCCATGCTGCCTTCCTCTGGTGCCCGGTTACCTGTCCTACGTCGCCGGAATGTCCGGAGCGGAGAACCACCACTCCACCGACGCGTGCGCCGCCGAAACTCCCCCCGAGGGTTCCAACGCAATGAAGACCGAGGCCCGCACGACCACCCACGCGCCCGGCACTCGCCGGGTGGTCCTGGGCGCCGTCCTGTTCGTCGCCGGGTTCGCCGCAGTGTTCACCAGCTACGGCGTCCTGTTCGGCACCTTCGGTGCACTGCTGATCGCCCACCAGGAGACGCTGGTCCGCGTCCTGGGCGCTCTCACCATCGTGTTCGGACTGATGTTCACCGGCCTGTTCTGGAAGCTCCCGATCGCCAGCCGCAGCCTCCGGCTCGGCTACCGCCCGCGCGCCGGGCTGGCCGGCGCACCGCTCCTCGGGGTCATGTTCGGACTCGGCTGGACCCCGTGCATCGGCCCCACACTCGCCGCCGTTCTCACCCTGGCCACCAGCAGCGCCGGCGCCGGTCGTGGCGCTTTCCTGTCCTTCGCCTACAGCATCGGCCTGGGGATCCCGTTCATCGTGGCGGCGTTCTCGGTCTCGCGGGCGATGGACCGCCTCCAGTGGGCGCGACGCCACGCATCCACGGTGATGCTGGTGGGAGGGCTGGTGATGGTCGCGCTCGGCCTGCTCCAGGTCAGCGGTCTGTGGCTTGACCTGATGACGCGGCTCCAAGGCGTGGTCGCCAACTGGCAGACGCCGATCTGAGGTGCAGTCCCGGGAGGGCAGCCACCCGAGGACGTTGAGGAGCTGCTCGTGCCGGGCGTCGCGCACCTCGCCGAACTGGCGCGCGTGGATTACCAGGCGGGGTACCGCGCGGCGTTGAAGCGTCTGCCCGACCTCGACTGGAGCGCGCTGGCCGGCTTCGCACGTGACGGCTTCGACCTACACAAGTGAATGGCGGGGTGGGGGTCCTCCATGAGCTTCGGCGCCGCGCTAGGGAAGTCGGACGAGCACGCCCCTGCGTGGATGCCGAAGCTGGCCGACGACGTGGGGGACTTGGCGAACCCGATCGGCTTTGATCGGTGGAGTTTCCGCAGGTCGCCGCCGTGGGAACGCGGATACGGAGACGGCCTACGGGCCGGCTACGAGGCGGCGTTGCGTGCCGGGGTGCTGTCCGCCGGGCCGCCGATCCGCGGCAGCGGATCTGCCGCAGAGAGGGAGGACGCCGACCCGACGCCCACCGAATAGACGGCGAGGGGCTCCGTTGGCCCGGAACCCCTTGCGCCAGGACGCCCGTGAGGACGAACCCGCAGCTCTGATTCTACGGACCTGTCCTGGCTCATGACACCGCCCCGCCGCCGTACGGGCACCCATCGAGCAAGGAGGTTCCAATGCGTGTTGCCCTTCCGAGCCCGTTGCCGGCTGGATCGTCTCTGCACATGCCCGTCGCCGGGCGGCCGAGCGGGGGATCTGCGACCGTGACCTGCGCCTGGCCGTGTCAAGGGCCAGTAGGAACTGCCCAGTGGCGGTCATGAGACCTGCCCGCTGACGGTCACGAGAACTGCCCGGTGGTGGCCATGGGATCTGCCCACGGGGCTGCGGCCACTACCGGCCGCTCGGTTAGCTCAACGGGCTCACCCCCTGGCCGGCCAGTGCCTGGGTGAGTCGTACTGACTCACCTGAGGTTTGGCAGATGTGGGCGTGGTGCAGCAGCCGGTCGACGGTGGCGGTGGCCAGCGTCTTGGGCATCAATTCGTCGAAGCCGGCCGGGTGCAGGTTCGATGAGATCGCGACCGAGCGCTTCTCATAGGCGGCGTCGACGAGCCGGTAGAGCCCCTCGGCGGCGTCGGCTGCGACGGGCAACAGGCCGATGTCATCGACGATGACCAGGTCGGCGCGCAGGACGCGGGCGATGGCCTTGGTGACGGTGTCGTCCGCGCGGTGGCGGCGCAGCAGCACGCCGAGGTGCTCCAGGGTGAACCAGCGACCTTCAATCCGGCCTCGACGGCCTGCTGGCCGAGCGCCTCAAGCAGGAACGTCTTGCCGGTCCCCGATGGCCCGCACACGACGAGGTTCTCGCGCCGGTGCACCCATTCCAGGGTCCGCAGCGCCTGCTGGGTCGGTGCCGGGATCGAGGAGATCTCGGGCTGCCATGCATCGAAGGTCTTCCCAGTCGGGAACCCCGCCGCGGCTCGTCTGGTGGCCAGTGCGGACCGCTCCCGGCCGGCGACCTCCTCGGCAAACAGCGCCTTGAGCACCTCGGCGGGCTCCCAGCGCTGGGCCTTCGCGGTCGCCACGACCTCGGGGGCGTGGCGACGGATGTGCGGCAACCGCAGCTTCCGCAGCAGGTCCTCCAGGTCGGCGGGCAGCGGCGGCGCAGTGCTCATGGTCGTCACGCGATCACCTGCTCGTCGGTGCCCGATGCCTTCACCGGCGCTCCGAGTCGTGCCCACGCGCTCGTGCCCTGGGTCAGCGAGGAGTCCTCACTGGCACGGTGCTCGCCCGAAGCTGGGCGACGGGCGTGGTGGTCCAGGATCGAGGACAGGTCGGCCTCGGCGAACCGGCCGTGCACCGCGGCGTGGCCCAGTGCCCAGTCGACCTCGACGGGGTCGAACAGCTTTGCCAAGGCGAGCGCTTCGGTGATCTTCACCCGCATGCGCGGGGTGCCCGCAGCGGCGGCCTCGACCAGCCACAGCCTCGCGCCTTCGCCCAGGTCGAGGAACTCGGCTTCCGCGGCGTTCTTCGCCCGGGGACGGCGATCCAGCGGCCCTTCGGGCTGGGACGGGAAGTGCTCGTCCTCGATCTTCGGCGTGCCAGGCGTGGCCCGCCGGTGGCGGGCGACCTCGACCGGACCGTCCTCGCCGACGTGGACGATGACGACCTGCTCGTCGGCACCGCGGCCGTGAACCCGGACCCATACGGTTGCGCCGAGCAGGGAGTGCGGCACCGAGTACTGGCCGGACTCGAAGGTCACCATCGGCGTGTTCGGCGGCACCTGCCGTGTGGTGCCGAACGCGACCGTGTGCGGCGTCGCCGGGACCGGGTGCAGCCGGGCACGCTCTTCGGCGAGCATCTCGGCCGGTGGCCGCTTCGTCACCCGGTGGGGTCGGGTGTTGACCTTGTCGCAGAAGTCCACGCAGGCCGCCTCGAGCTCAGCGAAGCTGGCGTACTGGCCACGCAGGTTGGTGTCCTTCGGGACGAGGTCGGCCTTGCTGATCTTCACCGACGACTCGGTGCCGCCCTTCGACGCCGGGTCTGCGGGCACGCAGGTGTGCACGGTCACCGAGTAATGACGTGCGAACGCCACCAGCTGGGGGTTGCGGACCGCGATCCCGGCGATGTGCTCGACCGTGACGGTCTTTTCGTTGTCGGTCAGCACATAGGTCGGCACCCCGCCCAGCAGCCGGAACGCCTGGTCAAGGGCGGCGAAGACGCTCGGCATCGTCTTGTCGCGCAGCGGGATCACCACCCGGAACCGCGACCACGCCAACCACGCGACGAACAGCACCGACTTGACCCCGTCGACCACGGGGCCGTCGCCGTAGTCGTACTGCAGCCACATCCCCGGCTCGGTCACCCACGGGCGGTGCACCCGGATCCGGCCCGCCCGGTAGGCCGCCTTGACCTGTGCGACCGCCCGGCGGGTGGTGCGCTCCGAGCCGGTGTAGCCGAGCGCGACGAGCTTCTCGTGCGCGATGTCGGCGCGGACCTTCCCGTGGCTGCGCTCGACCCACTCCTCGACCTTCGGCAGGTACTCATCGATCAGCTGCGGCCGCGCCACTGGCCGATCCAGCGCGCCGCCGGCAGCACGGCGCTCGACGTAGTGCTTGACCGTGTGATGGGAGCAGCCAGCCAGCTCACCGGCATCGCGCAACGACCCGGTCAGGTCGTAGGCATCCAAGATTTCCATGATCTCCTCGGCAGACTTCAACTCATCCCTTCCTCGGGAGCGACAGGGCGCATCAGCACCGCTCATCGCACCCGAGGAAGGGGCCTCAACCGCGCAGCGCGGCGAGGCAGACGACGTCGTGTCGGGCAGATCCCATGACCGTCAGCGGGCAGTTCTCATGTCCGCCAGCGGGCAGCTTCGTGGCCGTCTCCGGGCAGTTTCTCGTGGCCGCCGACATGGCCGTCGAGGAGCCGACAGTGCTCTACTCGCAGGACGCCACGTACGGCGCGGATCGGCAAGTCCGCGCCGGCGGCGAGTGGGCGGTCGTAGTCAACCCAACGACGCGCGTGCTCATCACCGTGCTGTTCCGCGATCGTGATCGTTGGCTGGCAGCCGACGGCGACACTGAGGGGCCGGTGTTGCGCGATGTCTGCTGATGTGTGGTTGAACGGCCTCGTCGATGACATCCGCCGACGCTCGGTGATGACCCCGGGCACGCTGACCTCGTTGATGGGCCGGGCCGATCACCCGGTGGGGATGTTCCTGCGCGGGCTGACCTCTGACGGCGTGCGGGCACTCCCCCGCTTTCCGGCCCGATCAGGTCCCGCTGCTAGTCGACGCGACCGGCATCACAGGTGGTGAGCACTCCACGATCGGCACGGTGTTCGGCTGGTGGCTTCGCCTTCGGCTCGATCTCCGACCGAGCCTGCTCGAGGACTTCGATGGTCCGAGCGTCTATCCATCGGCCGCGCTCTCCGTCAGCGGCCTCGAAGTCACGGGCGCTACTCATTCGAGCCCCACAGAAGGTCGAGGTCGGGTTCGCGGATGACGTCAAGGCGCTTGTCGGCGGCGTAGGCCGCGGGCTCGGGCACAACGAGGCGGCGCAGCTGTCGCTCGGTGGCGCTGGGCTGCACCGGGGTGTCGTGGTGGTGGTTCATCGCGGTCCTCCTCAGCGGCCCGGGGCCGGGCGGTCGGTGACGGGCTGCGTGCCCGGGATGTCGCGCTGCTGGCCGGGTGGCTTAGGGACGAAGGACTCGTCCAGGTCGGCGGCGATGTCGCGCATCTGGGTCTGGTATCGCTCCCACTCGCGGGGGTGGATGCCGTTCTGCAGGGCCGAGGCGACGATGGCGGCCATGGAGTAGGGCCGGTCGGCGGGCACCTGGTCGAGCGCGCACCATGCCTTGGCGCCGTCGCCGTGCAGCCAGCTGGCGAAGCCAGACATGGAGGCCGGCGCCGCGCGGACCTCGCCCGGGCCGCGGCGGGTGAGGTCGGTCCAGATGGCCATGTGGGAGGTGGAGTTCTCCCGACTCATGTCCTCCCAGAGCGCGTCCCGGGTGCTGATCGTCTCCAGGGCCACGAGCATCCGCGCACCGTCGACATCGGAGAGCCGGTTGCCGTCGGCGTGGAACTGCTCGAGCCGGTCCAGTGCCCACTCCCGCTCCGCAGCGGGTGTGCTGGCCGCGGCCGCCGCTCGAGCCGCGGGGAGCAGCTGGGCGATGGGCTCGCGGTCGCCGACCAACGAGGCGGCCAGGGACTCGCGGCTGGCGGCCGGCTGGGCGGCGCCGGTGAGCACGGTCGCGGCCGCGATCCGCTCAGCGGTCGACGGGGTCTGCAGCCCGGTCTGGCCGGTGTTCAACTCGCGCCAGCGCTCGCCGTCGGACCACAGCCTGATGTGGGTGGTGATGCCGACGTCCTGGAGACGGTTGGACAGGTGCTGGCTGGCCAGCTCGGCGCTGCGGCGGTCCTCGGTCATGCAGATGATGGCCAGGCGGGCACCGGGCCGGGCGTGGCGGCCGTACGGGCCGCTGAGTGCGTCCCAGACCTCCTCGCGATCGGCGGCGGTCCGGGGCAGGTCAACGCGGGTGATCGGCAGTCCGGGCCGGAAGGGCACCAGGACGATCGACTCCTCGGGCTTGAAGCCGAGGACGTGCGGCACCGCGGCGAGCAGCTCGTCCGGGGACTGAACGACGAGATCCATCGGAGCGAACCTCCTCAGCTGGCCTGGGCCGCGTGCGGGGCGCGGTCGATGCGCGCGGACACGTACTTCAGCGAGATGCCGACCTCGCCGAAGCGGTTGTCGACGACCACGACGTCCTTGGTGCGCTTCTCGCCGGTCTCCTTGTCCGGCCAGCTCTCGGTGCGCTCGAGGCCGTGGACGAAGATCGGGTCACCGGATCCGCAGCTGTCGTGTACGTGCGTGGCGGCCGAGCCGAAGATCTTGACGTTGTGGGCGGTGGGCTCGTCGCTGACCCACTCCCCCTGGTCGTTCTGGACCCGGCGGTTGACCAGGACGCGGCAGGTGACGAACGGCTTGTTGTTCTCCCGGGTGTGGTGCAGCTCCGGTGCCTCGGCCAGGTTGCCGGCGAAGGTGACGGTGGTGGACATGACTTCCTCCTAGGTGACTGCGAGACGTTGATGGGTCCCGCAGTCACCTACGTGTCATCCAGGCCCGGCAGCGATCACATCGGCCGAAGTCGTTTCCACCGCTCGAGCCCGGCTGGCGACGCAGCGGGCCCAGGGCACGCAGAAGCGCCCCGACCGGCTCTCGGGTACCGGATCGGGGCGCTGGGAAGCACGCTAGGACCAGGTGCCGACCCAAACTGCCGGCGTCGTCCTCGCCGGCTACCGGGCAGGCCGGCGCCGCGGCGGTCGGTTGCTGAGCTTCTGCGGTGGCGGCGGCAGCTCGCGGCCCAGGCGCCGGCGGGCCTCCTCGGCCGCGACGATCACTGCCTCCTGGGCGAACACCGAACGGGCGAGCATCCGGCCGAGCTCCTGACGGTCGGCCACGAGCGCGTCTTCGACCGCCTCGATGGTCGCGGCGGGCAGGTCGTGCTTCTTGTTGAAGCTCTTGCGGGTCACGCTGACCAGGGCGGGATGCTTCTCGCCCGCGGCCGCGAGCTCGGCCCGCTGCTGCGGCGAGCGCCGGGCGTAGAGCTCGAGCGCCTGGGCGAGCCAGCCAACGAACGAGCCGGGTGAGTCGGCGTCGGTATCCAGGTCTGCGAGGTAGGCCGATCGTGCGAGGTCCCACACGCCGGGTTTCCAGTAGATCCCGACCGGGCTCGTGGTCTGACTCGTCACCTGATCACTCCCCTGGTCTCCTCCGCCGGCGTCGAGCTGCAGCGGCTAACACCAACGCCGCTGCATTCCCGGTCGGGGCCCTGCGCAGCCGTTCCCACCCTCGCTCGACTCCTTCCGTTCCAGCCAGCTACGAGGTGCAGCTGCGCCGCGCCGCCGCAGCGGAGTCCGCGCCCGGTGAGGCCGGGTTTTCCCCACCCTCGCCGGGTGCCCACCTTTCCACAGGTCCGCCCTGTGGCCCGGTAGGCGTCGGCCCCCTCTGGGAGACTTAGTCCTGTCAGTTCTTTCTATTCTACTCATGGAGGACAGCCGCATGACCGACACCATCCAGACCCCCGCCGCGACCGCCACCGACGAGCCCTCCGAGGCCGTCCAGGCTGAGGAGTTCCTGTACCTCGACCCCGCCGAGATCATCATCGGCACGAACGTCCGAACCGACCTGCGCGCCGACCACAAGGAGTTCCGCAAGTCGATCAAGGAGCGCGGCGTGCTGGAGGCCGTCACGGTCTACCGCAACGAGGACGGCCAGTACGTCCTGCTGCGTGGCCAGCGCCGGACCGTCACCGCCGCCGAGGTCGGCACCCCCACCGGCCTGATCCCTGCCCACGTCGTGCCCCAGCCCGCCGACGCCGACCGGATCGGTGACCAGATGGTCGAGAACATCCACCGCGCCGGGATGCGCGAGGCCGAGATCGTCGCAGGCGTCGAGCAGCTGGCCCTGCTCGGCGTGAGCGCCGCGCAGATCGCCAAGCGCACCAGCATCGACCGCCCGACCGTGAACGCCGCCCTGGTGGTCACCAAGGCCGACCAGAGCCGCAACCGGCTCGACTCCGGTGACCTGACGTTGGAGGAGGCCGCGATCTTCGCCGAGTTCGAGCACGACCCCGAGGCCGTCGAGCGCCTGGAGAACGCCAAGCGGTGGCGTCGCTCGCTCGCGCACGAAGCCCAGCGGCTGCGCGACGAGGCCGCCGAGCGCGAGGCCGACGCCGCCGAGGTCGAGCGGCTGCGCGCCGAGGGCCTGCCGGTGCTGAGCGCCGAGGAGGTCGCGGAGGCCGACGAGGTGCTGCGCATCGAGCGGCTGGTCACCGAGGACGGCGAGTCGCTGCCCGAGGAGGAGTGGCCCAACGTTCCCGGCGCTCGCGTCCAGGTCGTCAAGGAGTGGGTCTACCCCGAGGACGAGTACGACGAGGAGCACGAGGACGACAGCGACGAGGAGCACGAGGACGACGAGCCCGCCGAGCCCTACCAGCAGTACGTGCCGGTGTGGGTCGTCACCGACCTCGCCGCCTCCGGCCTGCGTCGTCGCGGCGGCGGGTCCAGCAGCACCGCCAGCGCGGACGAGGGCGGCGAGAGCGAGGAGGAGGCCGAGGCCCGCCGCGAGGAGCGCCGCCGCGTGATCGCCAACAACAAGGCCTGGGCGAGCGCGGAGACGGTGCGCCGCGAGTGGCTGGCCACGTTCGTGGCCCGCAAGACCGCCCCGAATGGTGCCGAGGCCCTGATCTGCGAGACCGTCGTCACCGGCCACCACTCGCTGAGCAAGGCCATGGACCACCGGCACCCGATGCTCTTCACGCTGCTCGGGATCGACGTCCCGACCGGCTACTACGGCGCGGGGCACGAGGAGTGCCACAAGATCGCGACCAAGGCGAGCACGCCGAAGGCCGCGACCATGACCACCCTCGCCGCGATCATCGCCGCGTGGGAGGCCACAACCGGCAAGCACTCGTGGCGCAACCCGACCGCGTGGGACGCCCGCGTGCTCGGCGCGCTCGTGGAGTGGGGCTACCAGCCCAGCGAGGTCGAGCGGATCCTGCTCGGCGAGGAGCCGCAGCCGAGCACCGAGGACGACAGCGACGACGACGCCGACGAGGCCAGCGACAGCGCCGCCTGATCGGCTCCCCTCCCCCACCTGAGGGCGGTTCTTCCTGTGGAGAACCGCACTCAGTGGAATAGAAACCATAGAATGAACTCAGTGAGGACCCCGACATGTCACACGAGATCGAGACCCACGGCACGCAGGCCGCAGCCGTCTTCGCCCGCAAGGACGCCTGGCACCGCCTGGGCACCACCGTCCGTGACCGCGCGTTCACCGCCGAGGAAGCCATGAGGCTCGGCCACCTGGGCGGCTGGGACGTCCGCAAGTTGCCGCTCACCACCGCCGAGGTCAGCGAGGGCGGCGTCACCGCGATCGAGGTCCCCGGCTTCGCCACGGTGCGCACCAACCCGTTCACCGGAGCGCCCGAGGCGCTCGGCGTCGTCGGCGGCGGCTACACCCCGCTGCAGAACGAGGACCACGCCGAGTTCCTGAACCTGCTGGCCGACGAGTCGGGCGCGATCTTCGACACCGCCGGGTCGCTGCGCGGCGGACGGCAGGTGTTCATCACCATGCAGCTGCCGGACTCGTTCACGGTCGGCGGCACCGACCGCGTCGACCTCAACATCGCCGCGCTCAACAGCCACGACGGCTCAAGCGCGTTCCGCATCCTCGTCACCCCGGTCCGCGTCGTGTGTGCGAACACCCAGAGCGCGGCCCTGCGCAACCACGAGTCGTCGTTCTCGATCCGGCACACCCGCAACGCCAAGGCCGCTGTGCAAGCCGCCCGCGACGCGCTCGGGCTGACGTTCACCTACGTCGACGCGTTCCAGGTCGAGGCCGAGCGGCTGATCCAGCAGACCATGACCGACGCCGCGTTCGATGCCCTGATCGACGCCACGTTCGGCAAGGCCGAGGCCAACGCCACCAAGCGAGTCCGCGAGACCGAGCGCCGCCGCCGCTCCCGGCTGCACTGGCTGTTCGCCGACGCCGACACCCAGGCCGGCATCCGCGACACCGCGTGGGCCGGCTACCAGGCCGTGGCCGAGTACGTCGACCACTACGCCCCGGTCCGCACCAAGGGCGACGAGCACACCGCCCGCGCCACGCGGGTGCTCACCAGCGACGACCCCGACCGGATCAAGCGCCGCGCCTGGACCGCGCTCGCCCCGGCCTGACCATCTCGCCACTTCCTCCGGTGGCGGGCTGAGACCCCGAGTCCGGCCCGCCACCGGCCCAACCGAAGGAGGAGCCATGACCGACACGACCACCCACGCCAGCGCCGCCCCGACGACGCCCGACAGCACGCCGGTGGAGTGGCACACCGCAGACGCCGACGACCGCTGGCCGGGTCGCTGGACCGCGCACAACGCCAGCGTCCACGCGCACGGGCGCATCTACCTGATCCGGATCACGCCCGGTGACCACGCGACCTACCTCGCCCCGGGGTTCTACGCCGACGTCGACGGCGGCTACGGGCAGCACTGGGCGATCAGCACCCGCACGCTCGACGAGGCCAAGCGCCGCGCAGTCGAGGACGTCCTGCGATGAGTCAGCCGACCGCCACGCCCGCCGACGTCGACGCCAGCGCCGCCAAGGACCGGCACACCCTCAGCGAGACGGCCTGCGACCTGATCGTCATCGAGCACCGGCTGCGCGACGTACGCCGCTGGACCCCCGAGGCCGCCCGCGCCCACCTGGACGCCGCCCTGTCCAGTGTCGCCACGGCACTGGACGCCCTCCACGCCGAGCACACCCACCGCACCACCGAACAGGAGCAGTCATGACCGAGCAGACCCAGCCGGACCCGACCGGCACCGTGATCAGCGCGGACGACCAGCGCGCCATCCGCGTCACCATGAACGCAGTTCCCTACGCGGCTGACCTTCGCGTGCCGATCCCGCCACGCGGAGACGTCAGCGCACGCGACGTTGTCGCCTTCCTCGACGGACTGCGGGAGGTGTTGACCGAGGTCGCCGCACGAGCCGACGATCAGCACCGGCGTCTGCTCACCCTGGAGGCCGACGTGGAGGCGTTCCGCCGCCTCATCGGCACCGCGCCCGCCGAGGTGACCCCATGAGCGCGCACATCGAGTGGCTGGCCGCTCGCGACGTCCAGGTGTTCACCCCCGGCGAGGACTGGGTGGGTGCCGGTGAGCATCGTCAGCCGGTCCTCACCCTCGCCGGTGACGACGTGGTGGCGATCCAGGGCACGCCCGCCGAGTTGCGGGCGCTGGCTGCCCGGATCACCGCCGTGGCGACCGCCGCATCCGGGCGGCTCGACCTCGCCGCCCGGGAGGACCAGCCCGCATGAGCGACGACGCCACCCTGCGCGCTCTGGAGGCACGCGCCACGCCCGGCCCCTGGACTCCGGACGGCGACAAGATCCGCGCCACCGCGCCGACGCCCTGCTGCCCGACAACGTCCTCGTGGCCTACTGCACCGGGCACGACCACCGGCTTGGCCTCAAGACCACCGGCCCTGCCGCCGACGTCGAGTTCATCGCCGCCGCCCGTGACGCGCTCCCCGACCGTCTCGACCGACTCGACCGCATCCGCGATCTTCACGCCAAGTGGGGCGAGCAGTCGCCCGAGGATGCTGACGGCTACCTCGACCTGTGGGAGACGCTCGGTCGCCTCCTCGACGGCGAGCCCGCCTGACCCTCACCCACAAGGCCGTCCGTAGCGCTGTCCGCTGCGGGCGGCCTTCTGCGTCGGCCCAACCTCACCAGAGCGTCAGTTGCTCGCCCAGCAGCTCCTGGAGCCGCGCGAGGTCGTCGGCCACCAGCTGCGGGTCCTCGCGCGCCAGGTCGCGCAGTTCCCGCGCCCGCCGTCGCGGCCCGCGCGGATCTGCCAGCGGGCTGTACGGCAGCCGCCGCTGCACCGACCACTCCCGGCGGTTCTGCGCCGCGCTCGACACCACGACGTGATCCGGTGCGATCCGCTGGCACAGCGGGTTGTGACACCGATGCCCGAGCAGCCGCGCCTCCCCGAGCGCGTCCACCCCGTTCATCACCGCGAACGCGAACCGGTGCGCGATGATCACCCGCCCTGGCGCGTACCAGAACCGGCCATGTCCGCCTCCGTCCGTGCGCTCACGATCGGACCGACCGGCAACCGCGCCGGTCCACCACAGGCACTCGCTCCCCGGCACCGTGGCGACCTTCGCCCGGTACCGCGCGAGCACGGCCGGATCGGTGATCGATGCCGCGACCGCCGCGAGGCCGGCGTCATCCAGCCGACGAACCGGCACCCGCTCCCCCACTCCCAGCGGTCGCCAGCGCCGCATCGTCGCCGCCCTGCGCGCCGTCACGGTCGCTGTCCTGCTCGCCGTCGTCGCCTGCCTGCGGCTCACTGGCGAGCCGCCGCAGTCGCGTCGCCTCGCGCACGGTGATCGTCTCGCCGCACCACTCGACGGCCTCGCCCAGGGACAGGCCCTCGCGCTCGGTCAACTCCCGCAGCGCCTCACCCGCGCGCTTCTCGGTCTCGGCCACCGCCGCGTCGCGCTCACCGATCGCGACCATGACCCGCTCGGCCAGGTCGATCACCCGGCGCTCCCGCTCCTCGCGCTCGCGCCGCCGCTTCTCGGCCATCTCCCGCGCCGTACGCCGCGCCTGCTGCTTGATCGTCTGCTGACTCATCCGGTCCTCACTCGTGTCGACATGGACTCTGACAGTCACCTACGACATTTCCCGGACCCCGAGCGATCACAGAACCGCAGAAACCTTCAAACCCGCTCCCTCGACCCGTTCAGCCCACCCGATCCGAACCCGACGCCCCAGCCGTCACCCACGCCCCTCAGCGTCCCCCCAGATTTCAGCGACCGACCAAGTGCCACACACCTCTTGCATTCTCGGTCCGCAGAATAGAAAGAACTGAGTAGAAATCTGGCCGAAAGTGATCGCCCGCCGCGCCCGCGCGCACGTAGGTGACCGTGACGATGAGCCTCCACAAGCTGACGGCGGGGTCGGGGTACGACTACCTGACCCGCCAGGTCGCAGCAATGGACGCCACCGACAAGGGCCACACCGGGCTGGCGAGCTACTACACCGAGAAGGGCGAGACCCCCGGCGTGTGGGTCGGCTCCGGCATGGAAGGCATCGAGGGACTCGATGCCGGCGACATCGTCACCGCCGACCACATGCAGAGCCTGTTCGGCTCCGGGCACCACCCGCTGGCCACCCAGCGGACCAAAGAGCTGGACCTGCGGATCGGCCGCGATGAGGCCGAGCGGCCGACCGAGGCGGACTACAAGACCGCCGCCCGGCTCGGCACTCCCTACAAGGTCTACGACAACGACATCAGCCCATTCCGGATCGAGGTCGCCAAGCGCATCGCGGCGTTGAACGAGGCCGCCGGCCTCCCCGGCGACTACCCCGTCCCCGCCGCAGAGCGCGCCAGAATCCGTACCGAGGTGGCGGCTGAGTTCTTCCGCGCCGAACACGGCCGCGAACCCGCCGACGCCCGCGAGCTCGCCGCCACGATCGCCAAGCACTCCCGCCCCAAGACCAACGCAGTCGCCGGCTACGACCTGACCTTCTCCCCCGTCAAGAGCGTCTCGACCCTGTGGGCAATCTCCGACCCGAAGACCGCCGCGGTGATCGAGCGCGCCCACCAGGCCGCGGTCAAGGACGCACTGAACTTCATCGAGACCAAGGCACTGTTCACCCGCCAGGGCACCAACGGCGTACGCCAGGTCGACGTCCGCGGCCTGGTCGCCACGGCGTTCACCCACCGCGACTCCCGCGCCGGAGACCCCGATCTGCACACGCACGTCGCCGTCGCCAACAAAGTCCAGACCCTCGACGGCAAATGGCTGGCCATCGACGGCCGGCCGCTGCACAAGGCGGTCGTCTCGGCCTCGGAGACCTACAACACCGCGCTCGAGCGGCACCTGGTCGACGCCCTCGGCGTGCGGTTCGAGGAGCGCCCGAACCAGGACGCCCGCAAGCGGCCGGTGCGTGAGATCGTCGGCGTCGACCCCGACCTGAACCGCCGGTTCTCCAAGCGCCGCGCCAGCGTCGAGGACCGCCGCAAGATCCTCGCCGCGGCGTTCCAGGCCACCCACGGCCGGCCCCCGACCCCGGTAGAGACCATCCAGCTGTCCCAACAGGCGACGCTGGAGACCCGCGAGGCCAAACACGAGCCCCGCTCGCTGGCCGAGCAGCGCGAGACCTGGAACCGCGAGGCCGTCGAGGTGCTCGGCACACCGCAGCGGGTCAAGCAGATGGTCCACGGGGCACTCAACCCAAAGGGCGCGGCCCGCTCCCTGGCCGACTCAGCCTGGTTCGCCAAGACCACCGACCGCATCGTGGCCACGATGGAAGGTGGCCGGAGCACCTGGCAGTACTGGCACGTCTACGCCGAAGCCCAGCGGCAGGTCCGGGCCGCCAACGTGCCCACCAACCAGGTCTCCCAGGTGGTCGACCTGCTGGTCAGCGAGGTCCTCGACGGCCACTCGGTGAGCATGGCCCGCCCCTGGGACACCATCAGCGAGCCGGTCCAGCTGCGCCGCGCAGACGGGTCCTCGGTCTACACCCAGGCAGGCGCCGACCTGTTCACCTCGAGCAAGGTACTGGCCGCCGAACAGCGCCTGGTCGACGCCGCCGGCCGCCCCGACGGATACGCCGTCGAGGCGTCCTCGGTCGACCTGGCACTGCTGGAGTCGACCGCCAACGGCATCACCCTCAACGCCGGACAGGCCACGCTGGTACGGGAGATGGCCACCTCCGGCGCCCGGCTCCAGCTGGCGATCGCCCCCGCCGGATCGGGCAAGACCACCGCGATGCGAGCCCTGGCCAGCGCCTGGACCGACGGCGGCGGCACCATCATCGGCCTCGCTCCCTCAGCGGCGGCCGCGGACGCCCTGCGCTCCCAGATCGACACCCAGACCGACACCCTGGCCAAGCTCACCCACTCCCTCGAGCAGGCCCGGCAGACCGGTGCCGCGATGCCGGACTGGGTCGCCGGCATCGACTCCCCCACCCTCGTCGTGATCGACGAGGCCGGCATGGCCGACACCCTCTCCCTGGACGCCGCCGTCTCCTACATCCTCGAGCGCGGCGGCAGCGTCCGC
The DNA here is from genome assembly GCF_001653335.1 of Nocardioides dokdonensis FR1436. NCBI lineage: Bacteria > Bacillati > Actinomycetota > Actinomycetes > Propionibacteriales > Nocardioidaceae > Nocardioides > Nocardioides dokdonensis. The sequence continues at coordinate 4,353,636 of NZ_CP015079.1, forward strand.
CTGATCGGCGACGACCAGCAGCTCTCCGCGATCGGCGCCGGCGGCGTACTCCGCGACATCCAAGCGACCCACGGCGCGCTCCAGCTGACCGAACTGGTCCGGTTCACCGACCCCGCCGAGGGCGCAGCGTCGCTAGCCCTGCGCGATGGCAAGAGCGAGGCGCTCGGCTTCTACCTCGACCGCGACCGGGTCCACGTCGGCGACCTGGCCACCATGACCGAGGAGGTCTTCGCCGCCTGGCAGGCCGACCGCGCCGCCGGGCTGGACTCGATCATGCTCGCCCCCACCCGCGACCTGGTCAGCGAGCTGAACCAGCAGGCCCGCGCCCACCGCCTCGACGGGATCGACCCGGCCGACGTCGCCAGCAGTGGCCCGGTGCGGCGGCTCGCCGACGGCAACGAGGCGTCGATCGGCGAGCTGATCATCACCCGCGAGAACGACCGCCGGCTGCGCACCTCGGCCACCGACTGGGTGAAGAACGGCGACCGCTGGACCGTCCTGGAGATCCACGACGGCGGCGACCTGACCGTCCAGCACACCCAGCACGGCCGCACCGTGCGACTGCCCAGCGAATACGTCGCCAAGGCCACCGAGCTCGGCTACGCGTGCACCGTGCACACCGCCCAGGGCGTCACCGCCGACACCATGCACGGCCTGACCACCGGCACCGAGTCGCGCCAGCAGCTCTACACGATGATGACCCGCGGCGCGCACGCCAACCACGTCTACCTCGAGGTCGTCGGCGACGGCGACCCGCACTCGGTCACCCACCCGACCCTGGTCCGGCCGCTCACCCCCACCGACATCCTCGAGTCGATGCTGGCCCGCGACGACGCCCAGCGGTCCGCGACCAGCCTGCTCCGCGAGCAGGCCGACCCGGCCACCCGGCTCGGCGAAGCCGCCCAGCGCTACCTCGACAGCCTCTACGTCGCCGCCGAGGACCTGCTGCGCCACGACACCACCACCGGCGTCGACGGCACCACGGTCAACATGGTCGACGCGCTGGACACCGCCGTCGAGACACTGACTCCCGGGCTGTCCGATGAGGCCGCCTGGCCCACCCTGCGCGCCCACCTGCTGCTGCTCGGCGCGGCCGGCGAGAACCCCGTCGAAGCGCTCCGGGCCGCCGCCGGCGACCGGGAGCTGGAGAGCGCACGCGACCGTGCCGCGGTCCTGGACTGGCGCCTGGACGCCTCCGGCCTGCGCAACGCGGGCGCCGGCCCGCTCCCGTGGATGCCCGGGATCCCGGCACGTCTGGCCGAGGACCCGCACTGGGGTGCCTACCTCGCCCAGCGCGCGCACCTGGTCGAGCAGCTCGCCGACCAGGTCCACACCCGCGCCTCCGAACAGGCCTCGCTGCCGGTGTGGGCCCAGAACGGCATCCGCCCCGAGGCCACCACGGTGGCCGACGTCGAGGTCTGGCGCGCAGCCATGCAGGTCCCCGCCGACGACCGGCGACCGACCGGCGCCCCGCAGCTGCAGAAGGCACCGGCGACCTGGCAGCGGCGACTCAACCGGGCCGTCAGCGGTGACCACACGCCGGCCCTCAAGGAATGGCGCCAGCTGCTCTACTCGCTCGCCCCGCAGGTCCGCGACGACGAGTTCACCCCGCTCCTGGCCGAGCGGCTGGCCGCGATGTCTCGCGCCGGCGTCACGGCTCACGAGCTGCTGCGCACCGCCGCCGCACCCGATCACCCGGCGGGCGCGCTGCCCGACGAGCTCGCCGCGGCCGCGCTCTGGTGGCGCATGGCCCGCCACCTCACACCCGCGGTCGCCGCCCAGATCGGCGACGGCTCCCACGGCGAGAGCGTCACCACCGACTGGGCGCCGCGGCTCGCGGACCTGTTCGGTCCCGAGCGCGCCGCGAGCATCCAGGCCAGCACCTGGTGGCCCGCGCTGGTCTCCAACGTCGACCAGGGCCTGCAGCGCGGATGGCAGGTCGAGGCCCTTCTGGGCGCCGGCCGGGCGCTGCCGAGCGACGGCTGGGAGGGCGTCGACGAGTGCCAGGCACTGGTCTGGCGGACCTCGATCGCGCTGGAGACCGCTCCCGACGAGCACGCGCACGAGTACCACTTCGAGGAGCCGCCCGCGGACCTGTGGGAGGGCATCGAACCCGACCAGGCGATGTTCGTCGACCAGTCCGACGACATCCCGTGGCCGCTTGCTGAGGACCCCGACACGGACCTCGAGCCCCCCGTCGACCTGGTCGACGAGCACCAGGTCGACGCGCTCGAGGAGGACCTAGTCGACGTCGACGAGGACCAGAACATCGAGAGCGACCTGACGCTGGCCGCCTACATCCGCGACCTCGGCGGCACCCGGCTGGAGCCCACCGACGCCGATATCCGGCTCATGTACCAGCGGGCCGAGGAGTGGCACTCCTCCCCCGTCACGCGTGAGCGCATGGTCGAGATCAACGAGCTCACACAGACCTTCTTCGAGTCCCGGTTCACCGACTCGTGGGGCCGCGACTACCTCACCGGCCGGTTCGGCGTCGACCTCGCCGGCGACGAGCGGTTCCGCCCCGGTCAGGCTCCGGCCGGCTGGACCAACCTGGTCGACCACCTCCGCGGCCGCGGCGTCAGCGACGCCGAGATGCTCGCCACCGGCGTCGCTGTGGAGGCACGGACTGGTCGCCTCATCGACCGGTTCCGTGACCGCGTGATGTTCCCGGTGATCCACCAGGGCGAGGTGCTCGGCTTCGTCGGCCGCCGCCGCCCCGATCTCACCGATGACGACAAGGCCGGACCGAAGTACCTCAACACCGCCGACACTCCGCTGTTCCACAAGGGCGCGCAGCTGTTCGGTGTCGTCGACGAAGTGCTCGCCGAGGGCGCCGTCCCGGTGATCGTCGAGGGCCCGATGGACGCGGTCGCCGTTACGATCGCCAGCGCCGGCCTCTACCTCGGCGTGGCCCCGCTCGGCACGTCCCTGACCGATGAGCAGGCCGCCCAGTTGGCCGCCGTCGGCCGCGACCCGATCGTGGCCAGAGACGCCGACCTGGCGGGCCAGGTCGCGGCCGAGCGCGACTTCTGGATGCTGACCCCGCACGGCATGGACCCCGGCTACGCCCGGTTCCCCGACGGACTCGACCCTGCCGACCTGCTCGCTCAGCGCGGCCCGGCCGCGCTCACCGCTGCGGTGGCCAGCGGCCAGCCCGCCTTCCGGTCCCTGGGCGACCAGCTCCTCACCGAGCGGCTCGACAACCCCCTCGGCGCCGAGCAGGGGCCGGTGGCCGCCATGCGGGTCATCTCGGCCCGTCCCAGCCGGGCCTGGGAGCCGGGCGTCAACCAGGTGCGCGCACGGCTGCAGCTCTCCCAACTGCAGGCCGGCCGGGACCTGCGGGACGCGGTCAAGACGTGGGACGCCGACCCGCGGAAGGCTGCGCTGGCCGAGCTGCACAAGAGCAGCGAGGTCCGTGCCCGACTCTCGGCCGCGGACGAGAAGACGCCGGCCGAGCGGTGGGCGCCGCTGGCCCGCGAGCTCGACCCGCGCCTGCTCGAGCAGGGCGACTGGCCGGCCACCGCAGCGATGCTGCAGCAGGCCCACGAGCACGGTCACGACGTCGGCGCCGCCACCCGTGCCATCGTCGCCGAGAAGCCCCTGGGCGACAGCCCCGCACGCGACCTGCGCTACCGGATCGTCTCCCGTCTGGAGATCCCGATCGACACCGACGAGAGCATCCCGGCGCCGACCACGTCGCAGGGAGCCGCGCGCGACCGGCAGGACGTCAACCGCCCGCGGCCGCCGCGGCGCGGCACTCCGCGACGCTGACTGGACGGACTGTCCGGCTTCCGTCAGTAGTCTTGGGCGCCCACTCCCCCGGCCGATCAAGGTGTCATGTCTGCCACGAAGCGACCCCGGCGTGCGACGCGCGCTCAGGTGCGGCAGTTCCTTGCCGTCGCCGGCTACGCAGGTACCCCGCCGGACGAGCTGGTCGACGCGTAGGTAGATCTGGTGGGCGCCGCAGGGCGCCCCGGGCTGCCGCGGCACCGGCTGGCGGTGCATCTGACCGCGCAGTCTCCGGGCTGGGTCGCCCCCGCAATAGACGTCTTCGAGACAGGGTGGCGAGAGCAGCAGCAGGCGCGCGAAGAGGCCGCCGCCACCGCGCGGACCGCAGTCGATCGTGACGCCGAGCGGGCCAAGGCGTACGTCGCCGGCGTGTGGGAACGCACCGGCGCCGGCCCGACGTGGACCGAGCTCGGTGACGCGCTCGGCTGGGCGCCGGCCTTGCGGGAGCGGATCATCCGGACTCTCGCGCGTGAGGGAGTGCTGTCCTACAGCCCCGAGCCGCGGTCGCTGGCCGTGGCCGGTGGTGCCGGCGGCGTCGAGGGCTAGTCGGCCGCCTGGTCGACCAGGTGGCGGCGCATGGCGGCGAGCCGTGCCTGCGGCTCAGGGTGGGTGGCGAACCAGCGTCGCTCGAGCCGCGCCCACGCTCGGCCGAGACCACCATCAGGCAGCAGCCGGGCGACGTTGTCCTCGTAGAACCGCATCAGCTCGGCGGCCGCGTCCAGGTCACGCGTCAGGTCGACGGCGAACAGATCGGCGGCGATCTCCTCCCGCCGGTCGAAGGCGACGCGCAAGCCCAGGAACGCGACGGCGGCAGTCATCGTGGCCAGCATCGCCGGGCCGGCCAGCTGCGGCGCAGCCGCGAGCGCCGTGATCGTGAGGCCGCCGCCGGCGAGCACGAGCACCAGGTAGCCGAGCAGCCACGCGTAGTGCGCCGCGGCCGAGGTCCGATCACGTCGGATGACGTGGGCGAGCTCGTGGGCAGCCAGGCTCTGCACCGCGGCACAGCTGAGCCCGGTGAGTGCGGCCCGTGCGAACACCACGGTGGCCGGGTGTCCCGCTCGGAAACGGGTCACCGCCAGTCCGCCGTCGCCCACGACGCGGTCCGCGTCGCCGGTAGGCGCACCGAGGATCGCGACGACGTCGGTGCCAGGCGCTGCGATGTCCGCGAGCTCCGCGACGGCCGCCATCGCCGCGGCGGCCCGCTGCTGCAGCGCCTGGTCGACCGGCTCGGCGCCGCGGCGGGTGCGCCAGCCCTCCGACCAGGCGACCAGGACCTTGGCCAGCGTCGCGACCACCAGGACGGCGCCACCCAGGTAGGCGATCGCCGCGACGATGAGGAGGGCGTAGGCCACGGGGTCGGGCATGGCTCTAGGCCTTGACGGCCGCAGTGGCGGGATCGCTCAGAATCGCTCGGAGACAACGCGCTGGCGCCACCGTGCCCGGTAGGCCGGGTTCCCGGTCTCTCAGCGGCGTTCTGAGGCCGATTCGCGCACCGGGTGCAGGCGTCGGCATCATCTCGACGCGGTGGGAGCGAGTCCCACATCGTGCGCCGGCGTCGTCGACACAGGCGCACGGTCCTCGGCCGCGCGGCCGCGGGCGGCTGTCGCGGGCTCCTCGAGGTCCTCGCTCGGCTCCACCAGCTGGCGGTGCTCCTCGGCGCTGGGGACGCCGTAGCGACGCTCGGCCATCGCCTCGACCTGCGCCACGGCGTTCCACACGTGTTCGCCGGAGCTGTGGGAGTAGCAGGCGTTGAGGTGCTCGCGCGCGTGGCCGAGCTCCTTCTTGCTCGAACGCGGGTGCTCGCCGAGGGCCTTGAGAGCGCGCTGCGCGCGACCGATGGCCTCGGAACGCTCCTTCGTCTGCATCGTTGCCTCTGTCATTCCCTCGGTCCCTTCTCAGTTCGGGTGCGCGGCTGCGCACCGAGCGGGTCGTCCTTGATCTCGCCGGTGTCCAGGTCGACCTCGACGAGACGCGGTCGACCGACCGGCTCGGGCTGCTCATACGCCCGTCGGCTGGCGGGCAGCGCGTCGACGTCGTGGGCGAAGGCGTTCTCGCGCCGCTGGGTGCTGGCCTCGCCCAGGTGCTCGTTGTGTCGCGGCTTGGCCGGCCAGTTCTTGTGCTCGTCGTCGCAGTGGGCCCGCAGCCTGTTCCGCATGCGGTCGGTGAAGCCGGGCAGGCAGTAGCGGTGCCACTCCTCGAGCGCGTCGCTGGTCATCGCCAGTCCGGCGCGGCGGCGCTGGTCGGCCAGCACCGCGATCTCGTGGACCAGGTGCGGGTGCAGTGGCCAGCAGCTGGGGATGAGCCCGGAGACGTCCCAGGTGTACTCGCGGTTGAGCCAAGCCACGACATCCTCGAGCCACTCCCACAGCTGGTGCCGCAGCTCGGGGTCCAGGCACATGGCCGGCTCCCAGGGCCGCGGCAGCAGGGCGTGGTTGCCCAGGACCTTCTTCTGCTCCTCGGTGCCGTTGATGGCGATGTGGAGCTCGCGGTAGGCCAGCCGGACCCGCTCGCCGGGCACGGGGAACGGGAACACCATCGGGCTGGGTGCGGCCCGTCGGGCCTGTTCGGTCGTCACAGCTCACTCCTTGTTGGTTCGGTCTCGTCGTCGACGAAGCCGAGGCGGCGCGCCTCGACGAGGGCGGCGGTGGCCCGGGCCTCGGGGGTGATGACCATGCGGCGGTCGTTGGTGAGCCGCGCGCGCAGCGTCCGCTGGTCGGCCAGGAGCCGCTCGCCGGCCTTGCCCTCCACGCAGCGGTGCAGCTTGGCGATGATCGGCTTGCCGTTCTCGGCGATCACCAGTGCCCGTCGCTCGGGGAGCTGGCGGACCTCCTCGGGACGCATGATGGGGATGTCGTCGCCGGAGAAGTTGCGGCTACCGCCGTTGAACCCCCCGGTGGAGTGGGTGACGCGACCGATGCGGACTGTTCCGAGCAGGTCGGAGATCTCCTGGTTGAACGCGACGTCCTTCGACCCGCCGAACATCACCAGGGTGTTGGTGAGCCCGAGCAGTGCCCGGGCCTCGTGCTCGCCGAAGATGCTGGTCAGCTGGGGACGAGTCTGGGCGGCCCAGATGAACGACAGGCCCAGGGCGCGCTCGTTGGCCATCCGGGTGCGCAGGGTCGGCAGCGGTGCGGTCGATGGCAGCTCGTCGAGCACCGAGACCAGCGGCGGGCACAGCCGGCCGCCCCACGGTGAGCTGTTGGCCAGCAGCAGCCCGGTGTCCAAGACGTGCTCGGCCACCGCGGTCATCAGCGGGCTGGCCGAGGCGTAGGGGTCTTCGCGGCCCAGGAGGTAGATGGTGCCGCGTCGACGGATCACGTCGGCCAGGTCGGTAGCCGGGTGCCCGTGGCTGGGGACGCAGCGGCGGCGGATGTCGGCCTGAAAGAACAACGACACCGCCTGCTGCACCGTGGTGATCGTGTTGCCGGCGGTGCGGTCGTCGCCGTTGAGCGCCCCGTGCAGCAGGCCGTGCCAGAACGGCTCGGCGTGCGGGTGCCGGCGCAGGATCTCCATCGGCTGGCTGGCCGCGGTCGGGTTCGCGACCCACTGCAGGACGTCCTCGAGGGTCTTCCCGGTCAGGGCCGCGGCGTGGAAGTAGCCCTGCAGCACCTTCGCCGACTCCGCGGCGTAGAACCGGGCGGCATCGTCCCCGGTGCCGCCGGTGATCGCACCCTTGACGGTGCCGGCGGTGAAGGCCTTGGCTCGCCGCTCGGCGACCTTGGGGTCCACACAGCCGGCGATCGGGTCCCAGATCAGCTCGTCGACGACGCCCTCGGCCAGCCCGAACGGGTCGAGGACCACGCACGGCCGGTCGTCGCGGGAGCGTTCGGTGAGGCTCAGCACCAGGTCCTCGACCTTCGTCAGGGTGACCAGGGCAGCGCCCGGGGCACTGAGCAGCGCCGGGGTGAGCAGGTCGAGGGTCTTGCCGGAGCCCTGCGGGCCAATGACGCCGGCGGTGCGGTCCCACGGCACCCACAGCTCGCCGCCACGCGGCTCGTGCGCGTCCCCGATGCGCCAGCCCACGTCCCACGGGTTAAACCTCAGCTTCATCGCTCCTCCTCCTTCGTCCGGCGGCCGTTCAGGAGCCACGGGCTGAGCCCGTGGCCGAGCTGCGGCCCGGTCTGTTCGGTGAGGTCGCCGGCGGTGCGCTGAACGGGTGCCCCCGTGGCGGTGGCGTGCTTGCCGTAGAGGTCGGGGCGGACGATGCCGGCGACCTTGCGCAGCCGAGTGACGCCCAGGATCTTCTCGGCCTCTGCGGCGGTGGCCATGCCGCGCATGCGTCCCGGGCCCCACCGCTGGTAGGCCCAGACGCCGACCCAGATGCTGGCGCTCAGCAGCGCGACCTCGGTCATCGCGAGGCTGACCCACACCAGGCCGCGGCCAGCCAGGCCGTCCGGTGTCGGTGTGGGCAGGCCGGCGTCGGCGTGCCCGCCGACCACGCCGGGGAGGCTGGTCCAGAAGGCGGTGCCGATCGGTGAGGGGAACGCGCCGGCGTTGGCGTCGGGCCAGGTCCAGCCGGCGCCGGTAAGTAGGTTCGCGACGGAGCGGCCCAGCTGGATGCCGATCACGACGACGAACAGGGCCGCCAGGGCCACGGCTACAGGGATCTCCCAGGTCCAGGGGTAGGGGTCGCGTCGTCGCTCTCGCTGCATTGGATTCCACCTCCAGGAATCGTGGGTGGTCGAAGTTCTGGCTGGTCACCTATGTGTCGGGAGGGCCCGGCAGCGATCACACAGACCGGCTCGACTTCGAGGCGTTTTCAGCCAGCCAGGTCGAGGGGTCGACGTTGTCGGGTCCGTAGATGGAGCCGTTCTCGAGGTGGACCTCGAAGTGAAGGTGGCACCCGGAGCCGTTTCCCTCCTTGCCGACCTCACCGATCGGCTCGCCGGCAGCGACGGTCTGGCCGCGGCTGACGGTGACGCTCTGCATGTGCGCGTACCAGGTGGTCAGAGAGCCGGCGCCGGTGGTGACCTTGACCAGCTGCTTGCCGGCCCAGCTCTGGCTGGTGTCGATCTCGATGGTGCCGGCGTGGGCGGCGTAGACGGTCGTGTCGCACGGGGCGGAGAAGTCGGTTCCGGTGTGCCAGTTGGTCCAGTAGGGGCCGGTGTCGTGCCAGTTCTTCCGGTCCGTTCCGATGTACTGCGCGGGAACCGGGTAGACCACCTCGTCGCAGGACGCGCCCTCGAGGCCGACCGGGGAGACCTGGGCGTTGGGGAGCACGTTGATGTGCGGGTGGTCCAGGTGGTTCGCGGTAGCCGAGCCTCGGTCCTCCATCGGCCGCCAGCCCTCGTCGGCTCGCGCGACCGACCAGATGCGCTGGTACCAGATGATGTAGTCGATCCCGAGCTCGCGGGCGTGGGCCTGGGCGTACGCCACGAGCGCGTCCCCCTGGGCCTTGCCGGCGGGAGTCAGCGGGACCATGAAGTCGGCCGCCAGGCCGGCCGGGTGGCCGTGGGGGTCGGTGGCGCTCTCGCGGTAGCCGCCGACGGTCTTGATGTCGAACATCGGGCCGAGGATGTTGACCAGCTGCGTCAGCTGCGGCTTGACCGGGCCGAGGTTGTAGTTGGTCTCGGTCGCCACCGCGCAGCCCGCGCTGCTGCCGGCGGTGGTGGCGGTCACCAGCGGGTGGTCAGCGATCTTGTTGGCCTGGGTGCTGTTGTCGACCTCGGCGCTGGCCCAGGTGAGGTTGGCGCCGTAGATGTGGTCGATCGGCGCGTCCTGCTTGGGCTTCTTGCAGGGCTCCGCTGATCCGCCGAAGGCGTTGCTCAGTTCAGGGGTCAGCGCGCAGTGTGAGGAGTTCTGGCCGTCCTTGCCGTCGTTGAAGTCGCCCAGGATCACCGCCGGGGTGCCGGTGCCGGCGAGCTCGGTCATGGTGGCCAGCTGGCGGCGCAGCGCCTCCTGGCGGTGCCCGGAGGCGTTCCCTTGCGTGTTGGCGGGGTTGTGGATGCTCCAGACCCAGATGACCTGCCCGGCGTTGACGCTGTCGGCCGCACCCGTCAGCTGGACGACCGGCATCCCGACGTCCTTGCCGTTGAAGTACGGGATCTGGACGAGGCGTGAGTCGGTCATCTGCCAGCTGCCGCGATCCCAGATCACCTTGTTCTGGGTGTTGCCGGTGGCCGGGTACATGCCCCACTTGGCCGAGTAGCGCTCAGCCAGGGCCTTGGCCTGGGGGCCATGGACCTCCTGGAGGCCGGCGATGGAGACGCCGGCGTTCTCGATCGCGCTGAGTGCCCCGGGCAGACGCTTGTCCCAGGTGGCGTACCCGGCCTTCTCGTTGCCGCCGCCCGCCTGGTTGTCGGTGTGGCCGGCGCCCAAGATGTTCAAGGTCCCGACGGTGATCGGGTTGACGGTGTCCTCGCAGTTGCTCGCGTTCGAGACCTCGCCGTCGACGCCTGGCAGGTCGGGTAGGTCGCCGCCGAGCAGCTCGGTGATGTCGCCGGCGACGCCCTCCCACTGGGCGTAGGCGTCGGGGAAGCCGGAGCGCTGCACAGCCTGGGCCGCCTGCGTGAGCGGCATGTCCTGCCAGCCGGGGATGTCGAGCAGGCCGGGGTTGCCGGTGTGCTGGGCCTTGCCGAAGAAGGCACGCGCGGCGAGGACGGGGTTGGTGACCTCAGCACGGCTCCCCCAGCCGGTCGAGGGACGCTGCTGGAACAGGCCGCCGGAGTCGCGGTCGCCGCCGGTGAGGTTGACCAGCTTGGACTCCTGGATCGCGGTGGCGATCGCGATCTGCAGCCCGTAGCGGGGAACCTGGAGGTCGCGGGCAACCTGGGCGATGGTGATCGCATTGCGGGCCTGCTCGGTGGTCAGGGTCGGGTAGCTGGAGGCGAACCGCAGCTGCATCAGCTGGGCGAGCACGTCGCCGGACGGGGGCTCGGCCGACGTCCTTGTGGTGTGGGCGGCGTTCACCACACCTTCGCTGGTGGCCGCGGTCGTGGGGGCGCTCTCGGGGCCGGCGCCGTTCATGGCGATGCGGGCGGCGATCCAGTGGTGGTCGGAGACCATGGTCCCGTCCCAGCCGCCCTCGAGCCGCACGCCCTGGTACTGGGGGAAGAAGATGAAGTCGACCGAGTGGTTGTGCCAGCCGTAGCCGGCGGCCTTCATCTTGGCGGCCGCCGTCCACGGGAGGTCGGTGTAGGAGGCGTGGGTGTTCATGTCGCCGCCGATGAGCACCGGGCCGTGGGTGGCCAGGGAGTTCCGCAGCTGCAGCAGGATGTCCATGCCGGCGCCGTACTGCTGGGGCCGGGTCAGCGGCGGGTTGCTGTGCTGGCGGGGGTACTTGTGCGGGTTGGTCATGTGGTGGGTCGAGATCACCGACACCACGGCGCCGTCGGCGCGCTCGAGGATCACCCAGGTGGCGAACCGATCCCAGGTGACCGGGCGGCCCTTGTAGTAGGTGTTGTCGTCGACGGCGAGGGTGACCCGGCCACCGTTGGCCTTGGACCAGGTGTCGCGCTTCCACAGCACGACGTTGCCCATCGAGTTGTTGTCGCCGGTGTGGTCGGCGACCCGGAACGCGTCGTAGCCGGGGGCGGCCGCCTCGATCTGCGCCAGGCTCCAGCCGCTGGCCTCGTTGAGGCTCACGAAGTCGGGGTTCGTCGACAGCACCCGGGGCATGGAGGCCCGGAAGCCGTCGAGACCGGAGCGGCGCGGGATGTTGGCCTGCGCCATGGTGACCTTGCCCTTGACCGGACCGCCCACGGGACCGTCGATGACACCGAGGTCGCCGAGCTCAGTGGGTGCGGTCTCGCTGGTCTGGGTGCGGCACTCGGCTGCCGCGGTCGTGGTCATGACCACCATCAGGGTGACGACGAACGGCAGGGCCATGAAGACGATCAGGACCGGCAGTCCGGCGAGGAGTAGCTTCTTCACGACAGGTCAGTCCCGAGCGCCTCAGCCGGCGGCCTCGATGGCCTCGTTGGTGTAGTAGAGCTTCTTCTCCAGCGGGTGGAGCACCGTCTGGACCTTGTAGGTGGCGTCTCCGACGCACCACAGCGCGCGGCCCTTGTCCTGCATCGCCCACCCGGAGACGAGGTCCTGGGCGATCGGGCCGAAGCCGAGCATCGAGTCGAGCTCGCGCGCGACGCGCGGCTTCTGCCCGCCGAGGATCTTGATGTCGGCCAGTTCGAGGAGGTCCTTGGCGATCATCGCGGCCTGGGAGTCGGCATCGCCGACCGAGAGCAGGTCGGAGGGCTTGTGGAGGTTGGCGAACTGGATGTCGCCGCCCTTGCCGGCCATGCCGCGCGAGAGCCGCAGGTCGGCGTCGAAGCTCATTACCGCGGAGACGCCGAGGCGCATCTGCTTCCAGACCTCGTCGCGCACGACGATGCGCAGGTCGCCGGGCTCGGCGATCTCGCGCAGCCCGCGGCCCCAGGAGTTCATGCACAGCAGCGCGATGCCCACGGCCTCGTCCCGAGGCCGTCGAGCCGGGAGAGGCTGAACGACTGGATCGGGGCGCGCCAGTCGACCTCGATGTTGGTGAAGTCGTCGAAGAGGCCGGCCAGGGTGCCGGTGACCAGCTCACCGAGCGCGTTGCGCAGCAGCCGGGTCTGGTCGAGGAACTGGCGGGTGTTCCCGTACTCGCACGCCCGGACGAGTTCCTCGGTGGGGTTGCGCAGCAGGTCCCACAGCCGCGGGATGGTGGTCTCGGTGAGGATCGAGTTGCCGGCGGCGTAGCCGGTGAGGATCGCCAAGGCGTTGCGGACGACGTCGCTCTCGTCGGGCCCGAACGGCACTCGGCGCTGGTCGTCGAGCTTCATGCTGCCGACCAGGCCGCGGATCAGGACCAGCCAGCGCTTGAAGATGATCGTCGTGCGCCGTTGGGCTTCCTCGGCCGAGAGCTTCTCCCAGTCGTGGCCGAGCGGGCCCATGGCCAGGGGGTTGATTCGTGCCCAGAAGCCGGGGGCGATGACGAACGGCTCGACACCGAGCGCGCGGCACAGCGACTCGTACTCGTCCTTGGGGTCACCCAAGACCAGGGTGCGGTAGCCGAAGGGCATCATCCGGGTGCAGAACGCCTTGGTGGTGCCGGACTTGCCGGTGCCGGGCTTGGCGAACTGGAAGATGTTCGGGTTGGTCGCCGACACGTCGTCGCGCAGCACCCAGCCGAACGGGTCGCAGTAGAACGAGCCGCCGGAGAGCTGGTCGACGCCCATCTGCGCCCCGGTCGGCGGCAGGGCCGGCGCGGACACGAACGGCCAGAACACCGGTGCTTGGTCACTGGTCATCCGCCAGGCCTGCGCCGGGGCCGTGACGGGCGCCCAGCCGCGGCCGCGACGAGCTGCACCGCGGCGCGGGGCGTACTTGAAGATCCGGGGCTCCTTGGCCTCCGGGGCGAGCGGGGGGATCGTGGGCAGGTCGTGGCCGAAGTCGGACAACAAGGCCGCCATGTCCCTGCCTCGATCGGCGCCGCCGCGGTTCCGGCGGGTCGTGGTGGGCATCAGGCGTCTCCGCTCCGGGTCAGGCTCATCCCGACGGGGATGGTCGAGGCGGCGAAACCGACGTCCTGGGCCAGGTCGAGCCGCAGGGGCGCAAACCCGGCGCGTCGGATCGAGGCGTCCAGGCGACGGCCGAACTCGGTGATCCGCAGCGTCTTGGGAACCGTGACCGTGCACACCGCGTAAGGCCGGACCAGCGCGTTGCCGTGGGCCAGCTTGGCGTCCAGGCCGCGGCCTTGTGGGCCTCGTCGCGCTGCTTGGCACGGGTCTTGCGGCCGAGCTTCTCGTTCATCCCCTCAGCCAGGTCTGCGGCCCACTCGGCGTTGCCGGACTGCCGGTCGGCCTTGGACTGGGACACGATCGGGAAGGAGACGACGAACGAGCGCCGCTCACCGGACTCGCTCGGGGTGAGGATCGGCGCCAGGGCGCCCATCGCCACGCCGCGGGTCGGGAGCTTGATGGTGGAACTGATCGAGTTCCACGCGTCGTGGCTGTAGTGCCGCACCGTCGCATCCGCGCCCGAGGGCCCGGCCAGCGCCCACGGGACGTCGGCGTTCACGCTCGGGTCCTTCTCCCGCATGGCGAGGGCCTCGACGATGCCGGCGCGATCGCCTGGGGCGAACCCGGTCCGGGACGCCAGGGCGAGCTCCGGCGAGGTGAGCCAGCGGACCGACGTCATCCCCATCGGGCCCCGCAGCTGGGCCTCGATCTCGGCCATGAGCAGGTAGAGCTCGCGGCAGCGGCCCTCGAAGCCGCCCCCGGACTCCTTGGCCGACCGGGCGATCCGGGTCTCCGGGACGACGATTGTCACGAACTGCTCGTGCGCACCGACGCCTGCGTGAGGCCCACCGCGAGGTCGCTGTTGACGACCTCGGACAGCTGGGGGGCGTTGTCGCGGCGGTGCTTGTTGACCCACAGATCGCGCTCGGCGCCGTCCTCGGGGACGGTGCGGACCATGAACAGGATCTCGTCGACCTTCTCGGTGCGGCCGGCGACGTCGAGCAGCCCGGCCAGCGCCTCGCCGTAACGGCTGCGCTCCTCGGTGTCCTTCATGCCGATGCCGGGGTGGACGATCGAGGCGGTGACTGCCCAGGTCTTCGTCGCGTCATCGTGGATCACTCCGACCCGCTGCAGCTGGGAGCCGTGCGGCGGGCCGTCGTGGATCTTGATGCCCTGCAGCACCCGGGGAGATCGGGGGTGTCGAGGTCCTCGGCGCGGCCCTCGGTGGCCTGGCACGGAACGAGGTCCAGCCGAGCAGCCCGCCGACGGCGTACATCGTCGAGGCGAACACCCAGCCCGTGGCCGAGCGGCCCCGGACCGGGACGACGGTGATGGCCAGCAGGAACAGCCAGACCAGGGCGAACAGGAACGCAGAGAACCACGCTCCGCGGCTGATCGCCCAGAACGCCGGCAGGCTGGCCAGCGCCAGGAACATCAGCTGGCCTCCGGAGAGGCCGAAGAACCAGCCGATGCGGTCGCGCTGGTAGTCGGCGTAGATGGTCATCGTCGGTTTCCTTCCGGGTCACTGCATGTCGATTGGGGCTGGGGGCAGGTCGTGCGGCGCATCGGCTACACCGCCACCGGGGGGATCGCGCCGCCTGCTGCACCGGCTCCGCCGGCACCTCCGGCCGCTCCCCGCCGCCACCGCGGCCGGGGGTCTTGGGCGCTGCTCCGGCACCACCGCCGCCCTGTCCGCCAGAGCCGCCGCCCTGCCCGCCCGAGCCGCCACCCGAGCCACCGCCGGGTCCGCCGCCGGTGGGCAGCGTCGGCGGGGTGGGCGGGGCAGGCGGGGCAGGCGGGGTCGGCAACGGCGAGTCGTCGTCCCCGCTGTTCTGCGAGCCCGGTGCGTGCCGCTGCTCTGGTCGCCCGACTGGCCGCCGGACTGGCCGGACTGGCGGCCACCCATGTTGGCTGAAGTCGGGTCCGTAGGTGCTCTGCCCGACGCCGGCCTGGTTGGTTTCGTCCGACATCAGGGACGTGGCCTTCGCTCCGGCGCTGCTGACCATCCCGAGCCCGGCAGCGAACGCCTGTCCGACCGGGCCGAAGCTGCCGAGGACGCCCTGGGTGGACTTGCTGAACCGGTCGCCCCGTCGAGGCCTCGGCGCTCTGCTCACCCGACGAGCGACCGTTGCCGTCGGTGGTCGAGGCGGCCGACGAGCCGCCGCCGGCACCGCCGCCGCTCAGCAGCCCCTGGAGGCCGCCCTGGATGGCCATGCCCTGCCGGAACGACGCGCCGCTGGGGGTGCCGGGGGTCGACGAAGGCCAGAAGCTTGAACAGCGCCAGCGGCGCGACGACGCTGATCAGGATCGTCATGACCGCCGCAGGGCCGTGCCGAACGCCTTGGCGGTGCCGTCTGCGAGGTGGGCAGCGACGCGTTGGCGAACTGCACGCCGATGCCCAGCACCATCACCATCAGCACCGGGGTGAACGCCGCGGCGTGGAACCAGCGCAGCGACTTCCAGAACCAGGAGCGGGTGAAGTCGGAGACCAACCCGGCCGCGGCGAGCGGGCCGGTGGCGACCAGGACCAGCAGCGAGGCCGCCCTCGCGAGGTAGACCAGGACGTGTCCGATCGCGGCCAGCCACAGGAAGATGCCGAGGAAAGCCAGCGCGGTGGCCACGCCGGCCTCGGTGATGTCGTCGACGCCGAGGCCGCCCAGGGGATCCCAGTCGGGCCAGGTCTGCACCTTGAGCAGCGGACTTCATCAGCGCTTTCGTGATGGCGCCGCAGGCCGCGACGATCATGACGCAGTAGCCGAACCAGCAGGCGCAGACCAGGACGAACTGGCCGGCGCCGATGAACGCCCGCGCGAGGCCCCCTCGCGTTTGAAGGCCGCCGCGCCGAGCTGGATCATCGCCAAGATGACCACCAGGGCGAGCGCGAGCCAGAGGGTGAAGGCGTAGACGTCCTTACCGGGTCCGTCGTCGCTGAGGTCGGGGGTCAAGAACAGCTCGCTGAACGTGAGCACGATGCGCAGCACGAACAGGCCGGAGCTCCACACCGCGAGCATGGCTGCGGTCCAGGCATCGGCCGCCGCCTTGGCGATGACGTCCCGATGTTCTCGAACGGGTTGGGGATGTCACCGAGGCCGGGGATGCCGGCGCCGAAGAGGTCCCCCACGTTCGGGAGTCCGGGGATGCCGGGCACCCCCGGGACGCCAGGGAGTCCGATCCCCGGGAGCCCGGCGCGCAGATCGCGTCGAGCAGCCCACACCCGCTGACTCCCGGCACACTCCCCCGACTCCCTTGGCGCAGTCGGTGAGGCTGGGGTTTCCAGGCACTCCTGGACGCCCTCGACCTGGTTCTCGATCTCGTCCTTGACGCCACCGGCCGCGTCCTTGCCGCAGTCGACCGGGTCCTCCGCGCACTCGAGGGCGTCTCCGCCGATGTCGCACAGTTCGTCGGACCAAGGCAGCCCATCTTGAGGGTGCGGGCCGGCAGCTGGCTGGTGGTCTCGACCGTGGCGACCTGCGCTGTGCTGGCCGCCGTGCTGGTCGCCGGCTCGGCCGCGGCGGCGGTTGGCGGCTGGATGGTCGTGGCGGCTCCGAGAAGCGTGGTGAGGACCAGGACCGCCAGGGCGTCGATGCCCAGCCTGGTGACCCGGTGGAAGAGGTCGGCGGTGCTCACTGGGGTGCCGTTGATCGGGATCCAGCCGGCCTGCTTGTACTCCGGAGTGCCCGGCGCGACCGCCTTGGGCTGTGGAGACCAGGTGCTCGATGTCTGCGGTGCTGCCTGGACCAGGCACCAGTCGCCCACGCCGTCGACCTCGAGCCACCGCATCAGCTGGGTGCCGGCGTAGAGGCCGTCGCTGACCTTGCCGTTGGCGGTGGTGAGGGTGACGTAGCTGAGCAGGTTCACCGCGTAGTAGCCGGTGTCGAGCTCCTCGAGGGTGTACGCGATCGGCGTCACCGCGTACGACGCGGGCGGGGGGACGTCCCCCTCCTTCGGGACGCCGGCTTGCTGGCGGCGCAGCGCGACAGCGTCGCGGGCGCGCTGCTCGAAGACGGCCGTGTCCTCGGGGTTGGCGTACAGGCCGGCGACGGCGGCGGCCTGGTCGTAGTCGAACCCGACCTGCGCCTTGGCGACCTCGACTTGCAGCGCGACCGCGCCCAGGTCGGTCTGGGGGAACCGGGTCGGGTAGCCGTCGACCTGGTCGGCGCCGGTCGGGATCACGACGCCGTCTGCGGGTGCGCTCTCCGGGGACCTGGTCGACCGAGACGTTCTGCCCCTGCTGCCCGGCTGGCTCGAGGAGTCCCCGGATGTCTTGTCGGTTCCGCTGCTGTCATCGGTCCGGCCGCGCGCTCCGAGCCAGACGGCGGTCGCCACGAGGACGGCGATCGCCACCAGGACCCCCACGCGCAGCAGGGTCGTGCGGGACTCCCCCATCGAGTCGTTGATCCGGTTGCTCATCTCAGTGCTCCCCTTCCGTGTCGCCGGGGTGGGCGGGTTCGGTGGTGTGGTCGGTGGACCAGGTGCGCCAGCCGGCCTCGTGTGCCAGCTGGGTGCCGGGCCAGGTCGCGGGTGCGGGTGCCGGCGGGGCGCCGGGGGCGACCATCCAGCCCCCATGCTCGCAGTGCGAAGGCGATCGGCTTGTAGGGGCGCTGACCTTCATCAGCACGCAGACCGTCGCCCAGTCGGGGCCGTCGGTGCCCTTGACCAGCGCGGCGGCCGGCTCCAGGGTCACCGAGGCGCTGGGGTCCTTGACTTCGCCCATCCCGGTGCTGGAGAGGAACGCGCGGACGCTGGCGGTGATCCACCAGTCCTCCGCACGGACCCCACCGGGCAGGGCCCAGGCGTTGTAGACCTCCTCGGCGGTGCTCAGGCTCATCGACTGCAGCACCGCGAGGTCGATCTGGGCGAGCTGTCCGATCGCGCCCTCCGGCTGTGCCCTCCGGTCACGGTCCGGTCGGGATTTGATCTCCGGTGGCGCTGGTGGCTCCCCGGGAAGGCGGCCCGGCGGCGCACGGTCAGCATCGGCTCGGCCGCGATCTCATCGCGATGCGCGGCACCGCGGGCCACCGTCGAGCGCTCGGTCTCGCCGGTGGCCACGCCGGTGTTCGCGCTGGCCTCGTCACCGATGCCGGCGATCGCCAGGTAGACCGCGTAGGCGAGGCCGCCGAGCAGGAGCACAGCCACGGCGACGGCGGCGGCCAGGATGCCGAGCAGCCGGCGCCGGCTCCACTCGCTGGTGCCTTCTGCCTTCTTCGTGGCTGCGCGCGCAGCCCAGCCGAGGATCCCGTTGAGCATCCCGAGGCGATCGCCACACGACAACCGAGATCGCGCGACCTTGGAGGCGTGCGGCAGGGAGAACACTCGGCGATGATGGCGATGATGAGACCGAACAGGACGATGACGCCCCACAGCACGTAGCTGGTGATCTCGTTGGTGGGGCCGACAGCACCCGGGGGCGCCTTCGGGCAGCACGGTGGTTGCGGTTGCGGTCATGACGTCCATGGTCTTCCTTCTGGGTTGCTGACCCCGGGCGGGGGCTTTCGCTGGTGTCGGTGGGCAGTGCGGGCTCGAGCAGCTGACGTGCTGCCGAGATCAGGGGGGCCGGGACGGGTCGGGAGTCCAGGCCGTTGAC
Source organism: Nocardioides dokdonensis FR1436 (assembly GCF_001653335.1). Taxonomy (NCBI): domain Bacteria; kingdom Bacillati; phylum Actinomycetota; class Actinomycetes; order Propionibacteriales; family Nocardioidaceae; genus Nocardioides; species Nocardioides dokdonensis. Next base: position 4,372,449 of record NZ_CP015079.1, read on the forward strand.
CGCGAGCTCGCGGTCCTCCACGCTCCGCCCGGCCGGCACGGCGGGTTTGCTCGAGGCCGCGCGGCCACTTCTTGCGGCGGGGCCCGCGGACGGCGAGGACGATCTGCTCTGGCTGCCAGTAGCCGGCCAGCAGGTCCATGGCGACGCGCGGGGGACGGTGGCGGTGGTGACCAGGACGATCTGATCGGCGGCGCGGACGGCTTCGGCCAGCCAGCAGTCGGTGGCCAGCAGCTGGCCGGCCTCCCAGCCGACGTCGAGAATGGTCAGCTGGGTCTCGTTCTGTGCCTCGGTGGGCAGCGGGACCTCGTCGACGCCAGCGAGGACCTCGCTGGCGCGCTCGAGCAGGACGTGGTCGCGCTTGCCCTGACGCCAGTCGGTCGGGTGCAGGCCGAGCTCGGCGGTGCTCGCCGCGGCGAGTCCGGAGGCGGTGACCGAGCAGCACTCGATGACTCGGACCGGGGCGGCTGCCGCCAGGCCGGTGGCCAGGGCGACGGTGCTCGCGCCGACCGAGCCTGCGGACCCGATCACGGCGATGGTGTGCTCGCCGTCGGCCGGTGACCAGTTGTCCTCCGCGGCGGTGCCGCGGCCGCGGGGGCCCTTGCCGGCGCCGGGACCGGTGCGGAACTCGCCGGCGTTCAGTGCGTGCCAGGCGCTTGAGCTCGTCGATACCGACCGGGCGGCTCGGGGTCTGGGTGCTCACTGGGCCTCCCCGAGGGTGCCGCGGCGGAACTCGAGCGCGGCGCGGACCTCGGCCGGGGTCAGGGTCGCAGCTGCGCCTTCGCGGCCTGGACTTCGTGCAGCTGGGCGACGCAGCCGGTCAGCTGCTCGATCGCCTCGATCTCGCGGCCGGCGATCGCGAACAGCTCGGCGATCTGCTCCGGCTTACGGGTCTCGCCGTCGTGGGTGTTTGTCATGGGCTTCACCACCTCCAGTCGCCTATGTGTCGCGGGGTGGCGCGAGCGATCACTTCCGGGCTTATTCGTCATGGCCGAACTTCCTCGGGGCGGCCGCGGCGAGGGCGCGCATGGAGCGAGAGCCGTGGCGACGGACGGTCGCCTCAGAGACCCCGATGCGGGGCGCGACCGGCTGGACACCTCGTTGCTGAGCAGGCCGCCATACCCGCGCGCCAGCCTGCGGGTCTCGACTCGGTCGGCCTCCTCGACCAGGCACAGCAGCAGGTACCGGTCCGCGGGGCTCACCTTGTGGTCGCAGGCCCACGCGAGCAGCTCCAGGAGCTCCTCAGTGGCCGACGGCTCCTCCTGCTCGGGTCCGGCGTCGGCGAGGATCTCGGGGCGGTGGAACAGCGCGCCGGCGACCCGCTCGGTCGGCATCTCGGCCGAGTAGCCGGCACCGCCGTCGACGCTCGTCAGGTCGCCAGCCGAGAAGGACTCGACGAGGGTGGTGTTGGCCCAGGTGCGGTCGGCGCGGGAGACGTAGAAGAAGTCGCCGACCTCGCGGAGGACACCGACGCGGGTGTTGATCAAGATGTTGGCCGCGACCTTGCGGGTCCGGCGCCACTTGAAGCTGCGGACCTCGATCCACAGCTGGGAGGCCACGAGCTCGTCGACCCGCTCGACTGCTGACCAGGTGCCGGCCATCACCGGCTGGCTGTCGCGGAAGACCTCGCGTGGCGGGAGGGTGCTCAGCCAGCCCGCGAGCGGCAGGCGCCGGGCAGCAGGCACTTGGCCAGAGCGGCCGCAGCGGCGATGTCGCCGCCGCCGTCGGGGGCCGCCAGCATGGCCAGCGCGAGGAGGACCGGGTCGGAGGTTTCGTGGTCCACCGTCGGAAGCCAGGAGCGGAGATCGTCGAAGTTGTCGACCACACCGAGGCGCGGATCGGCGGCCACCCAGGCCGGCCACTTCTGGCGGGCCTGGTCGAGCAGTTCGCTGTTGTCGTCGAGGCCGAGCTGGTCGCCCACACTCATCGCGCTCGCTCCTTTCGTCCGTGGCTGAGCACGGCAGAAAGATCGCGAGCAGGCGTCCCCGCATCCGTCCCCCCAAACCCCTGATTTCGAGGGGGGACGCCTGCTCGACGGGGATACGGTCGTTGCGTTTGCGCAGGTCAGAGAGGGGGGACGCCCCCGCCCCCGAAAAACAAAAAAGTTCCCGGCCGACCCTTGCGCGGCCTTCCTTCTCATGCGCGGTCGAGCGGCCCCGGACGGCAGTCGACGCGACGCCGGTCCGGCGCCGGCGCAGCCTCTCCCCGGCCTGGACGCCGTGAGTTTCTGGATCTCCTGCGCGCTCGATCGGCCGTGCTCTACTAGGCGCCGAAGCCCCAGGTGACCCGAGACGCCTGGGGCTTTCCCCTTCGCAAAGGTGGCCCGCGCAGGCCGGATACTCGCCGCCGGCCAGGCTCGATCCGAGGCCCTTAGAACGAGAACAGGTCCCCGTCCTGCTCCGAGGACGGGGACCTGTCTCCTGTGGTCGCTGAGTGACTACCGACCACTCACTACGTCAGCACCTGGGCCTCACCGATGCGGATCGGCAGCGCGTCGGTGGTCAGGTCGAACTCGATGGTTCCGGACTGACCTCCGCCGGCCCACTCGACGACCCAGTGGCTCGTGGCGGTGACCTGGTAGGCCCCATCGGGCTGGTCCGTTGACATCTTCTCGTAGCGGTGCCCACACGTCGGCGAGTCCTGCTTGCCGTAGTGGTCGGCGTACGGGGTGCCCTTGCCTGTGCAGGTCACCGTGGTCCCGTCACCCATGTCCCAGACGATGCTGGAGACGCTGGCGGTGGCACTGACCGACACCGACCCTCGCTGGCCGATGCAGTGATCGGGCCGAACGTGTCGTCCGTCGGGCTGTCGACCCACATCCACACCGGGAGCCCGACAAGGCCAACCCGGTTCGGACCCGATTCGGGGACGATGCCGATCTGGATGGGATCCAGGTCCATCGAGGCGATCGCGCGCTGAGCGAGCACCACAGGGTCGATGGTGACTACTTCGCCGGTCTGCACCCACGTGTACTCCCAGGACGATCCGGGCGGCGGGAAGTAGCAGACGTGCCAGGCGCCATCTTCCTTCGTCTGGCCGCGGGCGGCTGAAGATCTTCGCCCAGCTCACCAGCCGAAGGTCCGATCCAGCACTCGTGAAGGCTGCTCCACACCGACCCTCCGGGGCCGGTGCACGGAATCTCTCTCCCGTTGTAGTTGCAGGTGGAGGAGCCGCCGGTGTCGCCGTCACCGCCGTTGCCGCCGTTGCCGCCACCATCCTCCTCGTCCTCACAGACGACCTCGCCCGTCTCCTCGTCGACGTCGCAGCCATCAGCGTTGGCCGCGGGTGCCATTGCGACCACGACCACGAACGACGCGCCGAGCATCGCCAGCAGAGCGATGATGCGCCTTAGCATGACTCCTCCCACAGGAGGTCAGATTCGGTCACCTTCCACGTGCCCTTGTCCTTGACGAGGGTGTACTTGACGGGCGCTGGGTTGCGGAGAGGGTTGCCTTCAGGAGTGGTGTAGTCGGGCGTCCGCACCTTGCCCTTCACCTTCACGGTTACTCCTGAACGGTCCTCGCAGTCCGTGATCTCGATCGAGCTGCCGCGGTTTCGCGGCTCCCCGAGCGTGTGGACGTAGCTGCCGGTCTTCGTGACGTCGGCAATCTTCATGTCGACGACCGCTTCCTGCAGCTCAAGAAACTCCTCACCCGTCGCGACCGGGTTGAGGGCCTTGAAGTCGATCGTCCGCTTCCGGTGGGCCAGGTCCCTCACCTCGAGGTACTTCGTCAGCTGGGCCGCCGCCTTCTCCTCCGGTGTCTTCGGAGTCGGCGTGCTGGTGGGTGTCGGCGAGGGGGACTGGCTCGGGGTCTCCTGGACCGTGGGCTCGGTGTCGTCGCCGCCGCAGCCCGTCAGGGTCAGTGCGAGGGCGAGGGCCCCTCCCCGAGTGCGGAGTGGTGCTTCCTCATGTGGTGTCTCCTCCTGTGTGGGGCGACGCCATGACTGACCGCTGGCTGACGTCGTTGGCAATGTGCTCGAGGTGTTCTTCGGCTGCGTCGACGAGCTCGGCCAGCGAGCCGTTGTCGGCGGGGTCGATCCCGAACTTCTTGTCGGCGTTGTAGAGCGTGCGGATGGTGTCGCGCACGAACACGGGCCGCGCGACGCGGGGCGTCGAGATCGGGGCGGTCGCCGCCCGGCCGCGACGTATCGGCCGGTGAGTTCCTGGTCGAACGTTGTCATGTGCTGGTGCTCCCTTCCCGAGTCAGCGCGAGCCAGCCGTGTGTTGGATGATGGTCTCGTGCGCTCCGACAATTCCATGG